>NZ_AP022618.1:3356499-3661636 GCF_010731615.1 Mycolicibacterium insubricum | reverse complement strand
CCAAGATCAGCCTGCGGGTGGCACCGGGCGGGGATCCCGCCGCGCATCTGGCGGCGCTGCGGGCGCACCTGGAATCGCATGCGCCGTGGGGCGCCCGGGTGCGCGTCGTCGACGGCGAGGTCGGCGCCCCGTACGCCATCGACGCGACCGGCCCGGTCTACGACGCCGCCCGCGCCGCCACCGAGTCGGCCTGGGGTGTCGCTCCGGTCGACATGGGGATGGGCGGGTCGATCCCGTTCATCGCCGAATTCGCCGCCGCCTTCCCGGACGCCACCATCCTGGTGACCGGCCCGGAGGATCCGGCCAGCGCCGCGCACAGCATCAACGAGAGCCTGGACCTGGGCGTGCTGGAGAAGGCCGCCGGCACCGAGGCCCTGCTGCTCGCCGCGCTCGCCCCCGCTTGCGGGTAACTCGCGCCCTAGACGGTACTGCGGGAGTGGCCGGCCCAGAACGGCTGGCGCAGATCCTTTTTCAGGATCTTGCCGGTGGGGTTGCGCGGTAGTTCCGGCATCAGGTCGACGGCCTTGGGGCATTTGTAGTGGGCGAGGCGCTCACGGCACCAGGTGATCAACGCGTCCGCGTCGACATCGGCGGATCCGGAGTCGGGAGCCAGCGCGACGGTCGCGTGCACGGCCTCGCCCCACTTCTCGTCGGGTACACCGAACACCGCGACCTCCAGCACCGCCGGATGTTCGGCCAGCACCCGTTCCACTTCCAGTGAGTAGATGTTCTCCCCGCCGGAGATGATCATGTCCTTGAGCCGGTCCTCGACGAACACATACCCGTCGGCGTCGATGTGGCCGATGTCGCCGGTGCGGAACCAGCCATCGGGGGTGATGGCCTCGGCGGTGGCCGCCGGCCGGTTCCGGTAGCCCTTCATCAACTGGGGTGTGCGGAACCAGAGTTCACCCTGCTCACCGACCGGCTTGTCGGTCAGGGTGTCCGGGTCGACCACGCGCAGCTCGGCGTGGGCGACGAGTTTCCCTGCGCTGACCAGCCGCTCCGGGTGTTCGGTGTCTCGGTGGTCCTCGGGCCCCAGGTGGGTGATCACCCCGCAGACCTCGGTGAGCCCGTAGACCTGGATGAAGTCGGTGTTCGGCCAGGCCTCCAGCGCCGCGCGCAGCAGCGGCAGCGGCATCGGCGACGCGCCGTAACTGAACGTCTTGAGCGCGCCGAACAGCGCGACGGCATCGGGGCCGGATTCGAGCACCTTGGCCAGCACCGCCGGCACCAGGAAGGTGCGGTTGGCGCCGGCCAGGATGGCGCCGGCGAGCGCGGCGCCGTCGACGTCGCGAGTCATCACCGCGGGGACGCCGTCGCTGATGGGCGTCTGGACATAGGAGGACCCGCCGACGTGGAACAGCGGCATGGACACCATGCACTTGTCGCCGTCGTCGAACTCCCAGCCCTCGTGCGAATAGCGGATGTGGGCAAGGAGATTCGCGTGGGTGATCTCCACCCCCTTGGGCCGGCCGGTGGTGCCCGAGGAGTACATGACCAGGACGGTGTCGTGGGGGTCGCGCTGGTCGGAAACCTCCACGGGCGTCGATGCGCTGAGCAGCTGTTCGTATTCGTCGCCATCGGCACCGTCGGGCGTGACCGCGATGATCGTGTGTAGGCCGGGAATACGGTCGGCGACCTCGGCAACGGTCGGAGCGAACTCCGCGCCGACGATCAGCAGCTTCGCCTCGCTGTCGTTGAGCACATAGACCAGCTCGTCGGCGGCCAGCCGAAAATTGACTACCACGGTGGCCGCCCCGATCGAGGCCGCCGCCAGCGTCAACTCCACCCCGGCGGGATGGTTCTTGTCCAGGAACGCCACCACATCGCCGCGGCCGATTCCGCGCTGCGTCAGCGCCCCGGCCAGCCGCCGGACCCGGTCGTACCACTGCGTCCAGGTCCACGTCCGGCCCAGGTAACTCATCGCCTCGGCGTCGGGTTTGGTCGCCGCCCAGTGGGCGATTCGGTCATCGAGGTACCGCGGGGCGGGAGCGGGGTCGGTCACATCGGCCTCCTGGGGTTGGGTGGGCTCGATCGGGCGAGTCGAGCCCCATGTCCGGTCCGCCGAGGCTGAACCGGGGGTGCGGACGGGCATTCCGTGATCTCCGCCGTCGAGGCGGATCCGGTTGTCCAAGGGTACTTGCCCGGTGGCAGCATGGCGGCGGTCTTGAGGAACCTCCGCAGCGATCGGTGATCGGTCTCGCTGACGGTGACGCCGGTCAGTTCCCGGGCCCTGGGATGCTGCATGGCGCGCACCGCCCGTCTCGGCGCCAGCCGCGGCCACCAGTCCGATGGCGCGAAGATCTCCGTGCGGAAAGGGTCGAAATGCGGACCGGCGGATAGTTCGTCGGTGCAGCGCCTCTCGAAGTAATCCCGGAAATCCGGCCAACTGTCCGGCATTGGGCGGGTCGAGATGCCATACCGCCGGTACCAGCCGCAGCACTGCTGATACAGCTGTTCACTCCGGTCGGGTTCGAGCACACCGATACTGCTTTCCACCATGGTGAAAAGGGTGTCCACCAGTGTGGCGTGCTGAAAGAAGAACAGGTCCGGGTTCAGCGAGTGGTAGGGCCGACCGCGCTCGTCGAGGCCCTTGACGTGTTCGTGGGCGAACCGGATGACCGGCCGCATATCCCGCGCGGACCCGGCAATCTCGATGACGACGGGTATGGTCCGTCGCTCGTGCTGCCAGATCCGTTCCCGGTACACCGAGTGCTGGTAGATCCCGGCCGCGATGGCCGGGTGCAGCATCTGCAGACAGATCGCCCGCGGCAGCATCAGGAGGAAGCGCCGGTCGGCGAGGTACCGGCGAAGCATGCCGTTCAGATCAACGGCTTCTTCCGCCGGAGGCGCCAGCGCAGATCTCGCATCAGCACCGTGTAGTTGTAGGTGCGCAGTCGTCTGGGGATGCAGCGGTTCACCACGGCGACGAACAGGAACAGATGCTCGAACCGCCGCCGGTCGGTGTCGGTCCATTCCAATCCGAGCTGCTCCCGGAAGACCGGTGCCAGAAAACCGACGGTGAGGAAGCGCAACAGCGGAGCGAGGATCAGCCGGGGCACGACGTTGATCATCTTCAGGTTCACCAGGTCCATCAGGAAGTCCCGGACGAACTCGTCGACCTGGATCCGTTCGCATGCGGTGTTCCAGTAGACGTCGAAGTCCTTACGGGTGGCCGGCCACATGTCCTCGGTGACCTGCAGGGTGGTGCCGATCGGCATGGCGCTTCGGAAGAAGGCATCGGCCTGCTCTTCGGTCAACTTTCCGTGCAGAAGCTGGTAGGTGTCTTCGTAGAAAATGAACAGGCAGGCGGCCACCCACAATTGGAGTTCGCGGTTGAAGGCGTTGTATTTCACCGGACTCTCGTTTGTGGACCGGACCTGCCGATGGGCGACGTTGACCGCCTCGCGGTAGGCCTTGCGTTCCTCTTCGGTACCCAGGATCGCGACGGCCATGTACTGCGCGGTGGTCCGCAGGCGCTTCCATGGGTGATACATCAATGCTCCGGAATGGACCCGACTTTCGGCGACACCGTAGCCGACCTCGGGCCAGCTCAGCTGCATGACGACGTTGGCCGCCGACGCCGCGGCCGACCAGAAATCCAGTGCGTCGACGACGGTGACCACCGGTTTCCTGTTCCATCTGCGGGTGCGTTGGGTGATCTGGATTCGCGTCTCCTGGCAGGTCAGCGTCGGCAGTTGCGGTTCGGCGGCCTGGTCGGCCAGATAGTGCATCGGCATCGGAGGGTATTCCTTTCCGGTTCGGGGTTCTCAGAGAGTTTCGACGTTGCTCACCAACCAGCGGTCACCCTCGCGCGCCAAGGTGACGACCATGCGATACCGCTGCTGATTGCCTTTGGGCGCCGTGACGTTGGTGACGCTCTGATCGACGAACGCGATGACCGTCGCGGAGTGCTCGTCGAGACTTTCGGTAGCCGCATGGATCGTGGTTGCCGTCGCCACGCCCTTTCCGGCGATCACGATGTCGCGGAGCGCGGTGACCATCTCGTCGTAGCGCTTGGCGAAGTCCGGAGTTGATTCGGCGGTGATTTCGGCCTTGTTGGCGTCGAGATTCTGGTAGTCGAACGACGACATGGCCGCCAGGTATCCGCGGGTGGTGTCCACCGCCTCGTGCTGCAGCCGGCTCAGCTCACTCTGCTGGTAGAGGGTGTATCCCAGAGCTGCGGAGACGGCGACGAAACCCGCCAGCAGCAGGGCGCCCGCGATCCTTCGCGGGGAGGCGCGGCGTGTCACCCGGGCGTCGCCGGTGTCCTCCGTCGGCTCCGGACCGTCGTCATCGGGTTCGCCGTCGGAATCCGCCGGTGTCGAAGGGTTTTCGTCGTCGTTCGGTTCCTCGGCCGACAGCAGCGGTGTTTCGTCCGACCGGTCCGATGAGGTGCGGGCCGGCTCGGTATCAGTTGGGAACATTGTTGCCTTTCAGTATCATTCGCCACTTGTAGGCGAGCTCGGCAAGGGTGGGGATCTTGATCGGGTCGGGCACGACAGCGGGGCCGACGATCTCGCCGGGCGCCGTGGAGTTCTGCATGCCCAGCTGGTTGGGCCTAGGCGCGTTGACGGCGCCGCGCATCTGGGTGTCCGGCGTCGGCGGGCAGTAGCGCACCAGACTCGGCTCGACAGGGCTGACGTCCCCGATGGCGCGCCGGTCGACGTCGAACACGCATACCGGTCCCTGGGTGGCCACCAGTGCGAAGTCGGCCCGATCTCCCTTGACGATCGAGGCCAGCGCGTTGAGCCCGGCCGGAATGCTGGTGAGGCCGGTGTCCAGCGAGTCGGTGCGATCCGCGATGATCGGTGTGACGGTCGCCAGGTTCGCCAGGGTGGCGCCGAAGGTGTTGCGGTAGGTGTCGAGCACCGCGCGCACCGAGGCCAGCGTCGCGGGCGCGTGGTCGGTCAGGTACAGCAGCACCGGCCCACTGTCGTTGACCTGTCCGGAGAATCCGGCCACCGCGCTCATTCCGCGGACGAAGTTGCCGCCCTGGGCCGCCATCGTCGTGACCAGGCGCGCCGTGCCTTCGAGCAGCGGCGTCAGCTGCCCGAGCTGATCGCGGATGCGCCGGGAGATACCGGCGCCGTTGTCGATCAGGGTTGCCAGACTCGGGCCGAGACCGTCGAAGGACGCCGACAGCTCGTCGGACACGGCCCCGACGGAGCGGACGTCGATGCTGCCGATCAGCGCAGCGGCGTCGCGCATGACCCGGTCCATCTGCACCGGCTGCCGGTCGGCGGGAGCCTCGATGGTATCGCCGGAGGCCAGGTACGGACCCGAACTCGTCTGCGGCAGAATGTCCACGCTCTGGATGCCGACCGCGGTACTCATCCCGACCGTCATGATCGCGTCGCGAGGGATCTGTGTTCCCGGATGGATCGCCAGCGTCACCCGGGCGGTCCCGTCCGGACCGAGCCGCACGTCCGAAACCGCTCCGGCCTCGACCCCACGCACGGTCACGGTGGTGCCCTTGGTGAGGCCGAAGGCGTCGGACATGGTGGCATGCAGCGTCATCGGCGGCATGAGACCGGCCGGGCCGGCCACGAACCGGATCCCGAACGGAATCACCACCGCCGCGATGACGGCGAACATGGCCAGTTGGACCACGACGAGCCGCCTCATCGCAGCCCGCCCGACAGGAAGCCGTCCAGCGCCTCGGCGCCGCTGATCGGGATGCCGTTGACCAGCAGGCCGCCGGTGAGCAGCTTGTCCAGGCTCCCGGGGATGTCCAGTGCGCCGTCGAACACCATGTAGTCGCCCTTGACCGAGTCGGCGATCCGGGTCAGGAAGGTGTTCATCGAGCTCAGCGTCGAGCCCAGTCGGTCGTTGTAGCTGTCCAGTGCGGTCACGACGCTGCCCGCATCCCGCACGATTGCGCTCATGTCATGGTTGGCGGCAACGGAATTCGCGGTTGCCGCCAACGCCGTGGTGGACGCGAGCAGGGACTGGATCTTGGCGCGCTGGATATCGAGCATGGCCACCAGCCTCGGCATGGCGTCCAGGTAGTTGTCCACGGTGTGCTGCTGGTTGGCGAATTGGCTGCTGACCTGGGCTGCCAGCGCCACCGCCTGATCGAACTCGCCTTGGTGCTCATCGGCCTTGCCGGTGAGCACCGACATCCGGTCGACGAGTCCGCGGATCTTCTCGGTCCGACCGCTGAACGCCTGGTCGAGCTCGGTGACGATGGTGGACAGTTGGTCGACGCCGCTGCGCGACAGCAACGCACCGAAGGTGGCCAGTGCACTTTCGATCTGGGGGCCCAGTTCGGTTCGGCTCGGCGGTATGACATCACCGTCGCGCAGTACGGCCTGCGACGGGTGATCGGGCGAGGCCAGTCTGATGAACGCGTTGCCGAGCGCGGACGGGAGTTCGACGCTGGCCGTGCTGTTCGACGGCAGCCGGCTGTCGTCGCGAACCGACAAGGTCACCGAGGCACCCGAGGCGACGGTTCGCATGCCGGCCACCCGGCCCACGATCTGCTGCCCGTCGCGGACGTCCGCGCCGAGGGTTATCCCGTCGGCGGTGGGAAGTTCCACCGTGATGGAAATCATCGGGCCGGCCGCGTCGCGTCCGACGGGAAGGTCCTGAACTCCGAGGTCGGACATCGTCCACAGCGCCGCCGCGGTAAAGCCGACGGCACCGAAGGCGACAAGGCTTGTGCCGCTGCGGCTTCGCACGGTACTCACCTCGGATACCGGGGGTTGGGGGGCGGGGTGGCGCCGGTGACGGCGGTGACGATGCCCAGCGGATCCGACCGGCTGATCGGGTAGGAGACCGGGTTGGTCAGTCCCATGCCCGAGCAGATTGGCCAGCGGGTGCGTTCGCAGAAGTCGTGTGCGGCGGCGAACTGGGTGAGCACAGATGACACGTTCAGTCGGATGCGGCCCCGCCGGTCCGGCCCGACGGTCTCCTTCATGTTTTGCATCATCAGCGGAACCAGATCCATGAACTCGGCGAGGTCGGGCTGATGCCGGACCAGCAGATCGCCGACGGCGTTGAGGTTGCCGGAGATGTCACCGAGCTCAGCGCCGTGTTTGTCGACGACCTGCGACAGCTGGTCGAGCACGGTCTTGAGGTCGTTGACGGTTGCGGTGACGTCGATACGCTGACTTGCCCAGCTGTCACCGAGTTGACCGAGCTGCTCGACGAACTGGTTCAGCGTCAGCTGGCGGCGGTCGAAGGCTGACATCATGGTCGACAGGTTCGTGACGATTGCCCCGATATCGTCGCCGCGGGCGCCGACGACCGCGGTAGCGGTGCTGAGGTTGCGGATCGCGGTGTTGAATTGGCGGCCCTGACCGTGCCATTGGTCGGCGCCGCGGGAAAGCAGGGCCGCCAGGTCGCCCTGATCGGGGCTCAACGCTGCCGACAGGGTGCTCAGGCTGCCGAGCATGCTGTCGAAGGTAATCGGCGCGTGGGTCTTGTCGATGGGGATCACCTGCCCGTCGGTGAACGTCGGTCCCGATCCGGAGTAGGCGGGCCCGAGATCGACGCTGCGGTCGCTGATCAGTGCCGGGCTGACGATGTAGGCCTGGAGATCGGCGGGCAGCGAGACGTCACCGGGAACGGACATGCTCACCCGGACAGATGTGCCCTGCGGCACCACCTCGGTGACCTTCCCGACGGGGACCCCCAGGATGGTCACGTTGCTTCCGGGATAGATTCCGTTGACGTAGGCGAAGTCCGCCCGGACGACGGTGGCGTTGTCGGTCCGCCGGAATACGAACCACGTCGCACTGCCCAGGAAAAGTACGAGCAGGGCCAGGATGACCCAGGACCGGCGTGTCATCGGCACTCCCGCTGGATGTTGAGGGCGCACAGCATGTTGTCGGGCATGACGACGCTGGGCGAGTTGACGTCGGCCCAGTTCCCGTTGCCGGTGGCGTTGGTGATCGCCCGGATCGCCGGCGGCACTTTCGACAGCGTCTGGTCGATGGCGGCGGCGTTGTTCTTCAGGGCGGCGGTGACGGCGGAGAGTTTGGTCAGCAGGTCGCCGAACTCCTGCTGCTTGTCCCGGTACACGGTCGCCAGCTGCGCCAGCACGGCGGACATGTGCCCAACGGACTGACCGAGCGCATCGCGACGGGCGACCAGGGTGGCGACGATGCCGCGCGTGTTCGCGACGGTGTCGGCGAGTGCATCGTTCTGTCCGACCAGCATGTCCGACAGCGAGCGCGATATCCGCAGCAGCGAATCGACCTTTTCCGAATCGTCGGCGAAAACGGCTCCGGCGCTGCCGATTCCGGCCAGTGTCGCGCGCAGATCGGTGTTGTCGCCGGGAATGGACCCGGCGACGGTGCGCATCGCCTCGGTCAGCGCGTGCCGATCCACCCCGGTGGCCGCGGCGACGGCCTTGCGTCCGACGTCCTCGATGCTGTACGGCACGGTGGTGCGGGCCAGCGGAATGACATTCGGCGAACCGGGGTCGATCTGCCCGGCGGGCATCACGTCAAGGAATCGCTTGCCCAGTACCGTCCGCAACCGGACCGTGGCGGTGGTCTGGTTTCCCAGCGATTGGTGTGCATCGAGGCGGAAGCCGATGCGGACATGGTCCCCCGCCAGGGCGATGTGTTCGATCTGTCCGGCCGGCACCCCGGCGACATAAACCGGGTCTCTGGTGGTCAGCCCGCTGGCATTGGCCAGGTCGGCGGCATACTCGTTGGTGCGTAGCTGATACCAGACCCGCGGCAGCGCCACGGTTGCCAGCGTCACGATGATCAGGGCCAGCGTCCCGATGGTGCCGAGCGCCAGTGGCACCGAGGGGTTGTACCGGCGCTGTTTGGAGAACAGGAACAGCACCGCGCCGACGAAGAGGTCGATGAGTTTGACCAGGAACATCATGGCAGGCACACCTCCGAATGCCGGCTGCCGAAGATGTTCGCCTCGTGCTTGGCGATTTTCAGGGTGAAATTGCACAGGTAGAGGCTGACGAACCCGCCATAGCTGGTGGAGCGGTTGATCGCGTCGGCGAACCGGGGGAGTTTCTCGACGAACTGGGTGAACTCCGGCGTGGCGTTCGTCCAGGCACCGAGCATGTTGTTCAGATCGGTGATCGCGGTGCCGTACGCCTCACCCGAGTCGGCGATGGTCGCCGCGAGGGTCGTCAGCACGGCGTTGCTTTGATCGAGCAGCAGGTCCAGCTGGCCGTCGGGTCCCTCGACGGCGGCGGTCAGGCGCTGCAGTCCGGTGAGCAGGTCGACGAGCATCGGCCGGCGTGCATCGACGGATACCGCCATGGTCGAGAGATTGGTCAGCACCGTGCCGAAGAGTTCTTTGTTGCGTCCCATCGACGTTGTCATGACGGCGATTTGGGCCAGCAGCGAGTTGAGCGTCTCACTCTGGCCGGCGAACGTCTCGGTGAGGCCGCGGGTCAACGCGTTGACCTTGTCGGGTTCGAGCGCGTCGAACAGTGGTTTGAATCCGTTGAGCAGGGCGGTGAGATCGACGGCGGGTGTGGTCCGGGAGAGTTCGATGGTGCCACCGGCCGGCAGCCGCGGTGCGTCGTCGCCGGTGGACACCGCCTTGATGGCGCCACCGGGGTCCGACAGTGCGACGTAGCGAGCGCCGAGCATGTCACCGTACCGAATCGCGGCATTGACTTTCGACGACAGCGAGAACCCGGCGGTGACCTCCAGTCCCACGTCCGCGCGAGCGGTTCCGTTTCCGTTGTCGGCGAACCGGATCGAGTCGACACGTCCGATCCTGATGCCATTCATCATGACCGGGTTGCCGACGTTGAGGCCTTCGACGCTGCTGAACTGCGCGATGTAGTCGACCGTCTTTCCGCGCACCGGGACCGACAAGGTGTTGACCACCAGCAGTCCGCACAGGATCCCCACGGCGCAGAACAGCCCGAGTTTGGCCCATGCCTGCCATGTCAGCTTCATGCCACACGAACCTTTGTTCCGCGGACCAGCGGGCCGAGCATGACCACCGTGGCGATGTTCGGGCGCTCCGAGTCCTCGTGGGTGCCCAGCACCGTGTTTTGCAGCAGTGTCAGCGCGCGAGTTTCTGGTTCGCCGCCGACGATCGCCGAGGAGGGTGCTACCTCGGCCGGATAGTGGGGTTGCGGGGCCGGGGTCGGCGGGACAACCGGACGCGGGTTCGCGCCCGAGGGTGCGGCGACGGGCTGCCCGTCGGGGTCGATCAGTTGCTGGGGTCTTGGCATGTTGGCCGCCGGGGTGGACGGTTCCACCGGAGATAGGGTGCCGTAGCGGGTCGGTGCTCCGCTGTCCGGGTCGATCGGGGTGGATGCCGCGCACTGGGCGCCTCGCGAACCGCCGTAGACGGGGCAGTCCGTGGCCGAGTACGGCATCGGCCCGGCGAATGTGGCCACCGCGGTGATGCTGAACTTGCCGGTGGAGAAGGTCCGCGAGCCGGCGTCGGCGAACGTCTTTGCCTCGGTGAGGGTGTCGACAAGTCCTTGTTGCCGGGCCGCTGTGGTGGCCAGGATCGCGCCGGCCCCGTCGATGATGGTGATCAATTGCTCCCGATGGTCGGCCAAGAACGGGGCCAGCACCGAACCCAGATCCGCGAGTGCATCCAGAGCCTGCCCGAAGTTGGGGTCGCCGACCATCCGGTTCGACACATCGGTGACGTTGGACAGGGTTCTGATGATGTCCGGGGTGGCGGTGTGCAGCGCGTCCATGACGTCGCGGAATTGCGGTGTCGCATCGAGGAATTGCATTGCGGCCGGGGTGAGGCCGTCGGCGGCTTCGCTGAGGTTGTCGATGGTGGTGCCAATGTCCTTGCCTCGATGGGCCAGTCCCTGGCTCAGTGCGGTGAGAGCGGTTTGCATCTTCTCCGGTTTGATCTGGGCGAACAGCGCAACGATCTTGCGGAAGACGTCGTACATCGACGTTGCGTCCTCGCTGTCGTCGATCGTGATGACCGCGCCGGCGCGCAGCGTGGTCTCTACGTCGCGGTGGCGCCCGTCGGCCAGCTGCAGATAGATGTCTCCGAAGAATGTTCGCGGTACCACTCGGACCACCACCGAGCTCGGGATGAGACCTATTGCGGTCTTGTCGATGGCGAGCCGGACAGTTGAGAGTTTTGTGCCAGAGGTAATTTCGGCGATTCGGCCGACATTGACGCCGTGATAGCGGATCGGCGCGTCGGTGCTGATCAGCCCAGCGGCGACGGGGACGTCGACGAACACGTCGTCGACGGGATCCAGCCGGCCGGAGGCGCGGCCGACCAGCAGCGCGGCGATCAACGCTGCCGCGATCGTCGCGCACAGGCCGCGCAGAGCCAGGACCGGCCCACTGGTTCCACGACGCCGGGCTCTCATATGCCCATTCCGGGAATCTCCGGGACGAGTCCCCACAACGCGAAGGTGAGTAGTACGTCGAGAATGCCGATGGTGAGGATGGCGGTCCGCAGTGCGCGTCCGGCGGCTTGCCCCACACCTGCGGGTCCGCCCGAGGCGAAGTAGCCGTAGGTGCAGTGCACCAGGGCAACCGCGATGGCGAAGACGACGGCCTTGAGTCCCGAGTACAGCAGGTCTTTCGGGCCGAGTGCGAGATGGAAGAAGTAGTCATAGGTTCCGGCCGAGGCGCCGTTGAACAACACCACCACGGTCCGGGTGGACAGGTAGCTGGCCAACAGGCCGATCATGTAGATGGGGATCACGCAGGTGACGGCGGCGACTAATCGGGTTCCGATGAGATACGGAACAGAGTTGATGCCCATGGCGTCGAGCGCGTCGATCTCATCGGAGATGCGCATCGCGCCGATCTGCGCGGTGAACCCGGTTCCGACCTTGGCGGCCAGCGCGATGGCGACCACAACGGGGGCCAGTTCGCGGGTGTTGGCGATGGCTGCCAGCATCCCCGACATGGTGTTCATACCAACGAGTTCCAGGCCGCGTTGGGTCTCGACACCCAGCATCATCGCTGCGGCAAGTGACATCGCGAAGACGATGCCGATGGTGCCGCCGCCGGACAGCAGGGACCGGGTGCCGAAGGTGACCTCGCCGATCTGACCGAAGGTGTGCTTGCGGTAGCGCACGAGCGCTTGCGGCAATGTCAGCACGGTCACCGTGTACAGGCTGACGTGACGGCCGAGGGTGATCAGGCCGGCGTATGCGGTGCTAGCCGGCGTGCTGACGCGGTGCCAGGAGGCGGAGGTGGTGACGGCGGTCATCGGTAATTGCCAACCGCGGGAACCACGACCGTGTAGAGCGCCGAGAGGATCGTGTTGAGGATGAACACCAGGGCGAAGGCCATGACGACGCCTTCGTTCACGGAGTCGGCAACACCGCGTGGGCCGCCCCGGGCATGTAAGCCCTTGAAGGTGGCCACCAGGGTGGCGGTGAGGCCGAATAGCGCGGCTTTGATCAGCGCCATTGCGAAGTCTGACGCCCGACCGTACTGGCTGAAGGTTGCCAGGAATGCGCCGGCGGGAAGATGCTGCAGGTAGATGTGGTAGAGGTAGCACGCCAGGATTCCGGCGAAGGTCACCATGGCGCACAGCGCGATGGAGACGATCACCGCGGCGACCAGGCGCGGGGCGACCAGCCGTTCCACCAGATCGAGCCCCATGACCTCCATGGCGTCAATTTCCTCGCGGATCTTCCGGGACCCCAGGTCGGTGCAGATCGCCGCGCCGGCGACACCGGCCATCATCAGAGCGCAGACCAGGGCGGCGGCCTGCCCGACGATGATGAACGCCACCACCGCGCCGGAGTAGCCGCCCGCGCCGATGCGTCCGGCCAGTTCGCCGACCGAGACGGCGATGAAAACGCCGATCGGCATCATCAGCAGCAGTGAGGGACCCGTGCACACCCGCCCGATGAACAGGGTTTGGGTCACCACCTCGTAGACGGAGAGGCGTCGTTTGACGGTGGCGAGGACGACGCTGACCAGCGCCTGAACCGAGAATCCGACGATGTAGCCGGCCTGCATCATCAGGTCGCGTATCGGCCCCCTGGGAGCGGGTAGCTCGTAGGTCATCGTGCTGTTTCCCCGATCGCACACGTCTGGCTGTCGTGTGAAGCATGTCACTTCGAACTCGGCTGCGCAAGAGCTAAGTTAATCGTCATTCTGATAATTGATGACGATTGCGGCATGGGCACGGACGGCATCAGACCGTCGAAAGAGGTTTCATCTCAATGGGATAAATGAACTGATCGGGTGTCAGCGTGGATCTGGTTGCGAGTGATCATTCCTATGTGCGGTTGCGCTGCGGGGTAGGCTGAGGCATGCCAACAGTGCAAGTGGACCCGAGGTCGGCGGTGAAACGCCGGCCGAAGGACCGTAAAGCGCAGATCGCGCGCGCCTCGGCCGAGGCGTTCAGTGCCCTCGGGTACCACGCGGTGAGCATGAGTGATATCGCGTCCAGGGTGGGGATCTCCGCAGCGGGGCTGTACCGGCATGCATCCAGCAAGTACGAGCTCTTTCGGGATGCGGTGATCAGCCTGGGGGAGCAATTGGTGGAGCAGACGGCGTTCGCGGACCAGGCGACGTCCGAGGTGTCCGCCGCCGACCTGCTGGATCAGGTGATTCGTGCGCTGATCGATACTTCGATGGCCAATCGCGATTCGGGTGGGCTCTACCGCTGGGAGGGGCGATACCTCAACGATGGGGATCAGTCCGTGCTCGAGGACCAGATCAAACTGGTCAATCGCCGGATACAGCGGCCGTTGGCCGAACTGCGGCCGGATTTGGATTCGTGGCAACGCTGGACGCTGTCCTCGGCGGCCCTCAGTGTGATCGGCAGCATCGCCGACCACCGGGCCCGGCTGGCCTCTGCCGACATCCACGACGTGCTGCGGGAGCTCGCGCATGCGGTGCTGCGCACCGAACTGCCCACCATCGCGTCCGCACCGGGGGATCGGGCTGAACCCGACGCGGCCGTCGTGACCGCCACTTCGGGGGCGGCGGGTCGCTATGAGGCACTGCTCAGGGTCTCCATGCACCTTTTCAGCACGCAGCACTACCACGAGACATCCATGGAAGACATCGCGGCGGCGGTGGGGATGCCGGCTTCCGGGATCTACCGTTATTTCACCGGGAAGCCCGAGCTGTTGGCGACGTCCTTCCGCCGGGCCGCCGATCGGGTGTCCGGCGATATCGCCGATGTTCTCGCTGCCGAGAAGAACCCGGAGCGAGCGCTGAACATGTTGATCGACGCCTATGTGGCCCGCTCGTTCGCCGATCCCGATCTGGCGACCGCCTACTACACCGAGCGTGGCAACCTTCCCGACGCCGATCGCGCGCTCCTGCACAACGTTCAGCTTGCGACAGTGGAGGCATGGGTACGGCTGGCGGTGGCTGCGCGCCCGGAACTGCCGCCAGAGCGTGCCCGATTCGCGGTGCACGCGGCGTTCGCGCTGGTCGTCGACCTCGGGCGGTTGGTCGGCTACGACACCACCGAACAGTCACGGGCCCGGGTCAAGACTTTGATGGCAGCGGTCCTGCTGCGACCCCCACCCGCGCGAATCGAGTCCTAGACGCCCAGGTCGCGGCGCAGCTTGGCGACGTGACCGGTCGCCTTCACGTTGTACTGGGCGAGCTCGATCTTGCCCTTCTCGTCGACCAGGAAGGTGGACCGGATCACCCCGGTGACGACCTTGCCGTAGAGCTTCTTCTCGCCGAACGCGCCCCACGCGGTCAACACCTTGCGGTCCGGGTCGCTCAGCAGCGGGAAGGTCAGGCCGTCGCGGTCACGGAATTTCGCCAGCTTCTCCGGCTTGTCCGGGGAGACGGCGATGACGTCGAGACCGGCGCCGTTCAACTCAGCCAGATTGTCTCGGAAGTCGCAGGCCTGCTTGGTGCAGCCCGGGGTCATCGCGGCGGGGTAGAAGTAGACGATCACCTTGCGTCCGGCGTAGTCGGAGAGCTTGACGACGTTGCCGTCGGCGTCGGGCAGCGCAAATGCAGGGGCCTTGTCGCCCGGTTGCAGACGAACGTTCTCGGTCATGGGGTCTAGGGTAGTGCGGCAGAACGACAGCGAATCCTCAGGAGGCGTCAAGTGGTGGATCGGGATCCCGAGGTCATCAAGGCCGAGATCGAATCGACGCGCACTCAGCTGGCCGCCACCGTCGACACTTTGGCCGACCGGGCCAATCCGCGCCGCATCGCCGACGACGCCAAGTCGAAGGCGGTGGCCTTCCTCAACCAGCCCGCGGTGAAGCTGACGGTGGCCGGGGTGGTGGCGTTGGTGTTGCTGCTGGCGATCCGCCGGGTGCGCACGCGCCGCATGCTGCGCAGCAGCCTCGTCTGACCGGTTGACGACGGTGGGGCAGCCGGTGCAGCGGGACCCGACCGATCCGCTGTGGCTGCCGCCGAAACCCCGGCGGCCCCGCTCGCTGCTGATCGCCGGATCGCTGTTGGCCGTCGCGCTGGTCGCCGGAGTGGTGTTCTCGCTGTTCGGCGGTCCGAGTGCGCTGGTGCGCGTCGACGGCGGCCCCGGCGGCACCGTGGTGACGATCGGTACCACCGAGGCCGCGGCCGACTTCTGGCCGGTGCTGCGGCGGCTGGCCGCCGCCGAGGGCATCACCATCCGTATCGTCAGTTTCAGCGACTACGCCGCCCCCAACCCCGCCCTCGCGCAGAAACAGGTCGACCTCAACCTGTTCCAGCACCTGGTGTTCCTGGCGGGCTACAACGTCTCGGCCGGACAGAACCTGGTGCCGGTCGGGTCGACGGTCGTCGTCCCGCTGGGCGTGTACTCCAAGCGCTACAAGTCCGTCGCGACGATCCCGGCCGGCTCCCAGGTCGCGGTGCCCAACGATCCGACAAACCAGGCCCGCGCGCTGCTGGTGCTGCAACAGGCCGGCCTGATCAAGCTGCGCGGCGGGGGCAGCGTGGTGTCCACCCCGGCCGACATCGACGCGCACGCGTCCCGGGTGAGTGTGGTGCCGCTGGGCGCCCAGCAGACCGTCGCCGCGTTACCGTCGGTGGCCGCGGCCGTCATCAACAACGGCTTCGCCATGGACGCCGACATCGACCCGTCCTCGGCCATCTACGCCGACGACCCCAACACACCGCAGGCGCGGCCCTACATCAATGCGTTCGTCGCCCGCGCGCAGGACCGCGACAACCCGGTGTACCGACGGATCGTCGAGCTCTACCACGATCCGGAGGTGACCCGGGTGGTGGTTGCGCAGTCGCGCAACACCGCCGTCATCGTCGACCTGCCGGGACGGGAGTTGGAGCAAATAACCACCGATCTGGAGGAGGTGCTGCGCGGTGGGAAGTCCTGAGGCACAACGGAAGTCGGTGCCGATCGTCGAGTTCGTCGACGTCACCAAGCGCTACCCGGCCGGCGCCGGAACGGCGAGTTCCGAGGCGCTCTCGCACATCAACCTGGCCATCGAGGCCGGCAGCATCTCGGCGGTGATCGGCGGATCCGGGGCCGGCAAGTCCACCCTGGTGAGGATGATCAATGCGCTGGAGACGCCCACCTCGGGACGGGTGCTGGTGGAAGGCGTCGACATCACCACGCTGTCGGCCCGGGAGATCCGGCGGCTGCGCAGCCGGATCGGGATGGTGTTCCAGCGGTTCAACCTGCTGGGCTCGCGGACCGTGTACGGCAACGTCGCGTTCGCGCTGGAAGCCGCCGGCGTCCCGCGCGATGAGCACCGGGACCGGATCGCGCAGCTGCTGCACTTCGTCGGGCTGGCCGAGAAGGCCTGGGCCTATCCCGCGCAGCTGTCCGGCGGCCAGCAGCAGCGCGTCGGCATCGCCCGGGCGCTGGCGGCCCAACCGCAGATCCTGCTGGCCGACGAGGCCACCTCGGCGCTGGATCCGCAGACCACCAACGACGTGCTGCGGCTGCTGCGCAAGGTCAACGCCGAGTTCGGCATCACCGTCGTCGTCATCACCCACGAGATGGACGTGGTGCGCAAGATCGCCGATCGGGTCGCCGTGCTCGACGCCGGGCACCTGGTGGAACAGGGCGAGGTCTACGACGTGTTCGCCGATCCGCAGGCCGAGCTGACCGCGAGCTTCGTCGCCGGCTCGCTGCACGACAGGCCGTCGGCCGACGACGCCGCCGCCCTGGCGCGCCGCCATGAGGGCCGGCTGGTGACCGTGGGAGTCAGCGATACCGAACGCATCGGTGCGGTGCTCGCCGACGCGGTGCGGACCACCGCGGCCGGTTTCGAATTCGTCTACGGCGGCATCTCGGCGCTCGGCGGCCGCTCCGTCGGCAACGTCACCCTGGCGCTCAGCGGCCCGGACGCCGACGTCGACGAGATGATCGCCCGGCTGCGCCGGCACGCCCGGGTCGACGAGCTGGGCGCCACCGTCGAAGGGGCCCGGCGGTGAACACCGACTGGGAACTGCTGCGGCCGGTCTTCTGGGAGTCGCTGTGGGAGACGCTGCAGATGGTGGTCGTCACCCTGGTGCTCGGCGGCTTCCTCGGGCTGGTGCTCGGCGTGCTGCTCTACACCACCCGCTCGGGAAGCATCTTGGCCAATCGGTGGGTCTACACCGTGCTCAACATCGGGGTGAACTTCGTGCGGCCGATCCCGTTCATCATCTTCATCGTCGCGATCGGCCCCCTGACCCTGGGGGTGGTGGGCACCACCATCGGCACCCGGGCGGCCATCTTCGCCCTGGTCATCGCCGCGACGTTCGGGATATCCCGGATCGTCGAACAGAACCTGGTCTCGGTGGATCCCGGGGTGATCGAGGCAGCCCAGGCGATGGGCGCCTCACCCTGGCGGATCATCACCCGGGTGCTGCTGCCCGAGGCGCTCGCACCGCTGATCCTGGGCTACACGTTCGTGTTCATCTCGATCGTGGACATGACGGCGGTGGCTGGATCGGTCGGTGGCGGGGGGCTGGGCAACTTCGCCATCGTCTACGGCTATCAGCGGTTCAACTGGGCGGTCACCGGGGTGGCGGTGCTGACCATCATCGCCGGGGTACAGGCCGCGCAATTCCTCGGCAACTGGCTCTCCGGTAAGGCGATGCGCCGGTGACCAGGGGAGACCGTCTCGATTTTCCTCCGGGTCGGCACTCCTGTTATTGTTCCTGAGCGTTCACGCGCCGTTAGCTCAGTTGGTAGAGCAGCTGACTCTTAATCAGCGGGTCCGGGGTTCGAAACCCTGACGGCGCACAGCAAGACCCCTCCTGCCCCTCGGTGCAGGAGGGGTTTTCACGTTTCACCCGAGCCTCGTTGTGGCGCGCGTCTCATCGGGGGGACCGATGCGCTGAGCAATACATTGAAGCCCGGCGCAAAATCGACAAAAGTAGTTAGCATGACTTCGCAAACTACTACTCGTGAACTCCCCGTTGCCGATTCGCCGAAGTACCAGGATCCCGAAGGGCCGATCTACCTGCAGGCCTGGTTCCTGATGGCGGTGGCATTCACGATCTTCGGAATCGTGCTGGTCGCCGTCAACTGATCGTTGCGAGGCGACTCAGAGGCCGGCTGTCGTCTCGGTTCTCTGGGACGCCACATGTCGCCCTCAGGTTCCTGTCAGGTTGACTCGATAGTTTCAATAACGCCCCGGTCGCCCATCCCCCCCATGGTTGCGGCCGGGGCACACTCATTTCTGCACCAATTCCGCGCAGTCGAGTTGGGGGCCGTGCCGCAGGGGAGGCCAGCCCCGACACTTTGTAGAGGCTATCCTAAGTTCTGGTAGCGTGCGGATGGATCCCGTCCCCTCGACGGCGACAGGTCACGATCACGATCACCACCGGTGCCGCGACCGTCCGCACCGTCGCGGCCGCGTCGCCCGACCGATGAGCCAGGAAGTGTCATGCTGCAGATGAACGACCGGTATTCGGAAGTCGGGCAATCGATTCCGCTTCCGTTCGGTTTGGAGCCGTCGGACGCCGCCGGGCTGTTGGCCCACGAGCTCGCCGACCGCGACGGCGAGGACTACCTGCTCTACGAGTGCGACGGCCAATGGATTCTGGGGATCGGCGCCCGGGCCGGTGTCGAACTCGACGCGGGTGAACTACGGGTCAACATCGACGGCACCGCCGAGCACCGGTTGCTGACCGGGGATCCGGGCCCGGCGCTGGAGCAGGCGGTCCGGCGGATCGCCGCCGGGACGCACCGGGTGTTCGGCTGGATCTGCTTCGAATTCGGGGCCTACCGGTTCGGGCTGCAGCACCTGCTGAGCCCGGGGACGCCGCTGGCCCGGCTGTTCGCCCCGCGCAGCGAGGTGCTGATCACCGCCGACGGGGTGCGGACCGCCGATCCGCGCCACCACGCCGCAGCGCAGGCGGTGCTCGCCGCCGGGTACACCGGGCCGGGGACGCCCGCGCCGGTCGACATCCGCGCCGATCACACTCACTACCGGGACCGGGTGTCCGCGGCGACGGCGGAGATCCGTTCCGGCCGCTACGAAAAGGTCATCCTGTCGCGGCCGATGCCGGTGCCGTTCCCGGTGGACTTCCCCTCCACGTATCGGCTCGGCCGCACCCACAACACTCCCGCCCGGTCCTTCCTGCTGTCGCTGGGCCCGGTCCGGGCGCTGGGCTACAGCCCGGAGGTGGTGACCGCGGTCGGCGCCGACGGTTCGGTGCTCACCGAGCCGCTGGCCGGCACCCGGGCCTTCGGGCGCGGCGCCGAACATGACCGCCGGGCGCGCCAGGACCTGGAGTCCAACTCCAAAGAGATTGTGGAACACGCGATATCGGTTCGCGCGGCACTGTCCGAGCTGGGCGAGGTGGCCGAACCCGGCAGCGCGGCGGTCACCGACTTCATGTCGGTGCGCGAACGCGGCAGCGTCCAGCACCTCGGCTCGACGGTGGGCGGGCGGCTGCGCTCACCGATGACCCGGATGGACGCGCTCGCCGCGCTGTTCCCGGCCGTCACGGCGTCGGGCATTCCCAAACGGGCCGGCGTGGAGGCGATTCTGCGTCTCGACGAGGCGCCGCGCGGCATGTATTCCGGTGCCATGGCGATGTTCTCGCCCGACGGCGGCCTGGACGCCGCACTGGTGCTGCGCTCGCTCTACCAGCACGGGGACCGGACCTGGCTGCGCGCCGGAGCCGGCATCATCGCCGAGTCCGATCCCGAGCGGGAGTTCGAGGAAACCTGCGAGAAACTGTCCTGTATCGCCGGTTATCTGGTGCCGCGCCGGGGATAGGCCCGGCGCTCAGGCCAAAGCCGTTGCCAGGGCCCGCTTGTCGACCTTGCCGACCGAGGTCAGCGGCAGCGCGGCGACCGCCGCCACCCGGTCCACCCGCAGCTGGGTCGCCGCCCCGCGGGCGCGCAGGTGCTCGTTGAGGTCCGCGACCGACGGCGGATCGCCGTCAAACGTGCCCGCGGCGCAGACGAGTTCGCCCAGAAACGCATCGGCGAGCCCGACCGCCGCGATCGACCGGACGGCGGGATGGGTCCGCAGATGTGTCTCCAGCTCGGCGGCCGACAGTGATTCCCCGGCCCGCAGGATGACGTCCTTGATCCGTCCGGTCACCTCCAGGTAGCCGTCGGGACGCCGCCGGACCTCATCGCCGCTGCGGTAGAAGCCTTCGGCGTCGAACGACGACCGGTTGGCGGCCTCGGCGCGGTAGTAGCCGTTGATCGTGTAGGGCCCGCGGGCCGCCAACTCGCCCGGTTCACCCGGCGGGACCGGCGTGCCGTCGGAGCCGAGGATGCGGATCTCGTCGCTCGCCGACAACGGCCGTCCCTGGGTGTTGTCCACGATGTCGGCCGGGTCGCCGGGGCGGGTCAGGCACAGCAGTCCCTCGGCCATCCCGAACACCTGCTGCACCCCCTCGGTGAGGCACTCCCGGATCCGGCGGGCATCGGCGGCGGCCAGCTTGGCGCCCCCGACCTGCAGCAGCCGCAGCGAATCCGGCACGGCCGGCTCCCACTCGGTCGCCTGCGCCCACAGCGTCGCCAGCGACGGCACCAGGGCGGTGGCGCTGACCCGGTGGGTGTTGATGACGGCGAACGCCGATTCCGGGCTGGGGTCGGTGGCGAAGACCGTCGTTGCGCCGACCGCGATCGCACCCAGCAGGCCCGGGCAGGCCAGGGGAAAGTTGTGGCCGGCGGGCAGTACCGCGAGATACACGTCGTCGGCGGTGAGCCCGCACGCCTGCGCGGCGGCCACGGCGTTGTACCGGTAGTCGTCGTGGGTGCGGGGGATCAGCTTCGGCACGTTGGTGGTGCCCCCGGAGACCAGCAGCACCGCCGGACCGGACGTGTCGACGGCGACGGGTGCGGTGGGTCCGAAGGGGGTAGCGACCACCGCCGACCACGGGGTGAACCCACCCGGGTCGCCGTCGACGACGACGTGGCGCAGGCCCGGATGCCGGTCGGACAGTCCGGCGGCCATCTCGCGGTAGTCGAAGCCGCCGTGCACGTCGGCGACGATCAGCGCCGTAGCGCCGGCCACCTCGATGAAGTGCCCCAGTTCGGCCTCCCGGTGCCCGGGCAGGCACATCACCGGCCACGCGCCGGCGCGCAGCAGGCCGAACAGGGCCACCGCGAAGCTGTTTCGGTTCGGCAGCTGCAGCAGGACCCGGTCGCCCGGACGGATGCCGAGGCGGGTCAGGCCCGCCGCTGCGGCGTCGGCGGCCGCGTCGAGCTCGGCGTAACTCAGCCGCCCGTGGGGGTCGACGACGGCGGTGCGCTGCGGCGCGGCGACGGTGGTGTCACGCAGCAGGGTGTCCAGCGGCCGGCCCGTCCACAGGCCCTCGTCGCGGTACCGGGCGGCCCGATCCGGCGGAAAGGGAACAAAGCCGACCGTGCCGCCGGCGGTTTCGGGCTCTGGCATCGAGGCTCCTGGCGCATTCCGGGACTGCTGACTAAGGCTAACCTAATACCGTTGGTGTCACGGCGGCCGGGCCCGAGGAGCTCTGGCATTTTCACAGTCCGTCGCCAGCCCGCGCGCAGGGGCGCCGGATAATGTCGGCACTGCCCCGGTCGCCCAACCCCCCATGGCTGCGACCGGGGCGCACTTATGTCTCCGCCGGGGTGCTGAGCGCCGGTGTCGTGGGCCGCCGGTAGCGGTCGAGGATCTTGAACACATCCAGCGGCCACCAGAACCAGCGGCCCAGCAGCGCGGCGATCGACGGCGTCATGAACGACCGCACGATCAGCGTGTCGACGATCAGGCCGATGCCGATCGTCGTGCCCAGCTGGCCGACCACCCGCAGGTCGCTGACGATCATCGACATCATGGTGAAGGCGAACACCAGCCCGGCTGCCGTCACCACCCGCCCGGTGGCGCCCATGCCGCGGATGATGCCGGTGTTCAAACCGGCGTGGATCTCCTCGCGGAGCCGGGACACCACCAGCAAGTTGTAGTCCGAGCCGACCGCCAGCAGGATCACCATGGACAGCGGGATCACGATCCACTGCACCCCGAGCCCCAGGATGTCCTGCCAGAGCAGCACCGACAGCCCGCAGGCCGTGCCCAGTGACGCGGCCACCGTCCCGACGATCACCATCGCCGCGATGACGCTGCGGGTGATGATCAGCATGATCGAGAAGATCAGGATCATCGAGGCGATGAGCGCAATCATCAGGTCGGTGACCACGCCGTCCTGCATGTCGGAGTACATGGAGGCGGTGCCGGCCAGCGACACCTTGGCGTTGGCCAGCGGGGTGCCCTTGACGGAGTCGGCGACGATCCCCTTGAGGTCCCGGACGTGGTCGATGCCGTCGACGGAGACCGGGTCGCCCTGGTGGGTGATGATGTAGCGCACCGACTTGCCGTCGGGGGAGACGAACATCTTCAGTCCGCGTTCGAAATCCGGGTTGGTGAACACATCGGGCGGCAGATAGAAGAAGTCGTCGTTCTTGGCCTGGTCGAAGAACAGCCCGATCTCGGTGGCGCCCTTGGCCAGTTCCTGCTGCTGCGCCTGGGTGCCCGCGATCGTGGAGTGCGTGGCGATCATGAAATCACGCATCTTGGTCATCGAATCGATGGTGCTGCGCAGAACCGGAAGCGTCTGCGGCATGAGCACATCCATCCGGTCCAGATCGATGAGCAGCCCGTCCATCTGGTCGGTGAGGGCGTCGATGCCGTCGATGGTGTCGAAGATGCCCCGCATCGACCAGCAGACCGGGATGTCGTAGCAGTGCGGCTCCCAGTACAGGTAGTTGCGGATCGGCCGGAAGAAGTCGTCGAAATCGGCGATGCTGTTGCGCATGTCCTTGGTGGTGTCCACCAGCTCGTGCGTGCGCCCCACCATGCTGTGCGTCGTCGCGGTCAGCTCCGACATGATCGTGTACATCCGCTCCATGCTGGCGACGGTGCGGCCCATCTCGTCGGCCTGTTCGAGCATCTGCGCGGAGTTATCGTTGTTGAACTTGGCGGCCTGCAGGGTGCCGGAGTTCTGTGCCCCGAGCAGGAACGGGATGGAACTGTGCTGGATCGGGGCCCCGAGCGGGCGGGTGATGGTCTGCACGCGTTCGATGCCGCGCATGTGCACGACGCCCTTGGCGACCCGGTCGATGACTAGCATGTCGGCGGAGTTGCGAAGGTCGTGGTCGGCTTCGAGCATCAGCAGTTCGGGGTTCATCCGGGCTTGGGAGAAGTGCCGGTCCGCGACGTCCATCGCGAGGTTCGCGGGCATGTCCGGCGGGGTGAACTTCTTGTCGTTGTACTGCGGGATGTAGGTCAGCAGCGCCGCGAAGCCGATCACCGCGATGAGGATCGTCACGAACAGGATCGGCACCGGCCAACGCACGACGGCCGTGCCGACCTTGCGCCAGTTGCGGGTGGACAGTTCACGTTTGGCGTCCAGCAGGCCGAACTTCGAGGCAATGGTCAGTACCGCCGGTGCCAGGGTGAGCGCGGCCGCGACGATCACCAGGATTGCCAGCGCACAGGGCAGGGCCATCGTGGTGAAGTACGGCAGGGTGCACATGGTCAAGCACATGCAGGCGCCGACGATGGTCAGCCCCGAGCCCAGGATCACGTGTGACACACCGTGATACGACTTGTAGAACGCGGCTTCGCGATCCAGGCCGTTGACCCGTTCCTCCTGATATCGGCCCAGTAGGAAGATGACGTAGTCGGTGCCGGCGGCCAGCGACAGCATGGTCACCATGCTCACCGCGTACGGCGTCAGGCCGACGATGTTGAAGTAGCCGGCCAGGGCGGTGACCCCTTGGGCGGTCATGAGTTCCAGTCCGATGATCACCATCGAGATGAGCATCGTCACCACCGAGCGGTAGATGAACAGCAGCATCACGATGATGACGCCGACCGAGATCCCCTCCATGCGTGAGAGGCTCTGGTGCCCGGCCACCCGGGTGTCGGCGTTGAGCACCGAGTTACCGGCGACGTGGGCCTTGATCCCCGGCGGCGGGGGCACTGAGGCGACGATGTCGCGCACCGCCTCCACCGACTCGTGGCTGGCGGTGGTGCCCTGGGATCCGTTGAGGAAGATCTGCACATAGGCCGAATGGCCGTCCACGCTCTGGGAACCCGCGGCCGTCAGCGGGTCGCTCCAGAAGTCCTGCACGTTCTGCACGTGCTGGTGATCGGCGTTGAGCTTCGCGACGATCTTGTCGTAGAAGGCGTGCGCGGCGTCGCCGAGCTGGTCGTCGGACTCGAGCACCACCATCGCCGACGAGTCGGAGTCGTACTCCTGGAACACCTTGCCGATGTTCAGCATGGCCTGGTAGGACGGCGCGTTGGTCGGACTGATCGGCACCGACCGGGTGGCCGCCACCTCGTCCAGCGAGGGGACCAGGGCGCCGAGAGCGACGGCGGCCAGCACCCAGAACACGATGACCGGGAGGGAGAAGACCCGGATCATATGGCCCAGGAACGGCCGGTGGGGCTTCTCCGGCGCGGTTGTCGTGCTCATACGGATTTCACCAGGCAGTAGATGAACGGTTTGATGTGGTCGCCGCTGGAGCGTTCGTCGCGGACCTCGTCGTCGACGACCACCCGGCAGCCGAGGCCGGCCACGTTCCGACTGCCCTGGGCCATGATGTTGGCCGACATCGACGGCAGCGTGGTCACGATCGTGTACGACCAGGGCAGGGTGGCGTTCTCGACCAGATGCGGCTGGCCGTTCTCGTCGAGGTAGTTGAGGTTCGCGGTGCCGCCGGACCCGGTCACCTCGTAGGTGATGTGCTTCGGGTTGAAGTTCTCGGTGATTCCGCTGCCCTCCGCCGTCGTCGTGTCGTGGTGCGTGGTGGAGTCGCGGACCCGCAGGATCGCGTAGGCACCGAGCGCGACGACGACCACGATGGTCAGCGGTATCCAGGTCTTCTTGAGCAACCGGTAGAGCACGCGGCGTCTCCTAAGCCTTCGTGTGGCGAGTGGGGTTCAGCGTTCGGTCGGCGGGTGAGCCCGATCCGATCTCCATAAGGAATGAATGTAGATTAGCTATGAACCCGGTGAGCTTCAAACCAACGGGCGTAAATATTTCTCAAATCACATAAGTCACTGATGTAATCTGGATGCCGTGGAGCCTTGCGCCGGTATCGAGGTCGACGCCATCGCGTCGACGCTGGAGGCGTCGTCCACGCTCATCTTCCGCCATCTCATCGACCGCGCCGAGATCAGCATCACCGCGGCCGAGGTGCTGCACCGCCTGCAGACCGACGGACCGACGAGGCTGACCGCACTGGCCACCGCGGTCGGGGTGAGTCAGCCCGCCATGACCCAGGTGGTGCAACGGCTGGAGCGACAGTCACTGGTGGCGCGCGACGCCGACCCGACCGACCGTCGCGCGACGCTGGTCGTGCTCACCGGGGTGGGACTGGAGTTCGTCCAGCGGCGCCATCGCGGCATCCGGGCGCGGCTGGCCGCCAAGCTGGCGGAACTGACGGCCGATGAACGCAACGCCCTGGAACTCGCCAGCCGGGTGGCGCTGCCGATCATCGAGGAGCTGATCACCGGCTCCGCCGACGACGAACAGGCCGCGTCGCCCCGGGTTCCACCTGCCGCGTGACCCCGCGAATCGCCGGGCCTCAGCGGCGCCGACCGGTGCCCAGCACGCTGCGGGTGATCTCCCGGCCCAGTACCGTGCCGGCCGAGCGAATGAAGCTCTTGAACGCCGGGTTGGCCATCACCTTGTCCACCGTGGACGGTTCCGGCTTCGCCGCACGCCCCGACGGCGCGCCCTCCTCGCGCGCCGTCCCCGACGCTTCACCGCCGACGGAGATCGGTGCGTCCGCCGGCGGGGCGAGTTTGGCGGTCAATCGCTCGTAGGCCGAATCCCGGTCGATGCTCTGGCCGTAGGTGGCCTGCAGCGGGCTGGCCGCCGCGGCGGCCTTGATCGCGTCGTCGCCGATGGAGGCCATCAACGACCGGGGTGCGCGCATCCGGGTCCAGGCGACCGGGGTCGGGGCGCCGCGCTCGGACAGCACCGTCACGACGGCCTCGCCGATCCCCAGCGAGGTCAGCGCCGACTCCAGGTCGTAGACGTCGGTCTTGGGATAGGTGCGCACCGTCTTGGACAGCGCCTGCTGGTCGTCCGGGGTGAAGGCGCGCAGCGCGTGCTGGACGCGGGCGCCGAGCTGGGAGAGCACATTGTTGGGCACGTCGGTGGGCAGCTGCGTGCAGAAGAACACGCCCACCCCCTTGGACCGGATCAGCTTCACCGTCTGCTCGACCTGCTCCAGGAACGCCTTGGAGGCGTCGCTGAACAGCAGATGCGCCTCGTCGAAGAAAAACACCAGCTTCGGCTTGTCGACGTCACCGATCTCGGGCAGGCCGGTGAACAGGTCGGCCAGCACCCACATCAGGAAGGTGGAGAACAGCACCGGCCGGGTCGCCTGGTCGCCGAGCTCCAGCAGCGTGATGACACCGCGGCCCGACGGATCCAGCCGCATCAGATCCTTCGGTTCCAGCTCCGGCTCGCCGAAGAAGGTGTCGCCGCCGTCGGCCTCCAGGTTGATCAGCGCCCGCAGGATGACCCCGGCCGTCGCCGGGCTGACCGCACCCAGATTCTTCAGCTCCGGCTTGCCCTCGTCGCTGGTGAGGAAGGAGATGACCGCCCTCAGGTCCTTGAGGTCCAGCAGCGGCAGGCCGTTGGTGTCGGCCCAGTGGAAGATCAGGCCGAGCGTGGATTCCTGGGTGGCGTTGAGCCCCAGCACCTTCGACAGCAGGATCGGGCCGAAGCTGGTGATGGTCGCCCGCACCGGAACCCCGGATCCTCCCGTGCCCAGGGACAGGAACTCCACCGGGAAGGCCGTCGGCGTCCAGTCGTCTCCGGTGTCCGCGGCCCGCGCGGTGGTCCGATCGCCGGCCTCGCCCGGCCGCGACAGCCCCGACAGGTCGCCCTTGACGTCGGCCATCACCACCGGAACCCCGGCGGCGGAGAGCTGCTCGGCCATCAACTGCAGCGACTTGGTCTTGCCGGTACCGGTCGCGCCGGCGATCAGGCCGTGCCGGTTGACGGTGGCCAGCGGGATCCGAACCCGGGCCTTGGGGTCCACCTGGCCGTCGACGACGACCGTGCCCAGTTCCAGGGAGGCGGCGTCGACGGCGTAACCGGCGGCGATGCGCTGCGCGGGAGTCATCGCCGAGGACGGCGCGGTCGGTTCTGTGCTCACCTGCTGGTCCTTTCACCAGGGATGCACCGGGTCGTGCCGCCCGGTCGCATCCAGTGCTTGAGACTACTTTGCTCCGACGGCGCGGGTGCGACGGGAAGCCGGCCCTCGGCGGTCCTGCCTGGATTCGGAAGTCCCCGCATCGTCTAACGTGGTTCTACTGTGAGCCCTGTGCGCGACGAATTGGTGTGGATCGACTGTGAGATGACCGGGCTGGACCTGCGGTCCGACAAGCTCATCGAGATCGCGGCGCTGGTCACCGACGCGGAGCTCAACGTGCTGGGCGACGGCATCGACGTGGTGATCCACGCCGACGACGCGGCGCTGGGCTCCATGGTCGAGGTGGTCACCGCGATGCACACCAAATCCGGGCTGATCGACGAGGTCCGGGCCGCCACCCTGGACGTGGCGACTGCCGAGGCCATGGTCCTCGACTACATCAAGGCCCATGTCAAGACGGCCAAGGTGGCGCCGCTGTGCGGCAACTCGATCGCCACCGACCGCGGGTTCATCGCCCGCGACATGCCGGCCCTGGACTCCTACCTGCACTACCGGATGATCGACGTCAGCTCCATCAAGGAACTGTGCCGGCGCTGGTACCCGCGGATCTACTTTGGCCAGCCGGACAAGGGACTGGCCCACCGGGCGCTGGCCGACATCCACGAGTCGATCCGGGAACTCAAGTACTACCGCCAGACCGCGTTCGTCGCCCCACCCGGGCCGTCTACCAGCGACATCGCCGCGGTGGCAGCCGAGCTGGGCCCGCCGCCGGACGGCGCGCACTAAACCGATTCGGCGCGACGGCCATTTGCCGCTAGTATCGTCCACGCTGCGTTAACCGGTTCGCCGGTGCCGGCAATGGTGGCTGTAGTTCAGTTGGTAGAGCACCAGGTTGTGATCCTGGCTGTCGCGGGTTCGAGTCCCGTCAGCCACCCCGATAAGGAACCCCCGTCTGCCCAGGCAGACGGGGGTTTCGGGCTATCGGTGGAAATACCGGCCCGGTGTTCACCAGGCCAACGGCACGGCGGCCGCGACGGGCGCGGCCAACGGGCCGGCAATGACCACGACAGCGACGAGGATTACCGCGGCCGCGATGATCACCGCCCTGTCCGCGGCCAGAACCCGGGTCTCGGCGACGTCGTCGGCGTGGTCAACGGCGACTGGACGAACTGGATAACCCAACCGCGGTCAAATGCGTCTCCGATGGCTCCGAGCATCCCGACTCCGCCCATTTCTCCTGGGACCCGGTCACTCTGGTCGGCCAGACCTGGGCAACCGACGACAGCGGCGCCTGCAATGCGCTGCCCGGGCTTGACACGGACGGCGTGCCGTTCACCTTGACCCCGGTGAGTTAGTTCCGTTCCGCCGGGTCAGCGGTTGAGCCGGGCGATGTCGGCGGACATCACCGTGGCAAATGAGGTCCAAGCGGGGTACGGCGCGAGCGCCGCGCCGAGCTTGGGGTCGGCAGATGCGGCGCGCCGGGTCAGGTCCGCGCTGCTGGCGGCCAGCACCGCCGCGACGACGGCCGCCGCCGGCAACCGGTGGCCTTTGAAGAACACCCAGCTCCACGCGCCGTTGAGCACATAGTTGGTGGCCAGCGCACGCCCGTAGGCCGCTGCCTCGGCGTCGCGGCCGTTCGCGCGCAGCCGGTCGATCGCCGCCGCCGAGGTCCACGCGATCGTCGCGTACAACGAGGTCCAGGCGATCGGGAACACCGCGTTCGGCGGCACATACCGGGGTTTGTCCAGCCCCGCGTACCAGGTGTCGATATTGGGCTTGCTCGCCACAGTCCCGACGACGGCCGCGGCGGCGGCACCCAATCCGGTGGCCAGTGCAGTTCGAATACGCATACCCGCCGATGGTAGCGAGCGATCCCGGCTACTGCCCGCCGAGCTTTTTGTAGATCGCCCCGGTGATCGGCGCGACGATGCCGCGGGGGCCGTAGCCGGCGCCCACCGACATGGCCTTCGACGTCAAGCCCGGCACGACGCGCATCTTGTTGCGCTCCAGGGCGTCCAGCGACAGCTTGGCGGTGTACTCGGTGTTGATCCACAGGAAATCCGGGATCAGCCGCTCCACCAGGGACTGCTCGGATTCATCGGGCAGCTCGGTGCGCACCGGACCCGGAGCCAGCAGCGTGACGTGGATGCCCTCCTTCTTCAGCTCGCCGCGCAGCGACTCGCTGAAGGTGTTGGCGAAGGCCTTCGAGGCGGCATAGGTGGCGTTGTTGGGGATGGGCGAGTTACCCGCGGCCGAACCCGACGTCAGGATGCCGCCCGCGCGCCGGGACAGCATGCCCGGCAGCACCGCCAGAGTCAGATCCTGCACGGCGTTCACGTTGAGCTGCACCTGCGCCCGCTCACCGGCGGGATCGAGCCCGGCGATCGGACCGAAGGTCGCCGTCCCGGCGTTGTTGCACAGGATCGAGATGTTGCGATCGGCCAGCTCGTCGCACAGCACGCCGCGGGCGACCGGATCGACCAGATCCACCGCGCGCACCTCGACGACGACGCCGTACTGCTCCGTCAACCGGGCAGCCAGCCCGTCGAGCACCTCGCCGCGGCGAGCGGTAACGATCAGATGATGGCCGCGGGCGGCCAGCTCGGTGGCCAGAGCTTCACCGATGCCTTGCGAGGCCCCGGTGACGACGGCGCGGGCATCCGGGCTGGGAGAGGGTACGGGCATGGGGCCATCGTAGAGTTCCCGCCATGACCAGGCCCGCCCGCGTCCCCGGGGCGCGGCGCCGTGACGTCCTCGCGTGGGCGCTGTGGGACTGCGGATCGACCGGCATGAACGCGATCGTCGTCACCTTCGTCTTCTCGGTCTATCTGACCAACACCGTGGGGCTGGACGCCGGCCCCGGCGTCATCCCGGAATCGGCACTCGGCGTCGCACTCACCATCGCCGGGATCACTGTGGCCGTGTTGGCGCCCGCGCTCGGCGAACTCGTGCAGGCCCCCACCCGGCGGCGGGCAGCGCTGACCGTCCTGACCGTGCTGGCGGTCACCCTGACCGCCACCATGTCGATGGTCCGCGCCGACCCGTCGTACCTGTTCCCGGGACTGGCGCTGCTGGCCGCCACCGCCGCGGCCGGGGACCTGGCCAGCGTGCCGTACAACGCCATGCTGCGTCAGCTGTCCACACCGGCGACCGCCGGTCGCATCTCCGGGCTGGGCTGGGCGGCCGGATATCTGGGCAGCGTGGTGCTGCTGGCGCTGATCTACACGGGATTCGTGCGCGGCGACGGATCCACCCGCGGTGCGCTGGACATCCCGCTGGCCGACGGCGCCAACGTCCGGGCGGCGATGCTGGCGGCGGCGGCCTGGTTCGCAGTGTTCGGCACCGCCCTGCTGGTCCGGGCCGGCCACATCATGCGGGCGGCACCCGTCGCGGTTCCCGACGCGGAACCGGGCGGCCTGGCCGGTGCCTACCGGCGGGTGTGGGTCGACCTGCGCGCGGAATGGCGGCGCGACCCGAACCTGGTGCGGTTCCTGGCAGCCAGCGCGATCTTCCGGGACGGGCTGGTCGGGGTGTTCACCTTCGGGGCCGTCGTCGGAGTCACGGCCTACGGGGTATCGGCCGGCAACATCCTGCTGTTCGGCGTGGCCGCCAGTGTGGTGGCGGCCCTCGGCGCGCTGGCCGGCGGGATCGCCGACGACCGGGTGGGCGCCAAACCCGTCATCGTCGTGTCGCTTTGTGCCATGGTGCTGCTGACCGCCGCGCTGCTCTCCGTATCGGGACCGGCGGCGTTCTGGGGGCTCGGACTGGCGCTGTGCCTGTTCATCGGGCCGACCCAGTCGGCGTCGCGGACCATGCTGCTGCGGATGACCGGCGAGGGCCGCGAGGGCGTCGTGTTCGGGCTCTACACCATGACCGGCCGCGCGGTGGCCTTCCTCGCACCGTGGATGTTCGCCCTGTTCGTCGACGCTTTCGATTCCGTGCGCGCGGGTCTGGGCGGTGTCGCGGTGGTGCTGGCCGCCGGGCTGGCCGCCATGCTGACGGTGCGCAGCCCCGCGCCCCGCACCGTCAGTTGATCGAGGCGCAGACGGTCAGCCCGGCGCCGGTCCGCTGCTTGACGACCTGGCCGTTGATGCTCAACGAGCAGGTGATGTTGCGCCCGGCGTTGACGACGGTGACGCTGGCCAGGTTCTTCGCCGGGGCCGCCAGGCTGACCTGCTGGGACCACGGCAGCGGAACATTGAACAGCACCTGCACCACCCCGCCGTCGTCGATGTAGGTGATGTTGATCGCCCGGCCGGTGCCGGACACCGAGTACACGACGGTGTCGGTGCCGCCCGGGCTGGTGGTCGCCGTGGTGCGCGGCGGGGTCGTGGTGGCCGGCGGGACGGTGGGCTGCGGTGCGATGGTGGTCGGCGCCGTCGTGGTGGTCGGCGCCGTCGTCGTGGTGATCGGCGGTCTCGTGGTGGTGCTCGGCACCCGGGTAGTGGTGGTCGTCGACGGTGCTGTCGCGGTCGTCTTGCGCGGCGAGCCGCTGGTGATCACCAGGGCCAGGATCAGGGCCGCGACCAGTAGGATCGCGGCGGCAGCGCCCAGCCACAGCCAGCGCCGGGAGCGCTTAGGCGGTTCCGGTTCGTCGGGCGGCGGTGCCGCCCCCGCGGGAGTCGGGGTCTGCGTCTGGGTCCAGTACGCGGGCAGCGGCCGGGTCTCCGCCGACGACGGCAACTGGGCCGGGTAGACGTACTGCTGGGCGTAGGCGGGATCGGGTGCCGACGGTCCGCCGCCAGACGGTGACCCGCCGACGGAACCGTCGCCGGCGCCGTGCGGTCGCCGTGCATCACTCATACCCAACCTCCTGGCCCGCCAGGCTACCCGGGCGTCACACGTGCGCCACGGCGATTGCCCCGCCGAGGCGGATCCGACCGCCTCGCCGCGCCCGCATCGTGATCTGGTAGTGATGAAACGCGGTTTTGCCGAACGGCGATGGACCGGAACGGAATGGGGTGCATTGTGGTGGACGACGCTCTGGTGGGCGAGGACGGGCAGCGTGTGGTCCGCCAACGCGGCCTGTGGTTCGAGGAATTCGAGATCGGTGTGCGGTACCTGCACGCGCCCGGGCGCACCATCACCGAGGCCGACAACGTCCTGTTCACCACGCTCACCATGAACACCCAGGCCCTGCACCTGGATGCGGCGTTCTCCGATGCGCTGCCGCCGTTCAACCAGCGGCTGGTCAACTCGATGTTCACCCTGTCGACCCTGGTCGGCCTGTCGGTGGCGCAACTGACCCAGGGCACCATCGTCGGGAACCTCGGCTTCTCCGAAATTGCCTTCCCGAAGCCCGTTTTCCACGGCGACACGCTGTACGCCGAGTCCGTGGTGACCGACAAGCGCGAATCGCGCAGCCGGCCGGGGGAGGGCATCGTCACCCTCACTCACACCGGCCGCAACCAGCACGGCGACATCGTCGCGACGGCCACCCGCAAGACCATGGTGCGGATGCGCCCGACCGGGCAGGAGTCCTGATGCCGCTTGCCGCCACCGGTCCGGCCTGGATGTTCTGCCCGGCCGATCGCCCGGAACGTTTTGAAAAGGCCGCTGCGGCAGCCGATATCGTCATCCTCGATCTGGAGGACGGCGCCGGCGACAAACCCGCCGCCCGCCACGCGCTGCTCGACACCCCGCTGGACCCCGACCGCACCGTCATCCGGATCAACCCGGCCGGCACCGAGGACCAGCGGCTGGACCTGACCGTCCTCGAGCGCACCGGCTACCACACCGTGATGCTGCCCAAATGCGAGGTGCCGCAGCAGGTCAGCGCGCTGGCGCCGCGGGATGTGGTGCTGATCGTGGAAACCCCGCTCGGCGCGTTGCGGGTCGCCGATACCGCGGCGGTGGACAACACCGTCGGGGTGATGTGGGGTGCGGAGGATCTGTTCGGCTCACTCGGGGGCACTGCCAACCGGTTCGCCGACGGCAGCTACCGCGACGTCGCCGTTCACGTCCGCTCCCAGTCGCTGCTGGCCGCCAAGGCGCACGGAAAGCTCGCGCTGGACTCGGTCTACATCGACATCAAGAACCTCGACGGCCTGCGCACCGAGGTCGACGACGCCGTCGCGGTCGGCTTCGACATCAAGGTGGCGCTGCATCCCAGCCAGGTCACCGTGATCCGCGACGGCTACCGGCCCACCGTCGAACAGGTCGCCTGGGCGAAACGGGTGCTCGACGCGGCCGTCACCAACCGGGGTGCCTTCGCCCTGGACGGGCTGATGATCGACGCCCCGATCCTGCGCCGCGCCGAGCGGATCGTCGCGCTCGCGCCGTAACCGAGCCCGAAACGTCACCGCCGCATCCCGGCACCGACCCCCGGTCGGGCGCATACTGGGAAGTGCCCCAGTGACGGCGTCGAGCAGAGCGATCCTCCCGCTGACGCCCACCCACTGAGACCTCGCGGATCGACGGTGTGACCTGCCGTCGCCGGACCAGGAGGCGGTATGGCTGACGCGGTGGCTCTCGAGCCCGTGCAACTCGTCGCGCCCGACGGTGCGCCCACCGCCGAGCGGCGATACCGTCGCGACCTGCCGCCGGAAACCCTGTCCTGGCTCTACGAGATGATGGTCGCGACCCGCGCCGTCGACGACGAGTTCACCAACCTGCAGCGCCAGGGCGAGTTGGCCCTCTACGCCTCTTGCCGCGGTCAGGAGGCCGCCCAGATCGGTGCGACGGCCGCGTTGCGCAAGACCGACTGGTTGTTTCCGCAGTACCGTGAGCTCGGCGTATTCCTGGTGCGGGGCATCACAGTCGCGCAGATGGGAGCCGTCTGGCGCGGATCCTGGCACGGCGGACTGGGATTCACCGCCCGGCACTGCGCCCCGATTTCCATCCCGATCGGCACCCAGCAGCTGCACGCCGTCGGCGCCGCGATGGCCGCGCAGCGGCTCGGGGAGGACTCGGTGACCGTCGGGTTCCTCGGTGACGGCGCGACCAGCGAGGGCGATGTGCACGAAGCCCTGAATATGGCCGCCGTCTTCGGCGCCCCGTGCGTGTTCTTCGTCCAGAACAACCACTGGGCGATCTCCGTGCCGGTGCAGCAGCAGGTCGCCGGTGGCAGCATCGCCGCCCGGGCCGCCGGCTACGGCATGCCCGGCATCCAGGTCGACGGCAACGACGTGCTGGCCTGCTACGCGGTGATGGACTCCGCCGCCGCGCAGGTGCGCGGCGGGGGCGGCCCGGTGCTCATCGAAGCGCTGACCTACCGGATGGGCCCGCACACCACCTCCGACGACCCGGCGCGCTACCGCAATCCGGCCGAGCTCGCCCGCTGGGCCGACCTGGACCCGATCGAGCGCTACCGTCGCTACCTGGAGCACACCGGCGTGTGGACACCGCGGCTGGCCGAACGCGCCGAGGCCCACGCAACCCGATTGTCCGCCGAGGCGCGCAACACCACCGTCGGCGCACCCGACCCGGACCCCGGCGAACTGTTCGACTCCGTCTATCACGACATCACCCCGGAGCTGGCCGCCCAGCGCGACCAGCTGCGCACCGAATTGGCGAGGGGGGCCGGACAATGACCCAGATCGACGAGCGGCCACCGCTGCTCACCCGGTTGCACACCGAGCCCGAGATCGCCCTGTCGGCGGCGATCAATCGCGCGCTGCACGACGCGATGGCCGCCGATGAACGGGTGCTGGTGTTCGGCGAAGACGTCGCCCGCCTCGGCGGAGTGTTCCGGGTGACCCAGGGTCTGGCCGAAACCTTCGGTGACACTCGTTGTTTCGACACCCCGCTGGCCGAGTCCGGCATCGTCGGTATTGCCATTGGGCTGGCCATCCGCGGCCTCCTACCGGTCCCGGAGATCCAGTTCGACGGCTTCGCCTACCCGGCCGTCGACCAGATCGTCAGTCACCTCGCGAAATACCGCATGCGCACCCGCGGCGACATCGAACTGCCGGTGACGATCCGCATCCCGTCGTTCGGCGGAATCGGTGCGGTCGAACATCATTCGGAATCCACCGAAACCTACTGGGTACACACCGCGGGCCTGAAGGTGGTGGCGCCGTCGAACCCCTCGGACGCCTACTGGCTGCTGCGCCACGCCATCGACTGCCCGGACCCGGTGATCTTCTTGGAACCCAAACGCCGGTACTGGAGCCGCGGCGTCGTCGACACCACCCGGCCGGGCCCGCCGATCGGCCGCGCGGCGATCGCCCGGACGGGCACCGACGTCACCGTCGTCACCTACGGCGGCCTGGTGGCGACCGCCTGCGCGGCAGCCGAATCGGCCGAAGCCGAACATGATTGGAGCCTGGAGGTCGTCGACCTGCGGTCATTGAGCCCGCTGGACTTCGACACCGTCGCCGAATCCGTACGCCGCACCGGGCGCTGCGTGATCATGCACGAGGGGCCCCGGACCCTGGGATTCGGCGCGGAGCTGGCAGCGCGAGTCGCCGAGGAGCTGTTCTACGACCTGGAGGCTCCCGTGCTGCGCGCCACCGGATTCGACACGCCCTACCCACCCGCCCGGCTGGAGAAACTCTGGCTGCCCGGTGTGGACCGGCTGCTGGACTGCGTCGAGCGCGCCCTGGACGCACCGTGATCGACTTCGCGGTTCCCGACCTCGGCGAAGGGCTGGAAGACGCCACGGTGTCGCAGTGGCAGGTGGCCGTCGGCGACCAGGTGGAACTCAACCAGGTGCTGTGCACGGTGGAGACCGCCAAGGCCGCCGTCGAGATCCCCAGCCCGGTCGCCGGTCGAGTCGTCGAACTCGGCGGGGCCGAGGGTGACGTGCTGCCGGTCGGTGCGATCCTGGTGCGCTTCGATCCCGCTCCCTCCAGCGGCGGGGTACTGGTCGGCTACGGCACCGACGCCGAGGCCGACCGGAGTCGTCGCCCACCGCAGTCTCAGCGCCCACGCACCCGGCCGTCGGTCCGCAAGCTGGCCGCCGAACTGCAGGTTGACTTGAACGCCGTAGCCCCCGCAGAAAACGGCATCATCACCCGGGAGGCGGTACTGGCCACGGCCGGCGCAACCGCCGGGGACGCGGAGAACGACAGCACTGCGGTGCGCGGGGTCCAGGCCGAGATGGCCACCCGGATGGCCACTTCGCGCCGGGAGATCCCCGACGCGCACGCCGGCGTCGACGTGGACTGCACCCGGCTGCTGGCACTGCAAGAGCGATTGCAGATCAGCCCGTTCGTGCTGGTGCTGCGGCTGCTGGTGCTGGCCCTGGGCAGCCACCGGATCCTCAACGGGCGCTGGGTGGACGGTCCCGACGGCCCCCGCGTGCAGCTGCACCGCCACGTGCACCTGGGCTTCGGCGTTGCCACGTCACGCGGGCTGCTGGTTCCGGTGGTGCGCGACGCCCAGACCCGGACCACCCGGGAACTTGCGGCGGTGGTGACCGGCCTCGTCGACGCCGCCCGCGCCGGCCGGATCGCGCCGGCCGACCTGACCGGCTCGACGTTCACCGTGTCGAACTTCGGTCCGCTGGGCCTCGATGACGGTGTCCCGGTGATCAACCACCCGGAGGCGGCGATCCTGGGGATGGGGGCGATCCGGCCGCGGGCCGTCGTCGTCGACGGAGCCTTGGCCGTACGGTCCACCATGCGGTTGACCTGCGCATTCGATCACCGGGTCGCCGACGGCGCGCAGGTTGCGGCGTTCCTGGTGGCACTACGCGAGCTGATCGAGGAACCCGACCTCGCGCTCGCGGAGCTCTGACCCGCGACAATCCTGACGGTTCAGTGCTTCATCGCCCAGCGCAGCCGCTCCTGGAACTCCGGGGACCGGATGGAGGCGGCCTGCGGGCCCAACTCGATGCGCATCGCCGACTCGTGCACCTCGGTGTCCTGCTCGCCTGGGTGGCAGGTGGCCCGCATGCTGGCCTTGGTGGCCAGCACCACTTCCCGCGGCGCGTTCGCCGGACCTTCGGTCATCTCCAGGGCCGCAGCCAGCGGGTCCTCGGCCAGAGACAGGGCCAGGCCGTGCCGGACGGCGTCCTCGGCGCCCAGCCGCATGCCGAACAGCAGCGCCGCCCGGGCGACCTGCGGGCCGACCGCGCGCTGCAGCATCCACGTCGCGCCGCCGCCGGGGTGGATGCCCAGTTTCTGGAACCGGGCGTCGAACACAGCGTGCGGCCCGGCGATCCGGACGTCGGCGGCCAGGGCCAGGTTGAGCCCGGCGCCGACGGCGGCGCCGTTGACCGCGGCGATGGTCGGCAGTGAGCACCCGGCGATCGCCATGAACCCGTCGTAGATCCGCAGCAGTCCCTCTTCGGCCGCCGCACCGAGTGCCGACAGGTCCGCGCCCGCGCAGAACGCCTTCCCGGCGCCGGTGACGACGACGGCGTGCACGCTGGGGTCGGCCTCCGCGGCGTCCACCGCCGTCCGCAGCTGGGCGGACATCGCGTCGGTGACGGCGTTGCGGCGATCGGGGTCGTTCACCGTGATGACGGCCGTCCGCCCGCCGGACTCCGACGGTTCGGTCAGCTCCATCAGCACCAGGTCTGCGCTCATGGCTGGCCACGCTACTCCGCGTCGTGTGAGTCCCGGGACCACGGCAGCAGGCTGATGACGCCGAACACCACGGTTCCGACCACCAGCCCGATCACCGCCGACGCCGCAGTGTTGGTCAGGAAGCCCAACGCGGGTCCAGCCGCGCCGGTGGCGTGCGCCACGGACTCCTGGAGGTGGTGGACGAAGGCGTAGATCGGGTGCCAGCCGAGGGTGTCGGTGCCGGTGAGCAGGATGTGGCCGCCGACCCAGAGCATCGCGACCACTCCGACGATCGACAGCGTGGCCATCACCTTCGGCATGGCCGACACCAGGGCCCGGCCGAACCGCCGCACCGGGGCCGAATCACCTTGCGCCAAACGCAATCCGACGTCGTCCATTTTGACGATCACCCCGACGGTGCCGTACACCGCGATGGTCATCACGATCGCAACGATCACCAGGATCATCAGCCGCGGCCAAAACGATTGCTCGGCGACCTCGTAGAGGGCGATGACCATGATCTCGGCGGATAGGATGAGGTCGGTGCGGATGGCCGCCGAGACCGTGGTGGATTCCGCGTCGGCGCCGGTACCGGCGGCCACCGGAGCGTGCTCGCTGTGTCCGAGCAGCCGGCCCCACACCTTCTCGGCGCCCTCGTAACACAGGAACGTCGCTCCGACCATCAGGATCGGGGTGAGTGCCCACGGCGCGAACTGGCTGAGCAGCAGCGCCAGCGGCAGGATGATCAGCAACTTGTTGCGCAACGATCCGATGGCGATGCGCTTGACCATCGGCAGTTCCCGCTCCGCCGCGACGCCGTGCACGTACTGCGGGGTGACTGCGGCGTCGTCGACGACCACGCCGGCGGTCTTGGCCGCGGCGCGCCCGGTCGCCGCGCCGAGGTCGTCGACGGACGCCGCAGCCAGCTTCGCCAGCGCGGCGACGTCGTCGAGCAGGGCGAACAGTCCCGCGCTCATCGCCGACTCACCATGGGCAAACCGTACCCGTTGAGTACCCTGGACACCGTGTCGATCGCACCGGAAGCCGCCGCCGTCAGCGGTTATGAGGCGCGCTGGGAGCAGCACAACAGCGAGCGGCGCGGTCAGATCGTGCGGGCGGCGATCGCGCTGCTCGAGGAGGGCCCGGCGGATGCGGATCTGGCGATGCGCGAGGTCGCGCGCCGCGCCGGCCTGGCGAAATCCGTGGTGTACCGCCAGTTCGGCAGCAAGGACGAACTCGAACGGCGGATGCGGTCGCTGATCTTCACCGAGTTCGCGGCCGTGTTGGAAGACAACCTCGACCTCTCCGACGGCTCGCTGCGGGAGATCCTGCGTCGCACCGTCGCCGCCGTTGCCGACTGGATGCGCGACCACTCGCGGCTCGACGAGTTCGTGCGGCGCGGACCGATTTTCGAAAGCGACGGCTCGCTGGATGCGTTGAGCCAGTTCAAGCAGCGGATCGCCGCGCACGCCGAGGGCATCATCGCCTCGGTGGCGCAGGTACTACACGCCGACGACGCACCCTTCCGGTCCGTGCCGTTCGCCGTGGTGACCATGGTGGAGGCCACCCTGTCGGCCTGGATCCGCGGTGCGGCACCGGAATGCTCGCGCGAGGACATCGTCGCCGACCTGGCCGACTACGCCTGGTATGTGCTGGACGGGGCGGCGCGGGCCGCCGGTGTCGAGATCGCCCCGGACGAGCCGTTCGCCTCGATGATCGCTGCGTTGACCACCCGGGCCGGCGGGCCGGACCCGTTGTCGTCTCAGCCGGTCGAGTTGTAGTCGTCGATCAGGGAGCGGACGGTCTCCTGCGCGCAATACTTGTTCGTCCCGATGAAGCCGCGTGCTCTGCGCTTGATCCAGCCGGTCACGTATGCGCGGCGCGCACCGATGACCCGGCCCGCGTCGTTGGGGACCGTGGCCGTCGCCTCGTCGAACGGCAACCCGGGCACCGGCCGGCCGCGGTAGCCGATCGACGTCAGCACCAGCCCGGCCTCCTTGGTGTGACCCTCGCCCGTCGCCTTGACCCGCATCGATCCGTCCGCCGCCGGAATCAGCTCGTTGTGGACGAATTCCATCGTGCGCACTGACTCCGTGCCGGAGAGAGCGGTCGGTGAGAGCAGGAAGTCCAACACCACCCGGCGGTTGCCGTCGCGCCGAGAGGCGCCGCGCAGCGCAACCGCGCGGGCGTCGTCGGCGGGCAGAATCCCCAGCTGCTCCTCGGCGACGACGACGTCGACGCCGGGGGTGGCGCACAGGCCGATCAGTTCGGGGACGGTGAACGCGGCCTGTTCGAGCCCGCGTCGCCCGACGACGGTGACTTCTTCGATTCGGCTGTCGCGCAACGCATCCAGTGCGTAGGGCGCAATGTCGGTGTCCGCCAGCAGGTCCGGGTCCATGGTGAGGATGCGGGCGACGTCGAGGGCGACGTTGCCGTTGCCGATGACGATCGCCCGGGATCCCGACAGATCGAATCGACGGTCGGCGAAATCCGGATGGCCGTTGTACCAGGCGACGAACTGCGTCGCCGAGGTCACACCGGCCAGGTCGGCGCCCGGGATGTCGAGCGCGCGATCCGCCGATGCGCCCACCGCGTAGATGACGCCGTGGTGGGACGCCAGCAGATCGTCGTGCGTGATGGTCATTCCGACCTCGGTGCCCAGCACCAGTTCCACCCGCGGATCGGCCAGGATGCGATCGAACTGACGCAGCACACCGCGGGTCCGCTGATGGTCCGGTGCGACGCCGAAGCGCGCCAGACCGAACGGTGTCTGCAGCCGCTCGTAGATCCGCACTCGCGCACCGGGAATGGTCAGGATCTCGTCGGCGGCGTACATCGCGGCGGGTCCGGACCCGACGATGGCGACCCGCAGGTCCTGACCGCGGCGGACCCGCAGCGCCGGCACCGGCGGAGCGAGTAGCGGCCGGTCGCGGCCGTCGCGGTAGAAGTCCGCGTTCAGCTCGGCGAACAGCGTTTCGTTCGGAGCCAGCGATCCGTCGAACCGGATGGCATCGACCGGACAGGCGGTGACGCAGGCGCCGCAGTCCACGCACTCCTGCGGATCGATGTAGAGCATCTCCGCGGTGTGGAAATCCGGCTCGTCCGGCGTGGGGTGGATGCAGTTGACCGGGCAGGCATAGACACAGGACGCGTCGCTGCAACAGGACTGCGTGATGACGTGGGGCATCAGGAGATCGCAATCGCTTCGCGATCCGGTGCGCTGCGATAGCGCGCGGCATCGCCGTCGATGCGACAGAGCTTCCAGATCCGGCGTCCGACGCGGTTCATCAACCCGAGTTCGCCTGCCAGCGCCCGCATCTCGGGGAAGTACCCGGCCATGATCTGGCGAGCCCGCGGCCCGCGCCAGAAGGCCTCCCGGAACACCGACTGGGGAATGTCGAATTCGGCCATGAAGGCCTTCTTCTGCGGCGTCATGATCTCGAAGGCCAGGTAGCGCAGCAACACCGGGAACGCGACGGTGGCGAAGGCGCGGAAGCGCCAGGAGCGCTGCGACCAGTGGGTCTTGAGGAACTCGTTCGCCCAGGAGATGTGCCGGGCTTCCTCGGCGATGTGGATCTGCATGGTGCGCAGCACCGCCGGCGGGATATCGGCACCCTCGCGGATCAGGGCCTTCTGGAAATGGTCGATGGGCTCTTCGCCGGCCAGGATCCCGGCCATGAACGCCGAAGGTGAGATGTGGCCGACCAGACCGATGAAGGGGGCCATGCGGCGGAACAACGGGCTCATGCCCGGTACGTCGGCCCCGGATCGGTTGACCAGCTCCTGGAACATCTGGATGTGGTTGCACTCCTCGGTCATCTCGTGCAGTGCGTAGCGGAACTCCGGGGAGTTGTTCGGCAGGCCCATGATGAAGGCCATCAGGCCGCGGATCAGAATGCTCTCGAACGCCGCCCCCACCTTGACGGTGTTGATGGTGCGCCAGCGGCCGATCGCGATTTGGCGCTCCAGCGGTTGGCTCTGGTACCAGGCGGTGGCTCCCAGGGAGTCCACCGTCTTCGACAGCACCCAGCGGGGATCGTCGGCGGACATCGCCATGTGCGGCGCGTCCCAGTCGATGTCGTCGTACGGGTTGAAGTTGCGCCGTACCGACCCGGCGGACAGCACTGCCAGCAGCGCGTCGTAATCGGGGTCGTGGGTGGTCGCAGGTGCCGAGACCGGCGGCATCATTGCCTCCTTGCGGTAGCGGAGTCCGTAACTCGACTTTACCGAGACCGTGCGTCCTAGTAAATAGGCGACGTCCGAAACTGTCGTAGGCTGCAGGTTCGGGTGTCGGGCACAACGCTCCGACCGCGGTCGAGGGGGAGGGCCACGGGGCAACCATGGCGGACGACGCGATAGGGCCCGGCCCGCAATCCCCGGTCGAGCACGCTCTGGCCGGCGGCGAGCCGCTTCGTGTCGGGTGGTTCCGGTTTTTGCTCAACGGCGAACGCTGGGAGTGGTCACCGCAGGTGGAACGCATGCACGGCTACGCCCCCGGCACGGCCAAACCCACCACCGAGCTGGTGCTCTCGCACAAGCACCCCGCGGACCGTCGCCAAGTGGCCTCGACGCTGGAGGCGATGCGACGCACGGGGGCGGCGTTCAGCACCCGGCACCGCATCATCGACACGGCCGGCGTCGTCCATCACGTGGTGGTGGTCGGGGACCAACTGTTCGACGACGACGGCGCCGTCGTGGGCACCCAGGGCTTCTACGTCGAAGTGACACCGGCCATCTCCGATGTCCACCAGCAGGTGGTCAGCGATGCCGTCGCGGAGATCGCCGAGAACCGCGGCATCATCGAACAGGCCAAGGGCATGTTGATGGTGGTCTACGGGATAGACGCCGAGGCGGCCTTCGACCTGCTGCGGTGGCGGTCGCAGGAGACCAACACCAAGCTGCGGCCACTGGCCGAACAGATCGTCGCGGACTTCGCGAGCCTGGACTACAGCGAGACGCTGCCGTCCCGGGTCGTCTTCGACCGCCTGCTGCTCACCGCGCATCGGCGGGTCGCCGGCCAACGGTAGCGGCCGGGCGATGTTTACCGTTGCGCGCCGGCGGGTACAGAGGGTCATCGACCGAGAGGACCCAGATGACCACCGCCTTCGCCGGTGTCTACCGGCCGCAGCAGGATTCACACCTGCTCATCGACGCGCTTTCTGCGATGGGAGACATGAACGGGCGGCGGGTCGCCGACCTCGGGACCGGCACCGGGGTGGTGGCGCTGGCCGCCGCCGGAATGGGTGCGGAATCGGTGACGGCTTTCGACATTTCGGCGAGCGCCGTGCGATGTGCCCGCGCGAATATCGCCGCCGACGGTGCCGAAGTGACGGTGCGACTCGGCTCGTGGACCCGCGCACTGGAATGCGACCCCTTCGACGTGGTGCTGTGCAACCCGCCGTATGTGCCCGTCACGGCCGAGGCGGATGAACCGGCGCCGCCCGCTTGGGCGGGCCCGCGGCAGGCCTGGGACGGCGGTGAGGACGGCCGACGGGTTCTCGACCCGCTGTGCGCGGCCGCGCCGGAGATGCTGAGCGACGGGGGGACGTTGCTCGTCGTCCAGTCCGAGTACGCCGGTATTGACGATTCACTGGGAAGGCTCCGCGACGCCGGTCTCCAGGCGAAAATTGTTGCTGCACATACCATCCCCTTCGGTCCGGTGTTGTTCTCCGTGGCGGACGGGCTGCAGTCCGCGGGGCGACTGGCGCCGGGCCGCCGCACCGAGCGTCTGGTGGTCATCCGGGCGGACAAGCCATGAGAGTCCCGACGCGCGTGCGGATCGTGGAGCGGGGTCCGGTGTTGGTGGACGGCCCGGTGTGTATCGAGTTGCCCGACGGCCGAACCGTCGAGTCGGACCGGTTCGTGGTCGCACTGTGCACCTGCCGTCGCTCGAGCTGCTACCCGCTCTGCGATACCAGCCACCGATCACCCAAGCGGACGGCGTAGCGAGCCGTCCCCGCGGTCCCAGCTGCGCTGCAGGTGGGCATCGAGGCGGTCCTCGGTGAACTCCCACGCCCGGATACCGAAGATGACGTCGGGGGCCAGGTCCGGCTCGGTGCGCAGCAGTTCGTCGATCAGTTCGTGGCGGACCACCTGTTCGTGCACCGCATCGGCCTCCACGTGCTCGGCGTAGAAATGCACGCAGGCCGCCGGCGCCGCCAGCCGCCGCAGTGCATCGACCATGCGACGCGAACCCGGCGACGAGGTGATCTCGATCGCGGCGAACTGCCCCGCCGCCGCACCGCGCAGCCGTCGGTGCAGGCCAAACAGCGACATCAGGTTGACCACCAGCAGGGACGTCGCGGGAACCGCATCGAGGTAGCCGAGGTAGCGCGCATCGAGGTCCGCCGCGCCCATCAGGTCGGCGAAGAGCCGGTGGTGCGCCCGGTGGGCCCGGCCGGCGCCGAATTCGTCGAACTCGACGGCGACGAAGGACGCTTTGGCCGGACCGGCGAGCCGCGGAATGAGCCAGGCGTGCGGGTCGCCCTCCTTGAGGTGGTAGATGGAGCGGTGTGCGAAGTACTCGCGCATCTGCGCCCAGGTACCGCGCTCGCGCAACCGATGACTGACACCCGAGCCGTGGACCGGTTCGGCGGACAGTCGAGCCAACTCGTCGGCGACCGTGGTCGCAGGGTCCACCGGCGCAATTTCCCGGTGCAGTGCGGACAGCAGCGTCCGCTCCATGCCCGAGCGCAACCGCAGGAGGTCGGGGTGCCATTCCCACTCCGGGTCCACGCCGGCGAATCCCCGGTAGTGCAGCTCGTAGCACACGGTGAGCGCCAGCTGCAGATCCGAGCCGAACGGGTCGATCTCACCCGGTGCGGGGTCGCGCGGGACGGTGTCCACGGCGGGGTGGGTCAACGCCTCGACCACCATCGCCGATACCGGCCCACGAGGGGTGGGTAGACGGGGTTGGTCGAGTCGAGCGGGCGAAGTTGTTGTGCTGGCGGTCATACCGTGCGGATATACCCCCGATGGGCCGGTCCGAAACGGCCACGGCGCAAGAAAGGTGGGGCCACTCGTGCTGAGTGGCCCCACCGCGGTGATGGTCTGATCAGCCGTGCCCGGAGCCGCAGCCCACGCCGGGGATACAGCCTTGTCCGCCCGGAACGCCGCCGGGGCCGCCGTTGACCCCTCCGGAACCACAGGCGGTTCCGCCGGCCGTCGGGACACAGCCCTGCCCACCGGCGCCGCCGCCGGGACCGCTGTCGGTTCCGCCCGAGCCGCAGTGGTCACCGACGCAGCCGCCGCCGCCGGGATCCAGCGGAAATTCGATGGAACTGTGCGTCGTGGTGATGGTGCCGGGCAGCAGATTCGCCTCGGTGAAACTCGCGGCGGCAAACGGAGCCGCACTGACCGCCGAGACCACAGCACCCGCGACCAGCAGGGGTGCAGCGCGAAGGACAATTCTGGGTTTCAGGTTGAAATTGCTCATGATCACGGGTTAACCGCTCCTGCGGATTCCGAAACCTGTTATCTCCCAGTAATTACGAATCCTGGTTCTAGGTTTGGATGACGGCGTGACGGGTACCCGCTGCCCATGAGGATCTCGCGGATTGCCGGGACGATTGTGTTGATCTGGCTGCTCATAGGCGTTTTCGCAGTATGGCAGCGCGGATACTTCGGTGCCGGAGCGCCGAGTTGCGCCGTGGCTGCCGACATCGGAGTCACCGTCATCGCCGGGCCCCTCAACTACCTGGGGGTCAACCCGCAGGCAGGTGAGTGCCGGCTGCCCGAACCGAGCCAGTAGTCACGTTTGTCATGTTGCGAATTGAACGATCACTGGAAGTGAGGTCACGATGATTGCCGTCGGAGCGATTCTGCTCATTCTCGGGTGGGTGCTGGGCATCTATGTGTTGTGGGTACTCGGGGTTGTGCTGTTGGTGGTGGGCGTGGCCTTCTGGCTGCTCGGCATGGTCGGCCGCCCGGTCGCCGGCCGCCGGTACTGGTACTGACCTCGCCGCCAACCAAGGAAGCCGCCAACCAAGCGAAAGGAACCAACGATGAAGACATCCGAAGATCCCGTCGACCACGCGCGGACCACCCGGCCGCATGCCGGTGAGACGATGACCGACACCGGGAACATGCCGGCGCTGGCCGTCCTCTCGGTGTCCCTGGTGCTGTTCGTGACGTCGCTGGTGGCGTTTGCGACCTATCGGGCGGGGATCGGAATGATCCTGGGTGGGTCGGCCGCGGTCGGGTTCGTCATCGGCCTCGCCTGGCTCGCGCTGGAGCACCGGCGCGTGCGACGGATTGAAGACCGTTGGTATGCGGAGCATCCCGACGAGGTTCGGCAACCCCCGAACAGTTGACCGGAGCGGCGTCGCAGAACGATCGGAGAGGGGCGAGCGGAGTAGGGTGTCCACAAAATCTCTGGAGGTCTGATGGGACACGAGGAATTCTTCGCGACTCCGCCGTGTCCGGGCTCGCGGTCGGTGGAGATCAAGGTGGCGGCCAGGGTGGAGAACCTCGCCACGGTGCGGGCGGTCGTGGCCGCCATCGCCACCTCCGAGGATTTCGACCTGGACGCGGTGGCGGATCTGCGCCTGGCCGTCGATGAGGCGTGTACGGCGCTGATCGGCGCCGCGCTTCCCGACGCCGAGTTGCTGCTGGTCATCGATCCACGCGAGGATGCACTGCTGATCACCGCGTCGACGAACCACGGTGGGGGCGCCGCCGTCGCACCCGGCACCTTCAGCTGGCATGTGATGAGTTCACTGGTCGACGAGGTCACCACGCAGCCGCCGCGCGACGGGGCCGAGCAGGCCGGGGGCGCCGCGATATCCCTACTCACCAGGCGAGCGAGTCACTTGCAGTGACCTCGGAATATGCGGATGTCGTGCCGATGTTCCGCACGTTGAGCGGTATGGCCGAAGGCACATCCGCCCACACCGAACAGCGGGAACGGATCGTCACCCGCTGCCTACCGCTGGCCGACCACATAGCTCGGCGCTTCGGCGGTCGCGGCGAAGCCCACGATGATCTCGTTCAGGTGGCCCGGGTCGGGCTGCTCAATGCAGTGAACCGGTTCGATCCGGATGCCGGTTCGGATTTCGAATCGTTCGCCGTCCCAACGATTATGGGCGAGGTCCGAAGGTATTTCCGGGACAACAGCTGGTCGGTCAAGGTGCCGCGTCGGCTCAAAGAACTCCACCTGCTGTTGAGCTCGACCAGTGCCGAACTGTCCCAGAAGCTGGGTCGGGCGCCGAACGCCTCCGAACTCGCCGCCGAACTCGACATGAACCGCGAGGAAGTGGTCGAGGGTCTCATCGCCGGCAGTTCCTATAACACCGTGTCCATCGAAAGCGGCGGTGGCGGTGAGGAAGACGCACCGTCGATCGGGGACTCCCTCGGAGACCTCGACGCCGCGCTGGAGCGGGTTGAGAACCGGGAGACGCTACGGCCGGCGTTGGCCGCCCTGCCCGAGCGCGACCGTACGGTGCTGCTGCTGCGTTTCTTCGAGGGCCAGACGCAGACGCAGATCGCCGAACGCATCGGCGTCTCGCAGATGCATGTGTCGCGGCTGCTCGCCAGGTCGCTGCAGAAACTACGTGATCAGCTTGACTGACCGGGTGGTCTTGGACCGCACGGCGTGAAGGGCGGCGGTGACCGTCCGGTGCGCCGGCAGGTCCACGTCGCATACTTCGAGCAATCGGCCGACCTCGCGTCCGGATGCAAGGCTCCACGCAACGTTGCTGGTGCCACAGCGCTCGCCGAATGCGGACAGCGCGGTGAGTCCCGATGTTCCGAAGAACGCGACGCCGGACAGGTCGATGACGATCTTGTCGGCCTGCTGGGTGTGGCGATCGGCGTAGGCGTCGAATTCCGGCGCGCTGGCGGCGTCGAGTTCGCCGAAGACGCTGATCACGGCGGTTCCCGGCGATAGCCACGTCGTCGTGAATGACGCCGTCGGGCGGCGTCCCGCCGCCACGGCGGGGATCGGTGAGATGGTAGCCATGGTCACTCCATCAGTCGGAATACGTGTATTCGTACTGCGGTGATGCCGACCGACCGGGGGCGCGAGTTCCGCCCGGATGTCAACTCGACATATGCAGCGGCTGTGAACTCAACCGATTCAAACCCTACGCCTCGGCGCGATCATCGACAACCGTGCGAACCCGGCTGCGTCCGGCAGCGGTGTCGTTGATTGCCGGTGAACTTCGCCGACGTGCGGTGGATCGAGCACCGGTTCGGGCCGGATCATCCATTAGCATGGGCGCGCAGAGATGAGCCCCCGTAGCTCAGTTGGATAGAGCAAGGGCCTTCTAATCCCTAGGTCGCAGGTTCGATTCCTGCCGGGGGCGCTTCTCTGAGCAGGTCAGGCACTATTTTCTCTGCCGAGTCCGACTGACACGCCGCAGTCAGTCCGCAATCAGTCCGCAGAGCGCTACCCTTGCCGTATGACCGCCGCCGAGGAACGCGCGACCACCCGACGCAAGGACCGCGCAGGAGTCGAGGACCGCTGGCACCGCAAGCCGCGCCCCGACGAGACCGACGCCGACTGGTGTACCGACGCCAAGCACGGCAAACCGGGCACCCTCGTATGCACCAGCCGACACAACTCGGGGCGACGTTGGCTGGCCCGGTGGGTACACAACAACAACGAGGAGACCGCGAGCTTTGTCCGCAAGGCCGACGCCGAGGCCAAGGCGAACGAGGTTCGCGCCGAGTTTCATATCGGCACCTACGTAGACAAGCAGAGTTCGTCGGCCACGTTCGGGACGGTGGCCGAGGAGTGGTTCGCGGCGGTGTGCCCCAAGTGGAAACAGTCGACGGCTGCTGGCTACCGTTCCCTACTTGATATGACCATCCTTCCGCGCTGGCGAGACGTGAAGCTGTCAGACATCACGCACGCCGACGTACAGGAGTGGGTGGCGTGGTTGACGACAAACAAAGATGCGCGGCAACCCCGGAGCAAGAACGCCGACACCAACGCTAAGCGCAAGCCGCTGTCAGCAAGGCGTGCCGTGCAAGCGCACGGGAGGCTAAGCCAAGTGCTCGACTTCGCGGTGCGCACTAAGCGCCTAGCGGCCAATCCGGCTAAGGGCGTGGAGCTGCCCCGCGTAGTCAGCAAGAGGGATCGGGCGCTCAGTCACGACGAGGTTGCCGCGTTGGTGGCCGCTGCCGATGAGGGGTTCGGTCCGATCCTGCTGACGCTGGGCTACACGGGCATGAGGTTCGGAGAGCTTGCGGCGCTGCGGGTGGCCGATGTGAATCTGACGCGGCGGCGTATCCATGTGGCCAAGGGGGTTGCTCAGGTGACCGGCGCTGGCTTGGTCGAGGACACCACTAAGACCAGTCAGGAGCGCATGGTGCCGATCCTGACGACGGCACTGGCCGACACTCTGCGCGACGTGATGGCGGGCCGCGCGGGTGATGACTACCTGTTTCCGGGGCCCGATGGCGGGCCGATGACCAATGACTATGTGGCGTGGCGGGTCGACAAGGCTTGCCGGGCAACGGGTCTTACCGATGTGACTCCCAAGACTTTTCGGCACACTGCGGGGAGCTTGGCGCTTGCAGAGGGTGCGTCGGTGACGGTGGTGCAGCGGATGCTCGGGCACAAGGACCCTATGACGACGTTGCGGGTCTACTCGCACATGCTGCCGGACGACTTCGACAACCTTGCGGCGGCGATGGACAAGGCGACCACCGTCGCATAATCGCAGGTCGAACACATTTTCGAGTGTATCCCTTCGATTTCGGGCACTTGGCCGGTAATGTGGGAATCAGTGAGTGTTAAATATGGTGACCGCGAATAGGGGCGGAGCACTCACGGATATCGCCAAAAGGGCGGTACCTAATTATCACCAGATTACACCAAATGACTGACCTTCTCGACTCTCCCGAGTTCTGCGAAATGCTTGGCATCACCAAAGGCACCGCCTACTACTGGCGGCAAAAGGGCTACGGCCCTAAGGCAATCAAGATCGGTAAGAATCTGCGGTATCGGCGCGCTGATGTGGTTGCGTGGCTCGATGACCAATTCGCCAACGCTTAACCGGTGGCAACAGTGACAACAATCGAATATCCACAGATATCCATCGGGTAATCAAATTACGCTTGGTTTGGACAAATCTGCGCAAGAATACTTAATCATGATTAACTGCGAAAAAATGTGCAATTAATCATGATAAAGTAAGGGCACAACAACCATGCGCAAAAATAGTTAGTAATTACTAACCGTGCCCGAATGTGGCAATTAGTAACGATACACTAAGGGCACAACGGCCATGCGCAAAAGCAGGTCAAACCAATCATTCGCACCCGGACGCTGAGCGTCACCCTTGGGTGCGTTTCTGCATTTCAGAGGGGGAAAATTATGGAAAGTGAGTTGCTGTCAATTACGGCGGCGGCACAGTACACGGGTGTTTCGGTCTGCGGGTTGCGCAGGTATCGGAGTCTGGACATTGGGCCGCAGTCGTTCAAGTTGAATGGTCGGGTTGTGTATGAGCGTTGCGCGTTGGATCGGTGGCTGGCCGATCAGCGGGCGCTGACGTTGCGGGGTGGTCGGGTTACTTCCCGCTGCGCTGCGGCAAGTTAGTAGGGCCCGCTTCGGCGGGCACAAGGGAACCCCTTTAGGGGGTTGATTGGATAGCGCCAACTTAGGCGCAGATCGGAACAATTGAATGAGTTTTAGCAAATTGGCATGGATGGACGCGGTGCGGCAGGCTACCGATATCCCGGCGGATCAACGTCTGGTGATTATGGATATCGGCGCGACCGCCGACCAAAACGGTAATGATGCCTGGCGAGATAATGCGACTATTTCAAAGCGGTTGAGTGTGACGACTAGGACGGTCACACGGGCCAGGGCTGCGGCGGTTGCGCACGGCCTGCTGTGGGTGACGCGGGATGCGGACCGGCGGCACTCAGCCCGATACCGGTTGGTGATGCCCGAAATTAGAGGTGACAGCACAGTCACCCCTAGTGATTCAGGGGTGACAATAGAGACCGGTAGGGGTGACTCTAGAGACCGCCAGGGTAGACAATGCAGACCGTTAGGGGTGACTCCACTGTCTACCGCTATGGGTTCTTCTATGGGTATTTCTTCGGACGCTTCTTCGGGTACGTGGTTACGTGAGCCGGGTACGTCACCAGACGTGACCACACCGGACGCGACCGATCAAAAAAATCAGGGACAGGACGACGCCGCCACCTATGCGGCCATCGACCAATTCAAAGAGATGTTGAGGAGCGAGGCACCGCCCGACAGTGAGCCGTACCCGGCAGACGGATACGACAACGATTACTACCAAGACTTTTCTAGCTGGGAGGCATACGACGATGAAGGTTAGAACTGATACGGGTAAGCGTCGGGCGCATATCAACGTGAAAGAGCGCCAGGACGGCCGTCCGGGAATTGTGGTGAGTCAGAGCGGCCACGCAATACTCATGTCTAGGCAAGAATGGTTAGAACTACGGGAGCACGCCGACCGGATACTAGGAACCAGCGATTAAAGCGGCCTAGCTTCAATCCTAAGACACAAACAGGGTAACCCTAGTGGGATTGCCTACAGAACCAATTATTGCGGCTTAGAACGCCGCACAGACGTAAAACGGGGGGAACCAATGTCAACACTGCAAACAGTCCGCGATCACGACGGCCACATAACCGGCATAGTCCTAACGGACCTCACACCAGAAGAACTATCCCAACTCACTTACCGGCCACCCACGGCACGGACACCGGCTAAGGCACGGATGCGCCGAGTAGCGCCCCCGCCGCAACGGTATCCAATCAACCGTGAGGGTTAAGGTACCCGCCGCAGACGGCGGCAACCCATACCGCATAAACCGCACACGAACGGGTGCCACCTTTATCAGCAGACAGCTAGCAGACGGTGAACACACCCGAATGGTTTTAGGCAAAGACGACCTAACCAACGTGTGCAATGCACTGATAGATTTAGCAGAACAGGACACTAATCCATGAACACAATCACTCCCGAGGCTTTCGAGTTCTCACTAGACACCGACAGCCACGACCAGCCATATATCGGTCTCGGTCTTGTACTCGCAGACGGCCAGGGGTTGACCGTCGCAATGACCGCGCAGAGCGCGCAGTACGTCGGCCGCGCACTGGTCGCACATAGCGATTACCTCGCGGGCCGCGAACCGCGGGAATGGTGAGCGGCATACAACGGCCTTGTCTTGGCTGCGGAAAGCTCATAGGTAGCGGCAGCCGATGCGGCCCATGCCGACCGCAACCCAAACGCACCGCACCCGAACGCGGATACGACCACCGCTGGCGGCAACTCTCAACCAAACAACGAAAAGCCAGCCCATTCTGCGAACGCTGCGGCAGTACCCAAACGCTCGAATGCGATCACATAATCCCGCTGGCCGAACGACCAGACCTGGCACTGGAACCGCTTAACACGCGCGTCCTATGCCGAACCTGTAACCGATCACGCGGCAACCGAGCAACCGACGCCGAACGTAAGCAGGTACTCGATGCGATCACTCGGCGTAAGCAACGGCTAGCGCGCTTCTACGCAAGCCAACAGTGAGGGTGTGCGCGATCCGCACCGGGAGTATCAATCCGATATGGCTGAGCCTGACCTGCACAAACACCGCTAAGGCCAACGCTAAGGCCGTGACCAGCGGCTAAGCACGCTAAGCGCAACGCTAACGACAGCCCGCAGCAAACAAACCTTAGCCTTAACGCTAAGCACCAAAAAGGCTTTGACCTGCGGAAACAGTGTGGCCGACGCAGCCGGTGGGGAGTGACCCCAGCTAAGCCGTCCAGGCTACTCGAACGGCCAGCCCGGAGCCGCGCGATAGGGCACCAAATACTAGTAAAACATGCGCTGACCAGCGCTTACAACTTCATAAGGGGGTGGCAGCTTATGAGCCGTCCCAAACTTTTGGACTCAACACGGCTTCCGTTCCGGTCCACGAAATCGGGTACGGCCCGTTTCGCCGCTTGGGTTGAGCGCTTCATTCGGGTACCTAAGGGCACCGGGGCCGGTAAGCCGATGAAACTGCGGGACTGGCAGCTCGACCTCGTTGGGTCGGTAATGGACGCCGAGACTCAACCTCGTATTGCGGGGTGGTGTCTACCACGAGGCCAGGGTAAATCGACGTTGTGCGCGGTGTACGCCCTGTACGCCCTACTTGAGGGCGATATCGGTACGTCGGTGATTGTGGCGGCGGTTGATGAACGCCAAGCCGGGATTGTGTTCGGTATCGCGGCCCGCATGGTCGCTTTGCACCCGGAACTCGAAAAGCGAGTACAGGTCTTTAAGGAACGTATAGAGACGGGCCGGGGCGGCACTTTTCAGTGCCTACCGGCGTCCCCGGCGTCACTTGAGGGCCTGGATTACCACCTAGCCATTTGCGACGAGATCGGCCGTATTCTCCCGGAAACGTGGGAGGTTGTGGCCCTAGCGCAGGGTAAGCAGGAACGATCAACCCTTATCGGCATCGGCACTCCCAGTACTAACACGGATAGTGTTCTGGCGCGGCTGCGGGCATATTCGATTGAGCATCCCGAGGACACCAGTCAGGTTTACAAGGAGTTCAGCGCGGCGGGGTTTGAGGATCATTCGCCGGGTTGTGAGCATTGTTGGGAGCTGGCCAATCCGGCCTTAGATGACTTTTTGCATAGGGATGCTTTGCGGGCCCTGTTGCCGCCGAAGATGACCGAGGCACACTTTAGGCGGGCCCGGTTGTGCCAGCCGATTGACGTTAACGAGACTCCGTTTCTGGAATCGGCCGTGTGGGACGGCCTTGCCGTGGCGGGTGCGATCCCGGACGGGGCTGATGTGGTCCTGGCCCTGGACGGGTCGCTTAAGGATGACAGCACTGCGCTAGTTGTCGGCACCGTGGCCGGGGTACCGCATTTTGACACGCTCGGTGTGTGGGAGAAGCCGCCGGATAATGACGAATGGCGGGTGCCCGTACTGGACGTGGAACAGGCCATACGTGAGGCTTGTAAGCGGTGGCGGGTGCGCGAGGTTGCATTCGACCCGTATCTCTGGACCCGCTCAGCGCAAGCCTTGGCGGTCGAGGGCATCCCTATGGTGGAGTTTCGGCAATCACCGTCGCGGCAGACAGCGGCGACTACCGATCTGTATTCGGATGCGGTTAACGGTCGTCTCACACATTCTGGCGATGCGGACCTTAGGCGTCATGTGCTGAATGCGACGGTATTGGATACCGGTACGGGTTTGCGTTTGGCTAAAACTTCGCGGTCTAAACGGGCCGGGAAAATCGACTTGTGTACGGCGTTAATGATGGCTCATTCGAGGGCATCGTGGTTAGCGTCGCAGAAACCTAAGCGTAAACGGGCGTGGTCGTTCGCCGCTTAGCGCAACTGAAAAAGTAAGGAAAACATATGACTTCTCCACTATTGGTGGATTTGTTGCAGAAGCTCGACGGGCCGCAACACTATTATCGGGAATTGGAAGAATACGCCACTAACCGCCAACAGCTAGCTTATTTGAGCCCGGAGGCGCGTATTGCGTTGCCGTCGCTGAACCGTATAGGCACTAACTTGTGTGATCTTGCGGTGTCTAGTTTGGCTGAGCGGCTTAAGGTGACTGGTTTTCGTGGTTTAGATGTTTGGGACGATTGGCTGGCCAATAATCTCGATCAGCTTGCGGTTAATCTGCATCGTGAGGCTTTGACGTACGGGGATGCTTACGCGATTGTGTGGGCGCGGCCGGACGGGTCGCCGCTTGTCTCGATTGAGTCCCCTAAGCAGGTGGCCGCTATTTATGATCCGGCGACACGGGAGATTACCGCGGCAGTTAAGCGGTGGACCACTAAGACCGAGACTCATGCAATGGTGTATTTGGCGGATCGTTTAGAACATTGGCGGGCACTTACTGCGGGCGCGGCTAGTAGCGCGTTTGAACTTATCGAAACTATCCCGCATGTTTTGGGTGTTGTGCCGGTAGTCGGTTTTCGTAATCAAAAGTGGATTCTTGGTGATGGGCATTCTGAGCTGGATGACATTATCCCGCTGGTGGACGGCCTTAACGCCACGCTAAGCGGTTTGGCTGTTGCGCAGGAGTACACGGCCCGGCCGCGACGGTGGGCGACGGGTATTGAGCTGGTCGAAAAGCCGCTGCTCGACGCCAATAATGAGCCTGTCATCGGTGACGACGGGGAACCCGTTATGGAAGCGGTCAACCCTATTCCCGAGGGCAATCGGGCCATGATCAGCGAGGCGGAAAAGGCGGCGTTTGGCCAGCTTCCCGGTGCCGATCTGTCCGGGTATGAGGCCGCGGTAAGGATTTGGCTCGGTCAAATCATGGCCGTATCAGCATTGCCTGCGCATATGTGCGGAATTACGACCGAGAATCCCAGTTCATCCGAGGCTATTAGGGCCAGTGAATCGGCACTTACTGCGCGGGCGGAACAACGGCAGGCCGTGTTTGGCCGGTCCTGGGAACAGGTGGCGCGGCTCATGGTCGCGGTGCGGAACCGCACGCAAGTAGACGTTGTGCCGGTGATTGTGCAATGGCGCGACCCGAGTTCAACCAGCATCGCGGCGGAATCTGATGCTGTTACCAAACTTGTCCAGTCCGGGATTCTGAGTAAGTCTGGCGCGCTGCGCAGGTTGGGGTACACCGAACCGGAAATTGAGAAGGAACTCTATTACGCCGAGCGTGACGCTATGGCGACGGCTAATCCTGAGTTTTCTATGGCGGTCAGTAAGCACGCCGAGCTAATGCTTAACCACAATGATAAGACGGGGGATTATGCGGCATGAGTGATACAGAAACGCGCCCAGATGGCGCAGACAATGACGAAACCGACGCTACGGATACGGATACCGCCGAGACGGTAGATAACCCGGGAGACGGGCAGCTAGACGGCAATGCGGACAATTCCAAGACATTGGACGACCTGCGGCGGCTGCGGAACGAAAACGCGGCTTTGCGGGCCCGGACCAAGGCAGCCGAGGAACTGGCCGACAAGGCCGCTCGGCGGTTGCACCGGGCCCTCGTTGAATCGACGCATCGGTTGGAATATGCCGACGATCTCCCGTTTGATCCTGAGCACTTGGACGATGACACGAAACTCACGGCCGCGCTGGATGCGTTGCTGGCTGAGCGCCCCGGGCGGGCGAAGCGTGCCGTCGTCGGGGATGCCGGGCAGGGCAAGCGCGGCGGGGCCGATCCGGGTGTTGATCTGTTGGGCATCCTGCGGGGCGGCAAGTGATCGCCGGGGAAACCCTCACCGTCACCCGCGGCGCAACTGACAGGTTCGGCAACCGCGAGAACACCGGCACCCATGAGGTTGTCGGCGTGATCGCCTGGCACGGATTCACGAGGGCAACCGGCCAACGCGCGGAATCTGCCAGCGGAGCACCCGAACTGTATGTGAAAGCCGGTACCGACCTACGGGCCCGCGACCGAATCACACGCGCATCCGGGCAAGTGTTCGCCGTCGTCGGCGGACCAATGTGGGACGGCCCGCACCCGATTACCGGGAACACTCCCAAAAACGTCGCCTATCAGCTTGAGGCTGTTACCGGCTAAGCGCCAGGAGCGCAAACACAAATACCGCCCGGGAGGCGGGAAGCTAAACAACTTAACAAACAATTTAATAAGGACAAGTGAATAAAATTGACGATTCAAACTACTTCGGGTAATTCAACCCTGCTACAGGCTCAGGTACAGAAGCTGCTTATTGAGCCGCTGGAACAGGTATCTACCTTTTTGGGTGCTGGCCCGCTGATTATCGACAGTAACCAACAGGTTCGTATCCCGCGCATTGTGTCGGGTACTACCGCCGGGTTTGTCGGCGAGGGCCAACTTATTTCCGATGGCTCGGTGACCTTTGACGAGGTAACGGCACTCCCGTCCACTTTGCAGTCCATTAAGGTGTGGCTGCCGGTCAGTAATGAACTGTTGCGTGGTAGTGCTGTGGCTGGTCTCGATAGCGTGCTTAAGACCCGCCTCGTGACCGATGTCGCTAACGCGCTCGACACTGCTATGTGGGACGGCACCGGAGCATCGAACACCATTAAGGGTATTTTCCGGCAGTCCGGTATTGCTACGGGTGTTCTGGACGTGACCGATGTCGATTCTTTGATTGATGCGGTGGCGACGGCTCAGGCTAACTTTGTGCAGCCGACTCACTGGGTGATGACCCCGGCGACGTTCGCCGCTTTCCGTAAAATCAAGGTTGGTTCCACCGATGCGCGTTACGTGATCGACCCGCAGACGGTGCAGAACGGTACCGCGTTCCAGCTTTTGGGACTGCCGGTGATCGTTACCAACCACATTCCGAATGCGTCGGGTAAGGCCCGTGTCGGTTTGGTGGACTTTAGCCGGGTGGCCGTGGTCCGCGACAACGACAGCGAGGTTTACGTGGCCGAGGATACCCTGGCGAACTATGACACCAAGGCTATCCGTGTGACGGCTCGGTTTGATGTGGCTTTGTTGCAGCCTAAGGCTGTGACGCTGCTGACCGCGGCTTAAATTATGGCTGCGCCGACTGTGGCTGATTTGTCGGCGTTTGTTGGTGAGAGTGTTAACGCTAGCCAGGCCGAGGCGATCATAGCGATTGTTTCGGCTCAGGCTAAGAGTTACACGCGCGGTCGCGGTTGGGACATGGCAGGGGAACCGAGTAGTGATATTCGGGCCGTGATCCTTACCGCGGCTGCGCGGCTTCTCACCGATACGTCGCAGATGGTTACCGATGAACGAATGGGGCCCTTTGCGGTCTCGTATAGGGATGGGTTTACGGGGTGGACGACTAACGAACTGTATGTTCTAAACCGTTACCGCGAACGCGCCCAGTAAATAATTTTCCACCTGGCTTAGGTTGGGTGGTTGTCGCGCGGCTTAGGAACCGTGCGACGTGGATAAGGCACGCGGTGACTCCTATTAATTAGGTGGTGGAGAGTCCTTAGCGGCTTGCCGTGTGCTGCCACAACCCGCCGGAACAATTAGGTTCCGGCGGGTATGAGTTACTAGTGGGAACCAATGGGTTCCCACTAGCTAATGGGAGGGGAATGCTGGTCTCATAGGACCAACCACTTGCCCGCTTTACATACAAAAAGTAACGAAATGTGTTGAGTCATATAAGGGGCCATGCTTGCGGATTCTCTACCGCTAATGAGTGTGGTCCCGGGGGCGGGGCCCGGTCGGTGTGAGGAACATCGACCGGGCCCAACCTTTGCTGACCTGCTTGGCCGGCAAAGCCATTAGGCCAGGTACAGGCGTTTTAATCGGGGTTAGTCGGGTTTGCTGTGCGGGTGGTGTTGGTTGAGGGTGAGCCTTGGTTTGTTGCTAAGGACGTGACCGACCTACTTGGATATGCCAACGGACCTAAGGCTGTCAGAGACCACGTTTCCGCAGGTCAGTCCCGGGCATCGCGTATCCCGATGCCCGCTTCGGCTACCGGGTTCCAGAACATGACGCTTATCAATGAGCCCGGTTTGTACCGGCTCATCATGCGGTCCAACGTCCCCGGTGCTGAGAGGTTCCAAGATTGGGTTACGGGTGAGGTACTGCCCACCATCCGCACCGCGACACGCCGCACGGCCTGGCCGTACCCGCGCCGTACTCCCGGATGGCCTTACCGTCCCGGCCCATGACGACCACCGACACGACAGATATCCCCGATGACTACTACCGACTGTTGGCCAGCCGAACGTTCGGCCGTGGCGAGGTCGGCGTGGACGAGTCCACCCCCGGCGAGGCCGCAGCGTTCATCGACGGCACCGTTGAGCTACCTACCCGGGCTGAGTTTTGGGAGTTCATCGAGTACCTGCTGAGCGTGGAGCACCTACTGCCCGAGTAGTCCGTTAGTCCGCAGTCAGTCCGCACCACGCTGGCCAGTGTTGGCGAGTGTTGGCCCGGATAGTCGGAATTAACGCAGGTGAGGCCATATTTTTACCGCTACCAACCGCAGGCGTCCGCAAGTGCCCAAAAACAACATAAGGCCAGGTCAGGCCCTATTTCTAGCGCCTTCTAATCCCTAGGTCGCAGGTTCGATTCCTGCCGGGGGCGCTTCTCTCTGCGTCTGGTCCGCTCACCCGGTCACCGTGCCCGCTGCGTACAGCTGACGGGGGCGCCCGGTCGAGCCGTACTGCAGGTGCATGCTGACGGTCCCGGCGCGCACCAGGTCCGCCAGATAGCGTCGCGCCGTCGGTACCGACACGCCGACCTCCGCGGCGATGTCGTCGGCCGGCAGCGGTCGGTCGGCGGTGCTCAGCACGGCGACGATCCTGTTCTCAGTGACCGAGACGGTCTCGGGGCGAGTGGTCGAGGTGCGGCCGGAGCGCAGTGCGCCCAGGGCGGCGTCGACGTCGTCCTGGCGTAACGTCGGCGCGGCCAGGATCCGCCGATACGCGCAGTAGGCCGCCAGCCGGTGCGCCAGCTCCGTGGTGGTGAACGGTTTGATCAGGTAGTGCAGCGCCCCGGCGGCGAGCCCGGAACGGACACTCGCGGCATCATCGGCAGCGCCGAGAATGAAAGCGTCGCAACGCAATTCCCGAACCAGATCGAGGCCCGACCCGTCCGGGAGATAGACGTCGACCAGGGCCAGATCCACCGGCCCGGCAGCCACCAGCTTGCGCGCCTCGGCGAGGGTGCGCGTCGAACCCACGGTGGTCAGGCCGGCCATCGTGTCGACGACCTTCGCGTGCAGGCCGGCGACACGGAAATCGTCGTCGACGACGAGCACCCGCAGGTCAGGTCTCATCGGGGCGGATCCCGTCGGGCAGGGTGGCGATCACCGCTGTTGGCTCGGGACAGTCCGGACCGCCCGGTGAGCCGACGGTGACATCGCCGCCGTGGCAGCGGGCGACCTGCCGGGCGATGGCCAGGCCCATGCCGCGACCACCCGGCACCGTGGGGTCACGGCGGGTGGTGACGCCCTCGGAGAACGGATCCTCGACGGCAAATCCCGGTCCGGTGTCGGTGACCACGACGACCAGTGTCGCACCGTCGCGCAGCACGTCGATCTCCACTTCGGCAGGCGCGGGTCCGTCGCACGCGGCATCGATCGCATTGTCGATGAGGTTGCCCACCAGCGTGGTGGTGTCCACCGGATGGGACAGCGCACCGACCAGCGCGGTGTCCTCGCCGATTCGCAGGCTCACCCCGCGCTCGCGGGCCTGTGCGGCCTTGGCGGCGAGGAACGCCGTCAGATGCGGTTCGCCGACGCGCTCAAGGCCGGCGATGGCCGCGATCCCCGTGCGGCCGGCGATCTCGTCCAGGTAGGCCAGCGCCTCCCCGGGCCGATCATCGCGCAACAGGCCGGCCAGCGCATGCATGCGGTTGGCGGTTTCGTGCCGCTGGGCGCGCAGTGCCGAACTCATCGCCTGCACCGAATCGAGTTCCCGGGTCAATTGCTCGACGTCGGTCCGATCGACCGCCGTCAGGACCGTGCCGAGGTCGGTGCCGTCCCGGTGCACCCGGCGGCAGCTGAGCAGCACGATGCGTTCGTTCACCGCCGCGGCGACGGGCACATCCGTGGGTGCGATCACCACGCCGGCCACCCGGGCGGTCAGTCCCAGGTCGCGCAGCGGTGTCCCGGTCGGCGCGGTGACGCCCAGTAGTTCTCGCGCCTGCGGATTGATCACCCGCGCCACCAGGGCGGCGTCGAAGGCGATGACCGCCTCGGCGCCGGAGTGCAGGACCGCGTGCTGTTCGCGGATCAACTCGGCCATCTCCTCGGGCTCCAGTCCCAGCGTGACCCGGCGCCAGTGTCGTGCCAGCAACGCCGACCCGCCGACGCCCACCAGCAGGCCGGCCACCACCAGTCCCAGCAGAATCGCCAGGTTGTGCCGGCTGGCTCGATCCACCGCGTCGGTCGAGATACCGACGCTGACCAACCCCACAACGGCTCCGTCGGGTCCGAACACCGGCACCTTGGCCCGCACCGAACCGCCCAGCGTTCCGGTGTCCTCGGCCACCTCCAGCCGACCGTGCAGCGGCGCCGACGGATCGGTGCTGACCCGTTGACCCAGCAGCGTGCGGTCGGGGTGGGCGATCCGGTAGCCGTCGTCGTCGGCGACGACGACGAACAGCGCGCCGGTGCGGGCGGTGATGGTTGCGGTCTGCCGCTGCAGTTCCGAGTTCGCCAGTTCGGCCGGCTCGGCCGGGCTTCCGGATCGGCGTCGCGCGGTCTGGGCCGCGGCGGCGGCGCGGACGTCGGAATCAGAGGCGACGGCTTCGGCGATCCCCTGTGCGCGCTGGGCGTACTGGTCGCGGGTGGCGGTGTCCATCCGGTCGAAGACGAACGCGAAGCCGGCGGTGAGACTGGCGATGATCACCGCCGTCTGCAACAGCAGAATCTGGGTGCGCAGCCGGAAGCGGGGCATCCCTGCAACCTACGCAGAACGCGGGATCGGGCGGTCAGAATGGAATGGCGCCGATCACCGTGCCGGTGACCAGCATGACGATCGCCACCACGGCGGCGCGCCACAACACCTTCTTGTGGTGGTCGGCCAGGCTCACTCCGGCCAGCGACACCAGCAGCAGAATCGCCGGCACCAGAGGACTCTGCATGTGGAACGGCTGCCCGGTGATGGATGCGCGGGCCATCTCCGCCGCGCTGATGCCGTAGTTCCCGGCGGTCTCCGACAGAACCGGCAGCACGCCGAAGTAGAAGGCGTCGTTGGACATCAGGAAGGTGAACGGGATCGACAGCAGCCCGGTGATGATCGCCAGATGCGAGCCCATACTCGTCGGGATGACGTGAGCCACCCAGGTGGCGACCGCGTCGACCATGCCGGTGCCCTTGAAGATCCCGGTGAGTACGGCGGCGGCGAGCACCATGCCGACCACGGCGACGATCGAGGAGGAGTGCCGGGTGATGGCGGACTGCTGCTCGGCGACCTTCGGGAAGTTGATGGCCAGTGCGACGGCGGCGGCGATCATGAACAGCACGGCGATCGGCAGGATGTCGAGGGTCAGCACGCTCAGCAGTGCGATGGTGAGCGCGGCGTTCACCCACATCAGCCGGGGTCGGGCGTGCTGACCGGAGATGCCGCCGTTGCCGGTGGTTTCGTCCCCACCGGGCGGGGTGGCGGCGATCAGCGCGCTGTCGCCGACGCCGGCGAGTACCCGCTCGCGGACCACGATCGAGCCGATGCGCCGGCGTTCCAGCACGCCGAGATGCCAGGCGAACGAGAAGACCACGGCCAGGCCGGCGACGAGTGCGGGGATCATCGGCACGAAGACCTCCGAGGGGGAGAGCTTGAGCGCGGCCGCGGCCCGCGCGGTGGGTCCGCCCCACGGCACGATGTTCATCGTCCCGTTGGCCAGGCCGGCCACGACGGTGAGCACGACGGGGCTCACGCCCAGCTTCAGATACAGCGGTAACAGCGCCGAAGTGGTGATGATGTAGGTGGTGGAGCCGTCGCCGTCGAGGGAGACGACGCCCGACAGCGCAGCGGTGCCCAGCACCAGGCGCGCCGGGTCGTTGTGCACCAGTCGGACCACGACCTTCACGATCGGGTCGAACAGGCCGACGTCGATCATCACCCCGAAGTAGATGATGGCGAAGAACAGCATTGCGGCGGTCGGTGCGAGATCTTCGATGCCGTCGATGATCATCGCGCCGATGCGCGTGCCGGAGCCGGCGATCAGGCCGAAGGTAACCGGCACGGCGATAAGGGCGACAATCGGCGTGGCGCGCCGGGTCATGATGACCACCATGAACGTGGCCACCATGGTCAATCCCAGAACTGTGAGCATGCCGTCCTCCTGCGCTGAGGTGATGGGGATCCGTCGGTCAGAATCGCTGTAGTCCAGATCACAACGCACGCTTGTGGGCCTTTGCGTGGGTTTTGTGCGTTTTGCGCGTCTGTGGGACGGGTGTACCGGACCGTCGGCGCGGCCCGGGGTGACACGATTCGGCGACAAATGCGCTCCTACGCTCCGTAAGTCCGCTAATGTGTGACGCGCGCCACGTTGTTTGTAACGGTGACGCGCTGGTTGCTGGGCGATGGGGCCCGGCACCGAGGAATCCGAGGAGTGCACCGGCCGTGAGCCCTGCCAACACCATGCGGTCCACCTCAGTGCTGCTGCGCGGCGCGCCGACCCTTGCCGGCTGGGTCGCCGGCTGGGCAGCCACCGAACTCGCTCCCGAGGCGGTGGCCGGACATGCGCTCTCGGCCGTCGGACACGCCGGACTGCACGGGCTGACCCACCATTGGGGCGGTCAGCGTGCCGGTCGGGTGCTGACCGAGGCCCTCGGTGCGGAGTTCGGCGAGGGGTTCGAAACCCAGGTTCGTCACCCGTTCGAGGACCACCGCCCACGCCACAGTGCCGCCGGTGTCTGGCACGCCTCCCAGCGTCGTCGCCGCTACGCGGCCACCACCAAGGAGATCTCCTACGGTCCGCATCGCCGTGACCATCGCCTCGACATCTGGCGTTCGCCGGAGCTGCCCGCCAACGGCCGCGCGCCGGTGCTGCTGCAGATTCCCGGCGGCGCCTGGGCGATCAGCGAGAAGCGCGGCCAGGCCTACCCGCTGATGAGCCGGATGGTCGAGCACGGCTGGATCTGCGTGGCGATCAACTACAGCCGCAGCCCGTTCTCCGCCTGGCCCGCGCACATCACCGACGTCAAACGCGCCATCGCCTGGGTGCGGGAGAACATCGCTGACTACGGCGGGGATCCCGACTTCATCGCCCTCACCGGCGGCTCGGCCGGTGGGCACCTGGCGTCGCTGGCCGCGCTTACCGCCGACGACCTGAGCCTGCAGCCGGGATTCGAGGACGTCGACACCCGGGTGGCCGCCGCCGTTCCGTACTACGGCGCCTACGACCTGACCGACCCGAGCAACATGTGCACGTTGATGATGCCGTTCCTCGAGCAGTTCGTCATGCACGCCCGGATCGCCGACCGCCCGGAACTGTTCCACCAGGCCTCGCCGATCCACCGTGTGCATCGCGACGCACCGCCGTTCTTCGTGCTGCACGGCAGCCACGACGCGGTGATCCCGCGCGGGCAGGCCACGGCGTTCGTCGATGCGCTGCGCTCGGCGGGAGCGTCCACCGTCGTGCACGCCGACCTGCCCAATGCGCACCACGCCTTCGACGTGCTGGGCACCCTGCGGTCCCAGCTCACCGCCTCGGCGGTGGCGTCGTTCCTGGGTATCACCTACGCGCGTCATCTCGCCTCGGGCGAGGTACGTCAGGCGGTGTAGTCCCGGTGTCCTCCTCCGCGGCGACCACGCTCTGACACCCGCGGCGCCGTTCGGCACAATCGACAGCGTGCCGCCGCAGCGCGGGCTAGCGTTGCTGCGGCATGACCGATGCGCTGACGCCCAGAGTCAGCACGCCGCGAGGGGAGAACCGACCGTGACCGAATCGGCGGCAGCCGGATTGCCCGACGAATTGGGTGCCGTGGATCAGCTGTTGCATCGCGGGGAGGCCAACCCGCGCACCCGCTCGGGCATCATGGCGGTGGAACTCCTGGAAACGACGCCGGACTGGTCGCGCTACCGCAGCACCTATGAGCGGGCGTCGCAGGAAATCAAACGGTTGCGCCAGAAGGTGGTGATGCCGACTCTGCCGACGGCGGCGCCGCGCTGGGTGGTCGACCCGGACTTCAACCTCGATTTCCATGTGCGACGTGTACGCGCCCCGGGCGCCGGCACGCTGCGCGATGTGCTGGACCTGGCGGAGGTGGCGCTGCAGTCGTCGATGGACATCTCCCGGCCGCTGTGGACCGCGACCCTGGTCGAGGGGCTGGCCGACGGCGGGGCGGCGCAGATTCTGCATCTGAGTCACGCGATCACCGACGGTGTCGGTGGTGTGGAGATGTTTGCCAGCATCTACGACCTGGAAGCCGAACCTTCGCCCAGACCGTCACCCCCGCTGCTGATCCCGCAGGATCTGAGTAGCAACGACCTCATGCGCGAGGGTTTGCGACACCTGCCGTCGGCCATCGCCGGCGGGGCCCTGGGCCTGATCGGCGGCGCGGCCGGCGGGATCGGCCGGGTGCTCGGCAATCCGATCGGTGCGGTGACCGGGACGGTCGGCTACCTCGCGTCCGGCGCCCGGGTGATGCGACCGGCCGCCGAGCATTCCCCGTTGCTGGCCCGGCGCAGTCTGTCCAGCCGCACGGAATCGATCGACATCCGGTTCTCCGACCTGCACCGGGCGGCCAAGGCCGTCGGCGGGTCGATCAACGACGCCTATCTGGCCGGTGTGTGCGCGGCGTTGCGCCGCTATCACGAGGCGATGGGGATGCCGGTGGCCACGCTGCCGATGGCGGTGCCGGTCAATCTGCGTTCCGATTCCGATCCCGCCGGCGGCAACCGGTTCGCCGGGGTGAACCTGGCCGCGCCGATCGGCACCGCCGACCCGCAGCGGCGGATGGCCCGCATCCGCAGCCAGATGATCAAACGCCGCGAGGAGGCCGCCATCGGGGTGATGGGCGCCGTCGCCCCGGTGCTGTCATTGCTTCCCGACCCGGTGCTCGAGGCCATGACCGGATCGGTCGTCGTCTCCGATGTCCAGGCATCCAACGTGCCGGGCTTCCCCGGCGACACCTACATCGCCGGATCAAAGGTGTTGCGGCAGTACGGAGTCGGGCCGTTGCCCGGAGTCGCGATGATGGTGGTGCTGGTGACGCGCGGCGGGTGGGCCACGATCACCGCACGGTATGACCGTGCCTCCATCAGCGACCCCGAGTTGTTCGCCCGCTGCCTGCGGGAGGGATTCGACGAGGTACTGGCATTGGCCGGAGACGCCGCGGGCACCGCCCGACCGGCATCGTTCGACGACGGAGACGACGGAAAGGTGGAACGGTCATGACCGGCTCCAAGGACATGCGGCTGCCCGGATCGGTCGCCGAGATCCAGGCCAGCCCCGCCGGCCCGCATATCGGGGCGTTCTTCGACCTGGACGGCACCCTGGTCGCCGGCTTCACCGGCGTCATCTTGACCCAGGAGCAGTTCCTGTCCCGCCAGCTGGGCATCGGCGACCTGATCGGCATGATCGAGGGCGGAATCAGTCACAAGCTGGGGCGCCTGGAGTTCGAGGGCCTGATCCGCAAGGCATCCCAGGCCATGCGCGGCCGGTCGCTGATCGACCTGGATGAGGTGGGGGAGCGGCTGTTCCACCAGCGGATCCGCAACCGGGTGTACCCGGAGATGCGGGAGCTGGTCCGTGCCCACCTGGAGCGCGGGCACACGGTCTGTCTGAGTTCGTCGGCGCTGACCATCCAGGTCGAACCCGTGGCGCGTTACCTCAGCATCCCCAACACCTTGACCAACATCTTCGAGGTCGACGACGACGGCGTGCTCACCGGCGAGGTGGCCAAACCGATCCTGTGGGGGCCGGGCAAGGCCAACGCGGTGCAGAAGTTCGCGGCCGAACACGGGATCGACCTCAAGGACAGCTACTTCTACGCCGACGGCGACGAGGACGTCGCGCTGATGTATCTGGTGGGCAATCCGCGTCCCACCAATCCCGAGCCGAAAATGGAGGCGCTGGCCAAACAACGGGGCTGGCCGGTGCTGAAGTTCAACAGCCGCAGTGGCAGCGGCATCTCCGGGCTGGTGCGCAACATCGCCGGCATCTCCACGATGGGACCGGTCGCCGCCGGTGCCGTCGGGTGGGGGCTGCTGAACCGGAATCGCCGCCGGGGCGTCAACCTGTTCACCCGCACCTTCTTCCCGCTGTGGTTGTCGATCAACGGGGTCAACCTCAACGTGATCGGCCGGGACAATCTGAAGAAGCAGCAGCCGGCGGTCTATATCTTCAACCATCGCAACAACTTCGACCCGATCATCACCGCGTCGCTGATCGGGGACAACGTCACCGGCGTCGGCAAGAAGGAACTCGCCGACGACCCGCTGCTGGGCCCGGTCGGCAAACTGCTCGACGGCGTCTTCATCGACCGGGAGGACACCGCCTCAGCGGTGGCGTCCCTGCAGCAGGTCGAAGAGGCCATCGCCAAAGGGCTGTCGATTCTGATGGCGCCCGAGGGCACCCGGCTGGACACCACCGAGGTCGGGCCGTTCAAGAAGGGCCCGTTCCGGCTGGCGATGTCCGCCGGTGTGCCCGTCGTCCCGGTGGTCATCCGCAACGCGGATGCGATCGCCGCTCGTGATTCCTCGACGATGAACCCGGGCACCGTCGACATCGTGGTGTTCCCGCCGGTCTCGGTCGCCGACTGGACCCATGATGATCTCGCCGAGCACATCGACGGTATCCGCCGGCTCTATCTGGACACCCTGAAGGACTGGCCGGACGGCGAATTGCCCGATATCGCACCGTATCTCGGCGTCGACGCAGCGGCGCCGGCCAAGAAGGCGCCGGCCAAGAAGGCGCCGGCCAAGAAGGCGCCGGCCAAGAAGGCCCCCGCCAAGAAGGCCGTTGCGAAGAAGTCGCCGGCCAAGAAGGCACCGGTGAAAAAGGTGCCGGCCAAAAAGGCCGCCCCGCCATCCGGACCGACCGCCGTCGAGCAGGCCCCCGAGTCGGACACCCGGTCATGACCGAACACGACGCCCCCGCGATCGACGGTGCTGCCCTGGTGCTGGCGTCGGTGTCCTCGGCTGCCGAACTCGACCTGCTCAACGCCTGGGTCGACGAACAACGCCGGGCCCATCCCGACGCCGACATCGAGGTCCTCCAGCTGCCCCGCGAGGAGCCGCCGGCGCCGGTCGTCGCCCAGCTCGTCGACCAACTGGCGCGGGATCAGGACCGCACCGTCGTTCCGGTGCGGGTGTTCTGGAACGCCGCCGGACTGCCGACACGGGTCAAGGTCGTCGGACTGCTGGCCGGACGCGACACCTACCGACCGCCGGAGATGCTGCAGCGCCGCATTCTGCAACGCGATCCGAGCCGGGCCCGGGTGGTCGCCGGCGAGCCGGCCCAGGTGTCGGCGCTGCGTGAGCAGTGGCAGGAGAACACCGGAGGTGGCCACCCCCGCGATTTCGCCCGCTTCGTGCTGCGCCGGGCCGAGCTCGCGGTGGAACGCATCGAATACCGGCTGCTGGGCCCGGAGTACAAATCGCCGCGGCTGATCAAGCCGGAGATGCTGTCCTCGGCCAGGTTCCGCGACGGGCTGGCCAAGGTGCCCGGCGCCACCGTCGACGCCGCCGGTGCGATTCTCGACGAGCTGGCCACCGGTTGGAGTCGGTTCTCCGTCGACCTCATCCCGTCGTTCTCCCGGTTCCTCTACGGGCGCGGCTTCGATCCGCAGATCGACTACGACACCGACCAGGTGGAGACCATGCGGACGGCGCTGGAGACCCATCCCGCGGTGATGCTGTGGTCACACCGGTCCAATCTGGACAGCGCGGTGCTCACCGTGGCACTGCAGGAGAATCAGCTGCCGCGCGCACACCTGTTCGCCGGCATCAACATGTCCTTCGGGTTCATGGGGCCGCTGCTGCGCCGGTCCGGGGTCATCTTCATCCGCCGCAACGTCGGGTCCGATCCGGTCTACAAGTACGTGCTCAAGGAGTACGTAGGCTACCTGGTGGCCAAGCGCTTCAACCTGTCCTGGTCCATCGAGGGCACCCGGTCACGAACCGGAAAGATGTTGCCGCCCAAGCTCGGTCTGCTGTCGTACGTGGCCGATGCCTACGTGGAGGGCCGCAGCGAGGACATCCTGCTGCAACCGGTCTCGATCAGTTTCGACCAGCTGCACGAGACGGCCGAGTACGCCGCCTATGCGCGCGGTGGCGAGAAGGCCCCCGAGGGGGTCGGCTGGCTGTACAACTACATCAAGGCACAGGGCGAACGGAACTTCGGCAAGATCTACGTGCGGTTCCCCGCGGCGGTGTCCATGCGTGACTACCTCGGCGAACCGGGCTCGGAACCGGCCGAGGGCTCGGCCGAGTTCCGCCTGGCGCTGCAGAAGATGGCCTTCGAGGTGGCCTGGCGGATCCTGCGAACCACGCCGATCAACGCCACCGCGCTGGTCTCGGCGCTGCTGCTGACCACCCGCGGCGCGGCGATGACCGTGGGCCAGGTGCACCACACGCTGCAGGACTCTCTCGACTACCTGGAACGCAAAAACACACCGCTCACCGAGAGCACCCGCAGGCTGCGCAGCACCGACGGCGTGCGGGCCGCCCTGGACGCACTCTCCGGCGGGCAGCCGGTCACCCGCACCGACGGCGGCCGGGAACCGGTGTGGCGGATCAAGCCCGAGGACGAGCTGCAGGGCGCGTTCTACCGCAACACCCTCATCCACGCCTTCCTGGAGACCTCGATCGTCGAGCTGGCTCTGGCCTCGGTGGCGCGCGCCGACGGTGACCGGCTGACCGCGTTCTGGGATCAGGCCATGCGGCTCCGCGACCTGCTGAAGTTCGAGTTCTACTTCGCCGACACCGCGGCGTTCCGCCGCAACATCGCCGAGGAGATGGACTGGCACGCCAACTGGGAGGACAGCGTGTCGGCCGGCGTCGCCGGGGTGAACACACTGCTGGAGGCCAAACGGCCGATGATGGCCCACGCCATGCTGCGGCCGTTCATCGAGGCGTACTCCATCGTGGCCGACGTGCTGTGCGACGCGTCGGCAGACATCGGTGAGAAGGAACTCACCGAACGCGCATTGGGGCTGGGCCGGCAGTACGCCGCGCAGAAGCTGATCCGCAGCAACGAGGCGGTATCGGCGCTGCTGTTCACCACCGCGCGGCAGGTGGTCGCCGACCAAGGGCTGCTCACCGCCTCGGCCGATCTGCCCGAGCGCCGGCGGGCGTTTCGCGCCGAGCTGCGGGCGATCCTGGCCGACATGGACCGCCTCAACACGATCTCGCTGCGGCAGTTCATCAGCCGGGAGACGCAACGGTCCTCCGATCGGGTTCCCGATCCGGACACCGGCGAGCACTGAGCGCCCGAGGGACGACGAAGTTGTCCGAAACCGGTGGCGGTGTTCGCCGACTGATCGACGAACACCGCCAACGGCTGCCCGCGCGGGCCATGGCCCGATTCCGCGAGATCGACGGCAGCTCCCTGGGCGGACTGGTTTCACTGCAGTTGTTCACCACCGTCATCCCGCTGATCATCCTCGGGTTCAGCTACCTCTCCGGGTTCGCCGAGAACGCCAGCCCCGGTGTTCTCATCACCCGGGAACTCGGCCTGGTGCGGCCGTTGAGCGACTGGGTGCGCGATGCGTTCGGCAACGCGTCGGGCCTGCGCCGGGACTGGACCATCCTGGGCCTCGGCGGATTCCTGCTGTGGGGTATCCCGATGTCGATGACCATCGCCGGGATCTGGGCCAAGGCGTGGCGCCGGGCGCCGTTCGGCTGGCGTCAGGGCCTGGGCCGCGGTGCGCTGTGGTTCCTGCTCTACCTGGTCATGGTGGCCGTCCGCGAATTCGTCGCGTTCGGCGGCGACCACTCCGGCCCGGTGCGGGTGCTGCTGTTCGCCGTCGGCCTGGTGCCGGCCTGGATTTTCTGGGCGATGACGCCGCTGCTGCTGGTGCGTGACGGTGGGCGCGGAGCCCGTTACCTCGCGCGGGCCGGTCTGGCCGGCGTCGTCATCGACGGGATCGTCATTCCGCTGGTGGCCCGGCTGGTGTTTCCCATCATCCTGCGCAGCTGGGAGGAGTTCGGCCCGATGGGCGTCGCCATGACGCTGTTGATCTGGGCCGGGGTGATCGGCACCGGCTGGGTGCTGACCGCGTGCATCAGCGCGGTGCTGTGGGAAGACTCCGAAGCGACGGCCGAACCCGTGCCGGGCGCCGAGCCCGGGTGATCTGCACCCCCTCGGTTATCCACAGTCCTCGATCGTTCCCCAGCGCGGCCTGAACCGCGCCGTCGGCGAACGCAGTTGTCGGTGTTCCGGCGGTGAATGGAAGCAGCCCGCATCGCGTCGGTGCGGGCAACCATCACCGGAAGGGACATCACCATGTACGAGACCCCCATCACCGTCGTCGGCCGCATCGTCACCGACCCCCGGCGCCGCGACACCGGGAACTCCGACGTCGTCAAGTTCCGGGTGGCCAGCAATTCCCGCCGTCGCGCCGACGACGGCAGCTGGGTCACCGGCGAAACCCTGTTCGTCAACGTCAACTGCTGGGGCCGGTTGGTGACCGGCGTGGCCGCCAGCCTGAAGAAAGGCGACGCCGTCATCGTCGTCGGGCACCTCTACACCAGCGAATACGACGACCGGGACGGGCAGCATCGCTCCTCGCTGGAGTTGCGGGCGACCGCCGTCGGGCCCGATCTGAACCGCTACATCACCAGGCTGGAAAAGCACGGTGTGCCCGCCGAGCCCGCGCCGGGCGTCGGCGACGGTTTCCCCGGTGATCGGGACGCCGAGACCGTCGGGTTCGGCGAGCGGTGTAGTTCTGCGAGCACGAGGCCCGGCGCCGACCAGACCGCCGACGGCGACGACGGCCCCGGCGCCGACATCGGTGGGCAGGTCGAGGTCGAGGTGGCCTGAGGACCCAGGCGCCCGGGGGCGTGCGGGCGCGGGCCCCCGGGTGCCGATTTGGCCGGACTCCTAGGATGGGAAGCCACCGAGGTCTTCGACGCGCGTGACGCGTCGGAGCTTCCTGCCCGACGAGAAAGGCAACACTGCGGCATGGCTGAGTTCATCTACACGATGAAGAAGGTCCGCAAGGCGCACGGCGACAAGGTCATCCTCGATGACGTCACGCTGAGCTTCTACCCGGGCGCAAAGATCGGCGTCGTCGGCCCCAACGGCGCCGGCAAGTCCAGCGTGCTGCGGATCATGGCCGGTCTGGACACGCCGAACAACGGCGATGCATTCCTGGCCCCGGACGCCACGGTCGGCATCCTGCTGCAGGAGCCGCCGCTGGACGACACCAAGACTGTCCGAGAGAACGTCGAAGACGGCGTGCCGATCAAGGCCAAGCTCAACCGCTACAACGAGGTCGCCGAGCTGATGGCGACCGACTACAGCGACGAGCTGATGGAGGAGATGGGCAAGCTGCAGGAGGAGCTCGACGCCGCCGACGCGTGGGACATCGACTCGCAGCTCGAGCAGGCCATGGACGCACTGCGCTGCCCGCCGCCGGACGAGCCGGTCACCAAGCTGTCCGGTGGTGAGCGCCGCCGCGTCGCGCTGTGCAAGCTGCTGCTGAGCAAGCCGGACCTGCTGCTGCTGGACGAGCCCACCAACCACCTGGACGCCGAGAGCGTGCTGTGGCTGGAACAGCACCTGGCGAGCTACCCGGGTGCGGTGCTGGCCGTCACCCACGACCGGTACTTCCTGGACAACGTCGCCGAGTGGATCCTGGAACTCGACCGCGGCCGGGCCTACCCGTACGAGGGCAACTACTCCACCTACCTGGAGACCAAGGCCAAGCGCCTGGAGGTCCAGGGCAAGAAGGACCAGAAACTGCAGAAGCGGCTCAAGGACGAGCTGGCCTGGGTGCGCTCCGGCGCCAAGGCCCGCCAGGCCAAGAACAAGGCCCGCCTGCAGCGCTACGAGGAGATGGTCACCGAGGCCGAGAAGACCCGCAAGCTCGACTTCGAGGAGATCCAGATCCCGGTCGGCCCGCGACTGGGCAGCGTGGTCGTCGAGGTCGAGCACCTGGACAAGGGATTCGGCGGCAGGCAGCTGATCAAGGACCTGTCCTTCACCCTGCCGCGCAACGGCATCGTCGGCGTCATCGGCCCCAACGGCGTTGGCAAGACCACCCTGTTCAAGACCATCGTCGGACTGGAGGAGCCCGACAGCGGCACCGTGAAGGTCGGGGAGACGGTCAAGCTCAGCTATGTCGACCAGAACCGCGCCGGTATCGACCCGAAGAAGACCGTCTGGCAGGTGGTCTCCGACGGGCTGGACTACATCGAGGTCGGGCAGAACGAGATCCCGTCGCGCGCCTACGTGTCGGCCTTCGGCTTCAAAGGCCCCGACCAGCAGAAGCCGGCCGGGGTACTCTCCGGCGGTGAGCGCAACCGGCTGAACCTGGCGCTGACGCTCAAGCAGGGCGGCAACCTGATCCTGCTCGACGAGCCCACCAACGACCTCGACGTCGAGACCCTGGGCTCGCTGGAGAACGCGTTGGAACAGTTCCCCGGCTGCGCCGTGGTGATCAGCCACGACCGCTGGTTCCTGGACCGCACCTGTACCCACATCCTGGCCTGGGAAGGTGACGACGACAACCCGGCCAAGTGGTTCTGGTTCGAGGGCAACTTCGGCGCCTACGAGGAGAACAAGATCGAGCGCCTCGGCGCCGAGGCCGCGCGCCCACACCGGGTGACCCACCGCCGCCTCACCCGCGACTAGCGCGTCACGGCAACCGCTTTGGCGTTCTCGAGGCGCCGGGGCGGCGTCCCCGATTAGGGTTGCTTTGGTACCCGTGGGCCGTACCGGTCGGCCCCGTCCAACGGCGGACGGTACCCGGTGAACGCAGGGGTGTGGCATGGCGCAACGCGCGCGGACGGAGCCCATCGGAGACTGGTCGGATCTGTCGCCGGAAGCGGCCGAACAGCTCGCGGCCGCCTACGCGGCGGCCTACCGCGCACCCCAGGGTGACGCCCCGCAGAGCGCGACGACGGCCACCGGTCCCGCCCGGGTGCCCGGGGACCTGCTGACCGCCGCGTTGCGACTGGGCCGGCGGCGCACCGCCGGTCAGACCCTGGTCACCGTCGACGAGGCCCCGGATTCCGGTGACGGCGGCGCGGTGCTGCAGGTGATCACCGACGCCGGGCCGATGCTGACCGACTCGCTGACGGTACTGCTGCACCGTCTGGGCGTCGGCTACGCCGCCATCATGAGCCCGGTGCTGCGGGCGGAGCGCAATGACGACGGCGAGCTGCTCGGCATCGCCCCGGCCGGGCCGGGGGACGGCGCGGGTGTCGATGAGGTCTGGATCCACGTGCGGCTGGCCCCGACGGTCGACCGCTCGGCGCTGGCCGAACTGCGCCGGCAGCTGCCCGACGTGCTGGGCGACGCCTACCAGGTGAGCTGCGACGCCGACGCCATGAACGCTCAACTGCTGTCGCTGTCAGAGCAGATCGCCGCCGATTCCGGTGACCGGTTCCCGGGTCCCGACCGCGCCGATGTCGCCGCGCTGCTGCGCTGGCTGGCCGACGGGCACTTCGTGCTGCTGGGCTATCAGCGCTGCCCGGTCCGCGACGGCAGGGCCACCGTCGACCCCGACTCCCGGCTGGGCACCATGCTCCGGCGCACCGAGGTGCTGCCGCAGCTGACCGATAACAACGATCCGCTGGTGCTCGCGCATGCCACCGTGCCCAGCTACCTGCGCTACGGCGCCTACCCCTACATCGTCGTGGTTCGCGAGCACCCGGGCAACGATGCGGTCGAGCACCGCTTCGTCGGCCTGTTCACCGTCGCCGCCGTCAACGCCAACGTGCTGGACATCCCGCTGGTCGCCGGCCGGGTGCGCGGCGCCCTGGCCCTGGCCGCCGACGACCCCACCAACCCCGGGGCGCTGCTGCTGGACGTCATGCAGACCATCCCGCGCCCGGAACTGTTCGCACTGTCGGCCCGCGAGCTCTACGACATGGCGAGCACCGTGATCGGGCTGGGCTCCAGCCGGCGCACGCTGCTGTTCGCCCGTACCGATTCGCTCGGGCACTTCGTCTCGTGTCTGGTGTACCTGCCCCGGGATCGCTACACCACCGCCGTGCGCCTGGAGATTCAGGACATCCTGGTCCGCGAACTCGGCGGAACCGGGATCGACTATTCGGCCCGGGTCAGTGAATCACCCTGGGCGGTTGTTCATTTCACCGTCCGTCTGCCCGAGGGCGAGTCCGCGTCGGCCGCCGATGTCTCCGCCGCCGACGCGGCCCGGATCCAGGGTCTGCTCACCGCGGCGGCACGGACCTGGAGTGATCGGCTCTACGGTGCGGTCGCCGACGGCCGGATCGACCTCGCCACGGCCGAGCACTACGCGTCGGCGTTCTCCGCGACCTACCGGCAGTTCCACACCCCCGACGACGCCATTGGCGACATCGCGATCATCGAGGCGCTGCACCACGACTCGGTACGGCTGGTGTTCGCCGACGGCGGTGAGGAGCCCGACGAGGACGGCGACGACGTCGCCACGCTGACCTGGTATCTGGGCGGTCGGGCGGCCTCGCTGTCGGACCTGCTGCCGATGCTGCAGTCCATGGGTGTGGAAGTGCTTGACGAGCGGCCGTTCTCGGTCACCCGCCCCGACGGCATGGAGGTCTGGATCTACCGGTTCCGGATTGCGCTGAGCGCGGATATCGCCGCGGATCAGGCTGCGTACGTCGATGCCGAGAGCAATGTCGCCGACCGGTTCGCCGATTCGGTCACCGCCATCTGGCAGGGGCGGGTGGAGATCGACGGGTTCAACGAGCTGGTGCTGCGCGCCGGCCTGACCTGGCAGCAGGTCGCCGTCCTGCGTGCCTATGCAAAGTACCTGCGGCAGGCACGTTTTCCCTACAGTCAGCCCTACATCGAGTCGGTGCTCAACGACAATCCGCGCACCGTGCGGGCCCTGGTGGCGTTGTTCGAGGCGATCTTCGATCCGGGTCTGGCCGACGCCGAGCGCGCCGCCCGCGCCCAGGCCGCAGCGGTGGCGGTGGCCGCCGACATCGACGCCCTGGTCAGCATGGACACCGACCGGGTGCTGCGGGCATTCGCCTCGTTGATCCAGGCCACCCTGCGCACCAACTACTTTGTCACCAAAGAAGACTCGGCGCGGGCCAATGGCGTGCTGGCGATCAAGCTGGAATCCGGGCTGATCGACGAGTTGCCGCTGCCCAGACCGCGATTCGAGATCTTCGTGTATTCGCCCCGTGTCGAGGGGGTGCATCTGCGCTTCGGTGCGGTCGCCCGCGGTGGGCTGCGCTGGTCGGACCGCCGGGAGGACTTCCGCACCGAGGTTCTTGGGCTGGTCAAGGCGCAGGCGGTCAAGAACGCCGTGATCGTGCCCGTCGGCGCCAAGGGCGGCTTCGTCGTCAAGAACCCGCCGGCGCCGACCGGGGACCCCGCTGCCGACCGCGACGCCACCCGCACCGAGGGGGTCAATTGCTACCGGCTGTTCATCGCCGGGCTGCTGGATCTCACCGACAACGTGGACCGGTCCGACGGTGCGGTGCTGCCGCCCGCGCAGGTGGTGCGCCGCGACGGGGACGACGCCTACCTGGTGGTTGCCGCCGACAAGGGCACCGCATCGTTCTCCGACATCGCCAACGACGTTGCGGCCCAATATGGTTTCTGGCTCGGCGACGCTTTCGCCTCCGGCGGATCGGTGGGCTATGACCACAAGGCCATGGGCATCACCGCCAAGGGCGCATGGGAGAGCGTGAAACGGCACTTCCGGGAGATGGGTGTCGACACCCAGCGCCAGGACTTCACCGTCGTCGGCATCGGCGACATGAGCGGTGACGTCTTCGGCAACGGAATGTTGCTCTCCGAACACATCCGGCTGGTGGCGGCGTTCAACCACCTGCACATCTTCGTCGACCCCGACCCGGACGCGGCGAGATCGTTTCCCGAGCGGCGCCGCCTGTTCGAGCTGCCGAGGTCGGGCTGGGACGACTACGACCCCGCGCTGATCTCGCCCGGGGGCGGGGTGTTCAGCCGGCAGCAGAAGTCGATCCCGATCAGTTCGCAGATGGCAGCCGCGCTCGGACTGGATGAGACGGTTACCGAGATGGCGCCGCCCGCGCTGGTGAAGGCGATCCTGCAGGCGCCGGTCGATCTGCTGTGGAACGGCGGCATCGGCACCTACGTCAAGGCCGAGACGGAGTCCGACGCCGACGTCGGAGACCGCGCCAACGACGCCGTGCGGGTAAACGGAAACCAGGTGCGCGCCAAGGTGATCGGCGAAGGCGGCAACCTCGGCGTCACCTCCCGGGGGCGCATCGAGTTCGATCTGTCCGGCGGGCGGATCAACACCGACGCGCTGGACAACTCCGCCGGCGTGGACTGCTCCGATCACGAGGTCAACATCAAGATCCTGGTGGATTCGCTGGTCAGCCAGGGCACGGTGGCCCCCGACGCGCGGGCCGCGCTGTTGGAGTCGATGACCGATGAGGTCGCCGAACTGGTTCTGGTGGACAACGCCGCGCAGAACGATCTGATGGGCACCAGCCGGGCGCAGGCACCCTCGTTGCTCAATGTCCATGCGCGTCAGATCGACGACCTGGAGGCAACCCGCGGGCTCAACCGCGAACTGGAGGCGCTGCCCGGTCCCAAGGAGATCGCCCGCCGGCAGGAGACCGGGCTGGGGCTGACCTCACCGGAGCTGGCAACCCTGATGGCGCACGTCAAACTTGCGCTCAAGGACGATCTGCTTGCCACTGAGCTGCCCGACCAGGATGTGTTCGCCTCCCGGTTGCCGGAATACTTTCCGCAGCAACTGCGCTCGCGGTTCGCCGGGGACATCCGCGGCCATCAGCTGCGCCGGGAGATCGTCGCCACCATGCTGGTCAACGACGTCATCGACACCGCGGGCATCACCTTCGGATTCCGCATCGTCGAGGACACCGGGGTGTCCTCGGTGGACGCCGTGCGCGCGTTCGCGGCCACCGACGCGATCTTCGGGGTCGGCAAGACCTGGGCGGCCATTCGGGAGGTGGGCCGCAGCAACACCGTGCCGGTGGCCGTCAGCGACCGGATGACGCTGGATCTGCGGCGGCTGATCGACCGCGCCGGCCGCTGGCTGATGAACTACCGGCCGCAGCCGCTGGCCGTCGGGGCGGAGATCAACCGGTTCGCCGCCAAGGTCGCGGCCCTGACTCCGCGGATGCCGGACTGGCTGCGCGGCGACGACGAGAAGATCGTCACCAGCGTGACCGCGGAGTTCATCGACGCCGGCGTACCCGCAGAGCTGGCCTACACCGTGGCCAGTGGGCTCTACCAGTACAGCCTGCTCGACGTCATCGACATCGCCGACATCGCCGAACGGGACACCGAGGAGGTGGCCGACACCTATTTCACCCTGCTGGACCATCTCAATTCCGACCGGCTGCTGTCGGCGGTGTCCCGGCTGCCGCGCGACGATCGCTGGCACGCGCTGGCCCGGCTGGCCGTCCGCGACGACATCTACAGTTCGATCCGACTGCTCACCTTCGACGTGCTGGCCGTCGGTGAACCCGACGAGACCGGCGAGGAGAAGATCGCCGAGTGGCAGCAGATGAACTCCTCGCGACTGGGCCGGGCCTCGCGCACGCTGGCCGAGATAGACGCCGACGGCGAATACGACCTCGCTACGCTGTCGGTGGCCGCGCGCCAGATCAGGAACATGACCGCCACGACGGGAACGGGGAGCCAGGGATGAATGCAGGGGACCGCCGGTGAGCAGTGGTGAACCCGGATTCGTCGCCGAGGTGCCGGTGCGCTGGTCCGACATCGACATGTACCAGCACGTCAACCACGCCGTCATGGTCACCATCCTGGAAGAGGCGCGGGTGGTGTTCCTCAAGCAGGCGTTCGCCGTCGACGTGGCCACCACCGGGCTGCTGATCGCCGAGGTGAAGGTGGGCTACAAGGGCCAACTGCGGCTCACCGATTCGCCGCTGCAGGTCACCATGTGGATCAAGCGGCTGCGCGCGGTCGACTTCACCATCGGCTACGAGGTGCGGTCGGTACACGCCGCGCCGGACTCCCGCGCCGCCGTCGTCGCCGAAACCCAGTTGGCGGCGTTCGACATCGAAGAGCAGAAGCTGGTCCGGTTGGCGCCACACCACCGGGAGTTCCTGGAACGCTGGTCGCGGTGACCGAACGCGGCGTCTGGGTACCGGAGCGCAGCGCCCGGGCCGATCTCGCGGTGTTCGCCGACCGAGCCTGCCGGCTGGATCCGGCCGCGGTGCTGCGGTTGCGCACCCGCGACGCCGACTGTTTCGAGGTGTGGGTCAACACCGGCCTGGACGTGCTCGCGATGCGGCTGGTGGCCGGCCGCGTCGCGCCCGACGATCTGTGCGCCGGTGCCGACGCGGTAGCCGCCGGGCTGGCCGCCGCGCGACCCGACGGGTTCGGTGACCCCGGCTGGTCGATGGATTCCTCCTGGCACGCCATGCTGCCGCCACGATCGGGGTTCAGCCATGTCGAGGACCTGCCGGCCGCCGCCGTCATCGAGCTGGGCCGGCGCGGGTCGGACGCGGCCCGCGACGCCGGCACCCCCGGCGCACCCGCGTCGCTGCTGAGTCAGGACGTCATCACCGTGACCGGCGACGACGGCGAGGCGATCGGCGTCGAGATGCGCGCGGTGTTCGCGCTGACCGGGATGAGTTTCCTGCCGACCGACCCGGCCGCGGTCGGTGCCGACGAGATCGTACGCGTCCGGGCGACACCGGGCTGGCTGCGGGTGGACACCCGCTTCGGCTCGGTCTACCGCCGCCGCGGCGACCCGAACGTGGTCCTGCACTGATCGATCAGAACGGGGCGTTGACCATCGCGTCGGCGGCCATCACCAGGTAGTCCAGCAGCTCGCGCCGATGCGCGTCGTCGAGGGTCTGCGAGTCGATCTCGGCGACCGCGGTGTGCATGCAGCGCAGCCACGCATCGCGCTCCAGATAGCCGATCCGGTACGGCACGTGCCGCATCCGCAGGCGGGGATGTCCGCGCTGGTCGGAGTAGGTGCGCGGGCCGCCCCAGTACTGCTCCAGGAACATCCGCAGCCGATCCTCGGCGCCGGTCAGGTCCTCCTCGGGATACATCGGCCGCAGGAGCTCGTCGTCGGCGACCAGCTCGTAGAACCGCGACACGATGCGGTCGAAGGTGGCGTGGCCGCCGATCTCGTCATAGAAGGACTGCTGTGTTGGCTGCACCTCTTCATTGTGCGGGCCACCCCGGTCGGCCACGTGGGCGGTCCCGCGGGGGCGGGCGCGGCCTCCTGGTTCAACCCGGTGGACACCGGAGGTTAACCGGATTGACCTGCGGGCACGTCGAGAATTCGGATGCGGGTGGACCTGATCCGTGGTGAACTGTCCTGCGGAGGATTCATGGCGCAGCGAAACCCTCACCGGGCTCGACGAGCCACGGTCAGTCGCTTGGGTCCGGTTGCGGCCTCGGGTCTGCACCGGGCCGAAAACTGTGCGCCCCCGCGCGATCCCGGTTCGGTCTTCAGCCGGCGTCGGGTGCTGCTGCTCAACGCCACCTACGAGCCGTTGACTGCGCTGCCGCTGCGGCGTGCCGTCGTCATGCTGCTGTGCGGCAAGGCCGAGGTGGTGCACGAGGACGCCGACGGCGCGGTGCTGCACGCCGCGACCACCAGCGTCACGGTCCCGACGGTGATCCGGCTGCGGGCCTACGTCCGGGTGCCCTACCGCGCCCGGGTGCCGATGACCCGGGCGGCCCTGATGCGCCGGGACGGTTTTCGCTGCGGTTACTGCGGCGCCAAGGCTGACACCGTCGACCATGTGGTGCCCCGCAGCCGGGGTGGGGAGCACAGCTGGGAGAACTGCGTGGCGTGCTGTTCGACCTGCAACCACCGCAAGGCGGACCGGCTGCTGACCGAGATCGGTTGGACCCTGTCGGCGGTGCCGCTGCCGCCGTCGGGCAGGCACTGGCGGCTGCTGTCGACGATCACCGACCTCGACCCGGCGTGGTTGCGCTATCTGGACGACGGCGCGGCCTGAGATTCTTCGGGGTCCGGCCGGTGCGCGTGGCGGCGGTGGGTTAAGTTGAACCGGTGAGCGAGACCGGAACTACACACATGATCCTCGGGGGCGTTCCGCTCCTGCTGTTTATCGTGCTGTACCTGATGACGATGCTGAAGAAGGGCCCGCGTCCGCCGTCATACACGCTGGCCGAGCGTTGGACCCACGCCCCGGTGTTGTGGGCCGCCACCGACGAGGTGGTCGGCTCGGGTCACGGGCATGGTCATGGTGGGCACGCCTACACCGTGGGAGGTGGCGCAAGTGGCAAGTGGTGAATTCCCCGTCGTCGCGCATCCGGAGCGACTGCCCTACGGCTCGGTGGTGACCTCCAGCGGCCGGGTTTCCGGGACCGCGGAGCCGGGCGAGCTCAGCGATGACAGCCCCTTCTCCATTGCCGACCGGGTCAAGGTCGACGAGGCGCTGAAGTGGGGCACCCGTCAGTCCAAGGCGCGGTTCGCGATCTACCTCGGCGAGCTGGGCAGTGACCCGCGCGCCGAGGCCGAGCGGATCCTCGGCCGGGTGCCGACCCCGGACGACGCGGTGCTGCTGGCCGTCTCGCCGAACCAGAAGGCCATCGAGGTGGTCTTCGGTTCGCACGTGCGCGGCCGTGGCGCCGAGGCGGCCGCGCCGCTGGGCATCGCTGCGGCCAAGGCCAGCTTCCAGGAGGGCAACCTGATCGACGGCCTGGTCAGCGCCATTCGGGTGATGTCGGCGTCCATCGCGCGTCCGTAGCGCACGAGCTGTAAAGGAGGGCTCCGCCGCCGGCGGGGCCCTCCTCTTTTGCGCGAGCGTGCGTGTTCCCGGTCCGACACGCGGGGTGGGTCGCTACGAGTTGTCGAAGTTCCGCGCGCGCAGGGACCGCTCGACCCCGGCGCGGCCCTCGAGCACCAGTCGGCGCAGCGCCGACGGCAACTCCGGGTCCGACAGGAACATATCGGCGGCCGCCAGGGCTTCCTCGCTGATGTCCCACGACGGGTACAGCCCGACGACCACGGTCTGGGCGACCTCGCTGGAGCGGCGCTCCCACACCCCGGAGACCGAGTGGAAGTAGCGCGCGGTGAACGGCGCCAGCACCGCGGCCTGCCCGGGTGCGACGAACCCGTTGATGATCGAGCGCGCGGTGATATTGGCCAGGGTGTCGTCCTCGATCACCTGGGTCCAGGCGGCCTGCTTGACCGCGGCCTGCGGGCGGGCGGCCGCCGCAGCGGCAGCGCTGCGTCGCCCGGCGGCGGTGTTGTCGCGGGCGGCCTCGGCGTCGATGAACGGGGTTTCCGGTCCGTCGGCGTCGATGTGCCCGGCGCCGGCCAGCGCCGTCACGATCCGCCAGCGCAGATCGGTGTCGACCTGCAGGCCCGGCAGGCCCAGATCGGCCGGATCGGAATCCAGCAGATCCGCCAGGAGCGTGACGTGGCGGGTAGCCAGCACCGACGAACACAACGCGTTGACGAAGGCCAACTGGTGATCCGAGCCGGCGTCGGCCTCATGCGCGAGTGCGGCGAGCCGGTCGGCGAAGCCGGGCCAGCCCTGCTCGCGGGCCCACCCGGGTTCGGCGTAGGAGCCCAGCGCCGTCTGCGCCTGCAGCAGCAGCCGCTGCGCCACGCCCACCTCGGTCTCGGCACCGATGCCGCGCTGTACCAGCGCGACGAAGTCCCGGGCCCGCAGCTCGGCGTCGCGGGTCATCTCCCAGGCTGCCGACCAGGCCAGCGTGCGCGGCAGCGGTTCGGCGATATCGGCGATCCGCTCCAGCAGCGTCTCCAGTGATTCGGTGTCCAGCCGCAGCGAGCAGTAGGTCAGGTCGTCGTCGTTGACCAGGATCAGTTTGCCGCGGGAAATGCCCTGCAGCGCAGGAATATCCGTCGACTCACCGTCGACGTCGACCTCCTCGCGGTACACCCGGACGAGCTTGGGAGACCCCGCGGGATCGTCGTCGTAGATGCCGATGGCCAGTCGGTGCACCCGGGTCTCCCCGGCGCCCGGCGCCGCGCCGCCCTGACGCACGGCGAACCGGGTGAAGCGCCCGTCGGCATCGACGTCGAAGTCCGGGGCCAGGGTGTTCAGGCCGGTGGTCTTGAGCCACTGCGCGCCCCAGCCGGACAGATCCCGACCCGAGGAGCGCTCCAGTGCGCCAAGCAGATCCGCGAACCGGGCGTTGTCGAACGCGTGCTCGGCGAAGTACGCGCGCAGTCCGGCCAGGAAGGCGTCCAGCCCCACATAGGCGACCAGCTGCTTGAGCACGCTGGCGCCCTTGGCGTAGGTGATCCCGTCGAAGTTGACCTCTACGGCGTGCAGGTCGGGGATGTCGGCGGCGACTGGGTGCGTCGAGGGCAACTGGTCCTGACGGTAGGCCCAGGACTTCTCGACGTTGGCGAACGTGGTCCACGCCTGGGTGTACTCGGTAGCGGCGGCCTGGCACAGCACCGAGGCGAAGGTGGCGAAGGATTCGTTGAGCCACAGGTCATCCCACCAGGTCATGGTGACCAGGTCGCCGAACCACATGTGCGCCATCTCGTGCAGCACGGTCTCGGCCCGGCGCTCGTAGGAATACCGGGTGACCTTGGACCGGAAGACGTAGTCCTCCAGGAAGGTGACTGCGCCGGCGTTCTCCATCGCGCCCGCGTTGAACTCCGGCACGAACAGCTGATCGTACTTGCCGAACGCATAAGGCACACCGAAGTTTTCGTGATAGAAGCCGAAGCCCTGCTTGGTCTCGGTGAACAATCGCGCGTGGTCCATGTACTGCGCCAGCGATGCGCGGCAGAAGATGCCCAGCGGAATCTCGCCGTGGGCGTCGGTGTAGACGTCGCGCCACACCGCATACGGACCGGCGATCAGTGCGACCAGATAGGTGCTCATCCGCGGGGTGGTGGCGAAGGTGTGCACCGTGGTGTCGTCCAGGTCGCCGCGTTCGGCGGACACCGGCGCGCCGTTGGAGATCACCTGCCAGTGCGCGGGTGCGGTGACCGTGACGTCGAAGGTGGCCTTGATGTCGGGCTGGTCGAAGCAGGCGAACATCCGCTTGGCGTCGGCGGTCTCGAACTGCGAGTACAGGTAGACCTGCGAGTCGACCGGGTCGACGAATCGGTGCAGGCCCTCGCCGGTGTTGGAGTAGCGGCAGTCGGCCTCGACCACCACGACGTTGTGGGCGGTCAGTCCGCGCAACGGGATCCCGGTCGACTCGTCGTAGCCGGAGACGTCGATTTCGCGGCCGTTGAGGGTGGCCCGACGCACGCGCTCGGCCGCCAGATCCAGATAGGTGTCGGCGCCGGCCAGGGCGTCGAACTCGACGGTGGTGACCGAGGAGAAGGTGCGCTCACCGGGCGCGCCGGCGCCGTCGGTCAGGTCGAGGTCGATGCGGTAGTTCGCGACGGTGACCAGCGCGGCGCGTTCGGCTGCCTGGTCCCGGGTGAGGTTGGGGAGTGCCACAACCACTCACCCTAACCGTGCTGCGGGCTACCCGCCGATAATGCCGGTCAGGCCCTGCAGTCCGGAGAGCTGGTTGATGATGGTGCCGTCGCCGATGGAGGTCATCATCTGCGGGCAGTAGTGCTGAATGGCCAGGCCGGCGAAGAAGCCGGCGAGCTGCGGGGGCACTCCGCCGTTGCGGGCGGTGGCCGCGGCCTCGGCGAACGAGGATCCGGGCTTGACCAGCGCCGGGCAGATCGACTCGCCCAGGGCGGCCGTCATGCCGGGATCGCTGGTCGACATCCCGGCGTTGCTCAGCGCTGAGATGAAGTCGTCGTCGCCGTCGGCCTGGGCCGGGGCGGCGGTCATCAGTACGGCCGCGGTCACCGCGGCGAGCGCGCCGGCGGTTCGCCGCGCCGTACGGGAGAACGTGATGGTCATGTCGTGGGCTCCTGGAATTGGGTCGGGCAATAGGAACGCCCTGCGGGACCACATCTCACTTGGGTAACAGATGTCGCTTTGGTAACAATGGTCGTCGTTGGTAACGATGACGACACGGTTCGGTCAGGACTTGCACACAATGTGTGTCGCAGCCGCGGACCGCTGTGTTAACCACCGTAGCGGCTGCGGCCGGAACACCGCGCGCACCGCGCGGGTTGCACCCGTAGGGGAGTACGCCCGCCATCATCGAGAGGACCGCCGATATGTCCGAGAAGTCCCGCGCCGATTTCTGGTTCGACCCACTGTGTCCCTGGTGCTGGATCACCTCACGCTGGATCCTCGAAGTCGAGCAGGTCCGTGACATCGACGTGGTTTTCCACGTCATGAGCCTCGCCGTCCTCAACGAGGGCCGCGACAACCTCGACGAGCACTACCGCGAGCTGATGACCAGGGCGTGGGGCCCGGTGCGGGTCGCCATCGCCGCCGAGCAGCTGGCCGGTCCGCAGGTGCTGGGCCCGCTGTACAACGCGATGGGCACCCGCGTCCACAATCAGGGCATCAAGGATCCCGACGTCGTCATCGCCGAAGCGCTGGCCGAAGTCGGGCTGCCCGCCTCACTCGCCGAGGCCGCCACCTCCACCGAGTACGACGACGCCCTGCGCGCCAGCCACCACGCCGGGATGGATCCCGTCGGCACCGATGTCGGCACACCCACCATTCACGTCAACGGCGTGGCGTTCTTCGGTCCGGTGCTCTCCCGCATCCCGCGCGGCGAGGAAGCCGGCAAGCTATGGGACGCGTCCGTCACGTTCGCGTCCTACCCGCACTTCTGGGAGCTCAAGCGCAGCCGCACCGAGTCACCTGTGTTCGATTGATCCCGCCCCGGTTAGGGTTACCCGCATGCGCGTCTACCTCGGTGCCGACCACGCCGGCTACGAACTCAAGCAGGCCATCATCGAGCACCTGACCGACACCGGGCACGAACCGGTGGATTGCGGGGCGTTCGAATACGACGCCGTCGACGACTACCCGGCGTTCTGCATCGACGCCGCACGTCGCGTCGTCGCCGACCCGGGCAGCCTCGGCATCGTGCTGGGCGGTTCCGGCAACGGCGAGCAGATCGCCGCGAACAAGGTGCCCGGGGCGCGCTGCGCGCTGGCCTGGAGCACCGAGACCGCCGCGCTGGCCCGCGAGCACAACAACGCGCAGCTGATCGGCATCGGCGGCCGGATGCACAGCCGCGAAGAAGCACTGGCCATCGTCGACACCTTCCTGGCCACTCCGTGGTCGGGGGAGGAGCGCCACCAGCGCCGCATCGACATCCTCACCGCCTACGAGGTCGACCACGCCGCACCGCCGGTCCCCGGCGCCCCCGCCTGAGCTGACCCATGCCGGAGGGGCACGTCCTGCACCGCCTCGCGCGGCTGCACCAGCGCCGCTTCGGCGGGCACCCGGTGGCCGTCGGCAGCCCGCAGGGCAGGTTCGACGACGGCGCCGCTCTGGTACACGGCCGGGTCTTGCGCCGGGCGGACGCCTGGGGCAAGCACCTGTTCCACCACTACGACGGCGGCCGCGCCGTGCACATCCACCTCGGCATCTACGGCGCGTTCTCCGAGTACGCCCTCGACGGCGACGGGCCCCCGGATCCGATTGGGCAGGTGCGGATGCGCATGCTGGGCACCGACTACGGCACCGACCTGCGCGGACCGATGGTCTGCGAGGTGCTCGACGACGGCGGGATCGCCGACGTGCTGGACCGGCTCGGACCCGACCCGCTGCGCGCCGACGCCGAGCCGGACAAAGCCTGGTGGCGGATCTCGAAATCTCGGCGCAGCATCGGCGCCCTGCTGATGGACCAGTCGGTGCTGGCCGGCGTCGGCAACATCTACCGCAGTGAGGTGCTGTTCCGGCACGGCATCGACCCGATGCGGCCCGGCACGTCGATCAGCGCCGAGGAGTTCGACGCCATCTGGGCCGACCTGGTCGCGATGATGAAGGTCGGGCAACGCCGCGGGCAGATCGTCGTCGTGCGCCCCGAGGACGACCACGGCGCACCGTCGTATCGCGCCGGGCGGCCCCGCACCTACGTCTACCGGCGGGCCGGAGAGCCCTGCCGGATCTGCGGTTCACCGGTGCTCACCACCGAGCTGGAAGGCCGAAACCTGTTCTGGTGTCCCGCCTGCCAGCACTGACCTCTTCGGTCCGGCACGTTCGCCGTCGACGCCCTAGGGTGAGAGCGTCCGCGTCGGGGTGGAGGCCGAGTGAACGCAGTTCTGCAGTTTCTGGGTGACCAACCGCTGATCACGGTCGCGTTGGTGATCATGGCCGGGACCGCACTCGGGGCGGTGTCGATACGCGGGATCCAGCTCGGGGCGGCCGGGATCCTGTTCGCGGCGCTGGGGCTGTCCGCCTGGGGTGCCGCCGCCGGCGTGAATATCGAAGTGCCCGACGCGCTCGGGTCGTTCGGACTGGCCCTGTTCGCCTTCGCCACCGGGGTGGTGTCCGGGCCCGGCTTCTTCGCGGCGATCCGCACGTCCTGGCCGCTGATGCTGTCGGCGGCCGGGGTGATCTTCGCGGCCGCCGCGGTGACGTTGATCCTCGGTCGGGCGATGGGACTGGACAGCGACGCGATCGCCGGGGTGTTCGCCGGTTCGCAGACCAACACCCCGGCGCTGGCCGCCGCCGGTGGTGGTGCCGAGGCCACCGTCGGCTATGCCTCCGCGTATCTGTTCGGTGTGTTGGCGATGCTGGCGGCGACGGCGTGGTCGCTGCGCCGGGCAGCGTCGGACACCGACGCCCCGCAGCCCATCGTCGGCGCCACCATCCGGGTCGACCGCCACCAGCCGGTGACCGCCGCCGACGTGCAGAGCCGGATCGGCGGCGCCGTCAAACTCGTCCGGGTCTGCCACGCGGGCCAGTCCGAGGTCACCGCCGTCACCCCGGACACCCAGTTCGGCCACGGCGACAAGGTGTCGGTGGTGGGGGAGGCCGACGACATCGACGCGATCGCCGACCGGCTCGGCCACCGCTCCAGCCACGACCTGACCGACGACCGTTCCGGCCTGGACTTCCGGCGCATCACCCTGTCGAACCCGCGGTTCGGCGGACACCGCGTCGCCGATCTTCCTTTCGCCGGCCACGGTGCGACGGTGTCCCGGGTCCGGCGCGGTGACGTCGACTTGGTCAGCGAGCCGTCGTTGCGACTGCAGCTCGGTGACCGGCTGCGGGTGGTCGCGCCGCCGGAGAACATGCACGCGGTGACCGAACTGCTGGGTGACTCCAATCGCGGGCAGACGGCGTTCGCGCCCCTGGCGCTCGGCGGTGGACTGGCGATCGGGTTGGGCATCGGCCTGATCCCGATCTCGCTGCCCGGCGGGCTGACGGTTTCGATCGGCGCGGCCGCCGGCACCCTGTTGGTCGGGTTGGTGATGGGCCGGATGCGCCGGATCGGCCCGATCCTGACCAGCATGCCGGTGACCTCGGCGACGGTCTTGGCCGAGATCGGCCTGATGTTGTTCCTGGCCTACGCCGGATGCAAGGCCGGCGGCCTGATCGCCGTGGCGTTCGCATCCGGCGAGGTGGTCAAACTCGTCGGGGTCGGCGCGGCCGCGTCGGCCGTCGTCGCCGTCGGGAGCTATGCGCTGACCCGGTGGGTGTTCTCCCTTGGCGGCGTGCGCAGCTCGGGGGTACTCGGCGGGGTGCAGACCCAGCCGGCGCTGCTCGGTTTCGCCAACGAACGCACCGGCTACGACGCCCGGGTGTCTCTGGGCTACACGCTGGCCTATCCCACCGCGATGATCGTCAAGGTGATCGCCGCACAGGTCCTGGTCGTCCTCTGAAACCGCCGTCCCGCTCCGGCTCGGCGGCTCGGCCGCGCGATCGCGGGACATCACCCGGCACAATGATCCCGTGGAATTGATACTCGTCGTCGTCGGGGCGATCGTGATCACCGTGATGGCGCACCGCCGGGGCCTGGAACCCGCGCTCGTCATCGTCGTCGTCGGTATCGCCGTGTCGTTCCTGCCGGATTTCGAACCGCCGGAACTGGATTCGCACGTCCTGCTCACCTTGGTGCTGCCACCGCTGCTCTACTCGGCCGCCCTGAACTTCTCCTTCCCGACGTTCCGGCGCAACATCCGCCCGATCCTCGGCCTCGGCGTGGGGTTGGTGGTGGTGACCGCGTTCGCCGTCGCCGGGTTCTCCGCCTGGGCCGACGCGGTCCCGCTGTCCTTCGGCATCGCCCTGGTGCTGGGTGCCATCGTGGCGCCACCGGACGCCGTCACCGCGGTGGCGGTGGGCCGCAAGCTCGGCCTGCCGCGGCGGATGATGGCGATCCTGACCGGGGAGAGCCTGATCAACGACGCCGCCGCGCTCACCCTGTTCAGCTTCGCCGTCGCGCATGTGGCCGGCACCAAGACGTTCATCGAGAACCCCGTCGCACTGTTCGGCTACAGCGCCGTCGTCGGGCCCCTGGTCGGCGCGGCGCTCGGCTACATCACGCTGTGGATCCGCAACCAGCTGGAGAGTCCGGGCCTGGAGACCGCGCAGGGGCTGCTGGTGCCGTTCGCGGCGTTCATCACCGCCGAGGAACTGCACGCCTCCGGTGTGCTCGCGGTGGTGGTCGCCGGGTTCATCGTCGGCAACGGCACGCTGAGCGCCGGCTACCAGACCCGACTGCAGGAACGGCACGTCTGGAATGCCCTCGACGTGCTGCTGGAGGCGTTCGTCTTCGCCTATATCGGTCTGCACCTGCGATTCGTCCTGGTGCACCTGCAGGAGGCGCACGAATCGCTGATGGAGGTCGTCGTCGCCTCGCTGATCGTGCTGGCCGTCGTGCTGCTGATCCGGCCGCTGTCGGTGTTCGTCATCTTCGGGCGCCGCAAGCTGACCGAGCACGTCGGTGCCCGAGTACGCCTGCCCACCGTCGAGAACGGAGAGCGCGGCTGGCGGCTTCGGTTGCGGCGTCGCCGGGTGGACCACGCCAAACTGACCTGGCAGGAATCACTGGTGGTGTCCTGGACCGGCATGCGCGGGGTGGTGACACTGGCCGCCGCCGCGGCGATCCCGGTGACGACGGCCTCCGGAGAGCCGTTCCCGGAGCGGGCCTCGATCCAGGCGATCGCCTTCCTGGTCAGCGTGGGAACGCTACTGCTGCAGGGCTGGACGCTGCCGTTGCTGATCCGCCGCCTGCACATTCGCGCCGACGCCGACGCCGAGCTCGCGGAGTCTCTCAGGGCTGCGCAGGTGGTGCACGATGCCGCCGAAGGGGTGTTCGCCGCGTTCCGGGATAACCCGCCGGCCGGAGTGGACGGCGAGCTCGCCGAGGAGATCCTGGCCACCATCGCGCGGCAATCCGACGACGCCGACCAGATGCCCGATCCCGACGAGCACACCCCGCGCGCCGAGGTCTATTCCAAGCTCTACCGGAATGTGCTGGTGGCCCAGCGGGCGGCACTGATCGCCGAGCTCGATGCCGGCAACATCGAGGACGAGGCGGCCCGGGCGATGCTGGAACGCCTGGATCTGCAGGAGGCCGGCGTCACCGCGCGTCTGGAGAGCCGGTTCTGAGCTGACGGGGTCCACCGATCGGTGGACCCAAAATTCCCCCCGGGTTCGGGCCGGCCGGCGGACTGACCGGACGCCGCGATGACGGGATCGTTGTTGCAACACAACGACACCCGTCAGGAGCCCACCAGTGACCACCGCCCTTCGCCCCGCCCGCTTGCACCGCTTCGCCGTGATCGCCACCCTGGCGGCCGCACCGGTGGTGGGCCTGGCGCTGTCCCCGATGGCCCAGGCCTCGACGGGTGCGACGCCCGCCTTCTCCCCGTGCGGCAACCCCAAGGACACCACCAGCCACATCTGGAACGGCGTCAAGCACGCCACTCCCATGCTCAAGCTCGGCAACCGCGACGTCGTCTTCCCGAACAAGGACCGCTCGCTCGGCTACGCCGTGCACGACGGGCAGGCCAAGCCGCGCAGCGACGTCAACCTGCTGGTAGTGCCGACGGTCCGCGAGCACGGCATCGAGTGCGACAACCTGCTCGACGCCGCCGCGCCGCACTACTTCAACGACGCCTACTCCGAAGTCAGCCTGATGAAGGGTCCGGACTGGGCTCTGGGCATCAACTCCAAGGACGAGCGGGACCAGGACCAGCTGCACATCCACCTCACCCGGCTCTACGGCCCGGCCCGCGCCGATATCGACAGGGCCGTCAAGGAGAACAAGGTTCCGCGCAACGAGCACGACTGGCAGAAGTCGGTCATCGAGGTCACCGGCCACGACCAGCACGGCAATGACAACAAGCACGCCTACCGCGCCTGGAACACCGACAGCATGGACTACAACTTCTTCGCCAAGCTCAACGACGACATCGTCAAGCCGTTGAAGAAGTCCCACTCCGGCGCCGGGATGGAGCACGAGACGATGCTGATCACCCAGAACAAGCAGGGCACCGGCTTTGTCGTGCTGGAGAGCGACCGCAACACCGGCATCCACGGCGTCGCCAACATCGAGCCGCTGCTGAACAAGGGCTGATCCCCCCGGGAAATCAGTGTCACGGCCCCGTTGTGTACGCAATTAGGGTGGAACCGACACCGATCGGAGGGTGGGGGAATGGCTCGGTATTCACTGGAGCCGGTGACGCGCGCGCAGGCCGTCGCGGCGAAGGAAAAGACATCACGCTGGTACAAGTACCCGTACGTCGTGGTCTTCGCGGGCGGGTTCGCGGTGATGCTCGGCGTGTACAACATCGACCTCGATCCGGCCAACACCGAAGCCTGGGTCATCACCGCGGCCGGACTGCTCGCTGCGGTGGCCGGTGCCTGGTGGATCTGGGCGGTGGCGCAGCGGACCGGTTACCGGATCACCCGGCCGCACAGCGAATTCGGTTGGCTGCTGGTGGGCCCGGCGGCCGTGGCAGCGGTCAGCCTGGTCGGCTGGGGGCTCGTCGAGCTGATCAAGGCGTTGGGATTCGAGGGCAGCAAGGCCGGTATCGCCGTCATCGTGGCGGCGATCGGTACCGGCGTCTTCGTGCTGAAGCAGTACGCCCGCTGGTCCACTCTGTTCCTGGGCAACGCGGACGGATTGACCTTCGCGCGGGACAAGGACTTCGCCGGTGGGTGGAACGCCGTCGGCAAGGTGATCATCGCCCGCGCGAACGAGCCCGGCATGGTCGAGATCGGTGTGGTTCCGGTGCCCGGAGTGCCGGTGAACCCGATGCCCGTGCGGTCCGACGCGGTGCTCGGCGATCTGCCGGCGCGGGTGTCGGTGCCGGCGTCGAAGTTCGACTTGGACCGGTTGAAATGGGCCCTGAATCAATCGGGTTGCAGCGATATCCCGCTGCTGGAACGTAAACCCAGCGGCGACCGGCTGCTCGGGATGTCCAACCGCTGGCACGAGCCCGTCGCGCCCTGACCGTCAGTTCGCGTGCAGCCCGGTGATCGCGAAAGTCTCGACCCGCTCGACGTGCCCGCCGGTCCACGCCACCACGGTCACCGGGCCGGTTTGCACGCCACTGATGGTGACCGGGTTGGACCAGGGCGACGAGGACCCGCCCGCCATTACACAGCGCGCCTCGCCCAGGGTCCGCCCCTGCTGCAGGATCCGGACGCCGATGCACTCGTCGACGCCGGTGATCTTCCCACCGGCCGAGATCGTCTGTCCGGCAACGGTAGAACCGTAGACTGGACTGTCCAGCGTCAGGAGGTTGTCTTCGGTGCCGACGACCACCCACGGTGCGACGACGGCGCTGCCCACGCGCTGCAGGTGGATGTTCGCCGCGGTGTGTGTGCTGTTTCCGACGGATTGTCCGACCTTCACCCACGCGTGATCGCCGCGTTCGTCGACGCCGACGATCTGATTGACCTCGGTGAATCCGAGGTACTCGTTGACAAATCGCAGGGCGGTCTGGCCGGCGTCGAACCGCCAGGCGTCGCTGTCCCCGGCCTGTTGCACCCACTGGTCGGCGGCCTGAGGGGAATCGAAGGGCCACAGCGCGACGTTGACGAACTGACGAGGCGAACCCCGCATGGCGACGGTGGTGCTGGGCGACGCCGTCCAGCTTGAAGTGCCGGCCGCTGCCGAGGGTGAACCGCCGGATGCCCTCGGCGAATCGCCGGAGTCACTCGATGAACCGCGGAGCCCGAATACCGCCAGCGCGACCAGCACCACGGCTACCAGCGCCCCCACGCCGATGATGATCGGCAGTTTCGATCCGCCTCCGGACGGCACCGGATACGGACCGGTTGCCTCCGGCGACCACTGCTGCTGATAGGGCACCTGAGTGTGCCCAAACTGGGCTTGGCTGACCGGGGCCTCGGCGGAGTCGTCGTGGGAGTAGTTGACCGCGGCCTGGGGCTGGTTTTCGTATTGCGGTGGTGCAACGGCGGCCGACGCCTGGGCGTCGATACGGGCTTGGTCGTCCTCGATCGCGCAGGACGGGCATGGGCTGGTTTCGTCCGGGAGCTGGTGTCCCCGTGGGCAATAGCCCGACCAACCGTCGGTCAACGCGATCCCCCCGAGACGTTCGGTGTGCACCCGGTGGCCTCCGGCGACACACCCAGCGGACAATGCCTGGTAGACCGCATTCTGGCACACCGCCGCGGATGCCCTGCCCGGACGATGCCGTCGGGACCGAGATGGCAGCAAAGGAGCACGTTGTGATCGTCAGAACCCTCAAGATTCTTGGCTGGGTGACCGGGGTCTCCCTGATGGTCCTGGGGGCGGGCCGCATCTTCTTCCCCTTGGAGACCATCCCCGGTGCCGGCGCGGTGACGGCGACCATGGACAGCGAGACGCGTGCGGCGGGTGCCCTGTTGATTGCCTTGGGTGTCGGTTACCTCTGGGCGATCCGCAAAGCCGAGATCCCGGTCGTCGCGGTGCGATTCCTCGCGGCCAGCATGGCCCTGTTGGCGCTGACGCGTGTTGTCTCGATCATCGCCGTGGGCCTGCCGGATCCCGTCTTCGTCGTCGCCGGCGTCGTGGAGTTCGTGGCCGCCGGCCTGACCTATTGGTACTCGTGCCTGGGCCCGCGGCCGGACGCACAACGCTGATTGTTGCTGGTCCGCGCTGGGCTGCTGCGATCTCGCGCCGGGCTGTAGCGTCGGTGCTACAGTTAGTCGATGGCCAGTGAAATCACCCAGCGCGAGCTGCGTAACAGCAGCGGTGAGATCATGCGCCGCCTGGACCAGGGGGAAGCTTTCGTCGTCACCCGAAATGGTGTTCCGGTGGGGGAGTTGGTCCCGCTGCGCCGCCGCCGTGTCGTCAACGGGCCGGCGTTGGCTGAGGCGTTCCGGGGCGCCCCGCATATCGACTGCCGGCAGTTCCGCGAGGATTTGGACCGAGCCGTCGATCAGGACATCACCCCGCGTGGCTGAGACGGACAGCGGCCTGCTCGACACGTCGGTGGTGATCGACCTGGACGTCATCGAGCCGGCTGATTTGCCCGATGAGACTTCGGTCAGCGCACTCACGCTCGCGGAGCTCTCCGCCGGTACGCACGCTACTGATGATCCAGCCGAGCGGGCTCGACGCCAAGACCGGCTGCAGCAGCTCGAATCCTGGGTCGAACCGCTGGCGTTCGACGCCGACTGTGCAAGGGAGTATGGGCGCGTCTATGCCGCCGTTGTGGCTGCCGGGCGCCAGCCTCGGCGGCGCGCGGTCGACCTGCTCATTGCAGCGACGGCGCTGGCCGCAGGGCTCCCGCTCTACACGCGCAATGCGGACGATTTCCGTGGCCTTGAAGGCCTAGTCACGGTTGTATCCGTATAAGTCGACGGGTGCCCGCTATGCCGACGGGGGTTTGCCGTCGGGCCGCGGCCGTCGGCCGTAACTCGTCGTGGTCGGTGTGGATAGCTGAGCTCGGGATCAGCGGCAGGTTGGTGGGTGGTTTCTCAACCGAATTGTCGGTGAGGCGCGAGAGAATGATTCCGGAGCCATTGGAGTGCGAGAGCGAAGGGGTGTGCCGTGTCCGCGATCATCGACGTCGCGACTGCCGGTGACGAAGTGCGCGATAACGCACCGGATCTCTTCGTCGCCCTGGCAAAAGCACAGCCGTTCGAGGACAGAAACAAACGCACCGCCTTGTTCGTCGCGAACGACCTGCTGCGCAGCCGCGGATTCGTCCGGATCAGTCCACTGAATCCCGCCGATTGATCAGCGTGATGTCGAAGCCATCGAACACACAATTCCAGGTCGGGGACCACGTCGGGTGGAACTCCGAGGCCGGCCACGTCAGCGGAACGATCATCGCCGTCCATACCCGGGACGTGGATTACAAGGGCTACACGCACCACGCCAGCCCCGCCGAACCGCAGTACGAAATTAAGAGCGACAAGACCGATCACATCGCGATGCACAAGGGTTCCGCGCTGCACAAGCTGTAGGACTGCGAAAGCAAAAACCGGCCGTCGCCAGGCGGTTTGGAGCGGGCGACGGGAATCGAACCCGCGTAGCTAGTTTGGAAGACTAGGGCTCTACCATTGAGCTACGCCCGCATGTGCTGCTCGAAGCCAGACTGTACGGCCCCGCCGAGCCAAATGCCAAGCCGGGGGGCGTTGCACCACACGGAAGCGGCCACCAGCACTTCAGTGGCGATTTCCGGCTTGGATCGCCACCCGGTCACAGACGACCCGGCGGGCGTAAACCGACGCTGACGGGGCGCCGGGGACGATCTTCCATTACCGGAGCGCTGCGAGCGGCCAGTTGCCGCACGAGAACCCCGCGGGAGGCCACTTTTGGCGCGAGAACCCACGCGAGCGGCCAGTTGGCGCACCAGCGCTCCATGGTGTTCGGCCCGCGCTGGGCGGTCCTGGGCTTATGCGTACCTGGCTGGCCGCTCGTGCCCCAACTGGCCGCTCGCGGCGGAAAGAAGGCACTGGTTGGCCGGTCGCGGAGGAAAGGGTGACCTCTCGCGCCGCTTTTGCGCACGGGGGTGACGGACGCGAGACGACGTCGTGGGCGGTGCTGCGGGCACCGAAACCGGAGTTCAGGGGAACCTGCTGATCAACCGCGATCGCCTTCTCATGACGCCGCGGCAGGCGTGAACTGGGCAAGACTGGGGTGGTGGCGCCTGCGCGTGCTGCCCGACGCGCGACTGTATGGCCTGTGGGAAAGGCCAACCCGGGTCCGCTCAGGTCCGGGCGGCTTGGCCGCCGTCGGCGCCCAGGCCGTAGGATGCCGTGGGCGCCTCGGCATACCGCCAGGAGCGACCGGGGTGTAGCGCAGCTTGGTAGCGCATCCGCTTTGGGAGCGGAAGGCCGCAGGTTCAAATCCTGTCACCCCGACCAGCACGACCCGCACGACTTGACCCATGACAGAACGACCGAATCACCGCGAGGAGCACCTGTGAAGAGCACCGTCGAGAACCTGAGCCCCACCCGGGTTCGCCTGAACGTGGAGGTGCCCTTCGAGGAGCTCAAGAGCGACTTCGACCGTGCGTTCAAGCAGCTTGCCCAGCAGGTCCGGCTGCCCGGTTTCCGGCCCGGCAAGGCCCCGGCCAAGCTGCTGGAGGCCCGCGTGGGCCGCGCCGCGATCCTGGAGCAGGTCGTCAACGAGGCGCTGCCGGCGCGCTACAGCGAGGCCGTTGCCGCCAACGACATCAAGCCGCTGGGCCAGCCCGACATCGAGGTCACCAAGCTGGAGGACGGCGAGCAGCTGGCCTTCAGCGCCGAGGTCGACATCCGCCCCGAGATCACCCTGCCGGACCTGTCCAGCCTGACCATCTCCGTCGACCCGATCGAGATCGACGACGCCGACGTGGACAAGGAACTGCAGTCCCTGCGCGAGCGGTTCGGCACCCTCAAGGGCGTCGACCGGCCGGTCGCCGAGGGCGACTTCATCTCCATCGACCTGTCGGCCACCGTCGACGGCGAGGACGTGCCGGAGGCCAAGACCGAGGGCCTGAGCCACGAGGTCGGCTCCGGTCAGCTCATCGAGGGCCTGGACGAGGCCGTCACCGGTCTGAAGGCCGGCGAGACCAAGACCTTCACCACCAAGCTGGTCGCCGGTGAGCACGCCGGCAAGGACGCCGAGGTCACCGTCACCGTCGTCTCGGTCAAGGAGCGCGAGCTGCCCGACGCCGACGACGAGTTCGCCCAGCTGGCCAGCGAGTTCGACACCATCGACGAGCTGAACGCCAACCTGCGCGAGCAGGTCGAGCGGTTCAAGCGCATCCAGCAGGCCGAGAAGATCCGCGACAACGCGCTGGAGACCCTGCTGGAGACCGTCGAGGTCGCCCTGCCGGAGAAGATCGTGCAGGCCCAGATCGACGACGTGGTGCACAACGCCATCCACGAGCTCGACCACGACGAGGCCCGGTTCGCCGAGCTGCTCACCGAGCAGGGAAGCTCCCGCGAGGAGTTCGACGCCGACACCCGCAGCAACGCCGAGAAGGCCGTCAAGACCCAGCTGCTGATGGACGCCATCGCCGACGACCTGGAGATCGAGGTCGGCCAGCAGGACATCATGGAGCGCCTGGTGCTGATGTCGCGCCAGTACGGCATCGAGCCGCAGCAGCTGATCGGGATCCTGCAGCAGAACAACCAGCTGCCGGCCGTCTTCGCCGACGTGCGCCGCGGGCTGACCGTCGCCGCCGTCGTCGAGGCCGCCACGGTGACCGACACCGACGGCAACGTCATCGACACCGCCGAGTTCTTCGGTAAGGCCAGCCCGGAAACCGCCGAGGCCGACGCCGACGTCGTCGCCGACGCGCTGGCCGCCGCCGACGACGAGGACGACTAGTCGGTGACGCTGTGAGCGAACGCGCCCCCGCAAGGGAGTGCGCGGACGCCGCGGTTGGTTAGTGTCGAACGTGAACCACACACGAGAAAGCAGGTACCGGTCGTGACCAACATGCGTTCCGGCTTGTCCGGCCTCAACCTCACGGACTCCGTCTATGAGCGATTGCTGGCCGAGCGGATCATCTTCCTGGGCACCCAGGTCGACGACGACATCGCCAACCGGCTCTGCGCGCAGATCCTGTTGTTGGCCGCCGAGGATCCCACCAAGGACATCAACCTCTACATCAACTCACCGGGTGGTTCGGTGACCGCCGGTATGGCGATCTACGACACCATGGTGCTCGCGCCGTGCGACGTGGCGACCTACGCGATGGGCATGGCCGCCTCGATGGGCCAGTTCCTGCTGGCCGCCGGCACCAAGGGCAAGCGCTACGCCCTGCCGCACGCGCGGATCATGATGCACCAGCCGTCGGCGGGTATCGGCGGCAGCGCCGCCGACATCGCCATCCAGGCCGAGCAGTTCGCCCTGACCAAGAAGGAGATGAACCGGCTCAACGCCGAGTTCACCGGTCAGACCCTGGAGAAGATCGAGGCCGACGCCGACCGCGATCGCTGGTTCACCGCGCCGGAGGCCCTCGACTACGGCTTCGTCGATCACATCATCACCCGCGCCCACCTGAACGGGAGTGCCGAATGACCAACCCCGCCCACGGCGTGAACTCGATGCAGTCGCGCTACATCCTGCCGTCGTTCATCGAGCACTCCAGCTACGGCGTCAAGGAGTCCAATCCGTACAACAAGCTGTTCGAGGAGCGCATCATCTTCCTCGGCGTGCAGGTGGACGACGCGTCGGCCAACGACGTCATGGCCCAGCTGCTAGTGCTGGAGTCGCTGGATCCCGACCGCGACATCATCATGTACATCAACTCGCCCGGTGGTTCGTTCACCTCGCTGATGGCGATCTACGACACCATGCAGTACGTGCGCGCCGACATCTCGACGGTGTGCCTGGGGCAGGCCGCCTCGGCGGCCGCCGTCCTGTTGGCCGCCGGCACCCCCGGCAAGCGGATGGCGCTGCCCAACGCCCGTGTCCTGATCCACCAGCCGGCCGTCGGCGGGGCGATCCAGGGCCAGGTCTCCGATCTGGAGATCCAGGCCGCCGAGATCGAGCGCATGCGCACGCTGATGGACACCACTCTGGCGCGGCACACCGGCAAGGATCCCGCCGTGATCCGCAAGGACACCGACCGCGACAAGATCCTGACGGCCGAGGAGGCCAAGGATTACGGGATCATCGACACCGTGCTGGAGTACCGGAAGCTCTCGGCGAAGAAGTAGCCGGACGGGCCATGTGCCCGGCGTACTTCTTGCGGTGGGAAACAGCTTGATAACCGCGCGCGTCGGACAGCGCCGACCGGTGCGGTAGGGGATATGTTTTCCGCACACGAATCCCACCGGCGCTATTCGCCTTATCGGTCGCACCATCACCGGGAGTGCGGGTAGCGTCGGGGGGAAGAACACCTGACAGGTCGGCGACAGGAAGTAGGCCTCATCTCATGGCGCGCATCGGAGACGGCGGTGACCTGCTGAAGTGCTCGTTCTGCGGGAAGAGTCAGAAGCAGGTCAAGAAACTCATCGCGGGCCCCGGTGTGTACATCTGCGACGAGTGCATCGACCTGTGCAACGAGATCATCGAGGAAGAACTCGCCGACGCCGACGACGTGAAACTCGACGAGCTGCCCAAGCCCGCCGAGATCCGTGAATTCCTGGAGAGCTACGTCATCGGCCAGGACGCCGCCAAGCGCACCCTCGCGGTTGCCGTCTACAACCACTACAAGCGCATCCAGGCCGGGGAGAAGAGCCGCGGCGGCGAGGCCGTCGAACTGGCCAAGTCCAACATCCTGATGCTTGGCCCCACCGGCTGCGGCAAGACCTACCTGGCGCAGACGCTGGCCAAGATGCTCAACGTCCCGTTCGCCATCGCCGACGCCACCGCCCTGACCGAAGCCGGCTACGTCGGTGAAGACGTCGAGAACATTCTGCTCAAGCTGATCCAGGCCGCCGACTACGACGTCAAGCGCGCCGAGACCGGCATCATCTACATCGACGAGGTCGACAAGATCGCCCGCAAGAGCGAGAACCCGTCGATCACCCGCGACGTTTCCGGCGAGGGTGTGCAGCAGGCGCTGCTGAAGATCCTGGAGGGCACCCAGGCGTCGGTGCCCCCGCAGGGCGGCCGCAAGCACCCGCACCAGGAGTTCATCCAGATCGACACCACCAACGTGCTGTTCATCGTCGCCGGTGCGTTCGCCGGGTTGGAGAAGATCGTCTCCGACCGGGTTGGCAAGCGCGGCCTGGGCTTCGGCGCCGAGGTGCACTCCAAGGCCGACATCGACACCGCCGACCACTTCGCCGAGGTCATGCCCGAGGACCTGATCAAGTTCGGGCTGATCCCGGAGTTCATCGGCCGGCTCCCGGTCGTCGCCTCGGTGACCAACTTGGACAAGGAATCGCTGGTCAAGATCCTCTCCGAGCCGAAGAACGCGCTGGTCAAGCAGTACGTCCGGCTGTTCGAGATGGATGGCGTGGAGTTGGAGTTCACCGACGAGGCGCTGGAAGCCGTCGCCGACCAGGCGATCCACCGTGGCACCGGGGCCCGCGGCCTGCGCGCCATCATGGAGGAAGTTCTGCTGCCGGTGATGTACGACATCCCCAGCCGCGATGACGTCGCCAAGGTGGTCGTCACCCAGGAGACCGTCGAGGACAACGTGCTCCCGACGATCGTCCCGCGCAAGCCGTCGCGTTCCGAGCGCCGGGATAAGACCGCCTGACGACGATCAAGCGGCACCCGGGCGACGATCAAGCGGCGAGGAACGAGCCGCGATGAGGAGTCCGGCGAAATGGGTACCGCTTAAGGCACCTCGACCGGGGTGACCAGCTCGCCGCGGTCGCAAAAACTCGCCAGATTGCGCAGCGCCAGCTCGGCCATCGCCGCGCGCGTCTGTACCGTCGCGCTGGCCATATGCGGCAGCAGCACCACATTGTCCAGCCCGAGGAGCGCCTCGGGAACGTTTGGCTCGTGGGCGAAGACGTCCAGGCCGGCGCCGGCGAGCCGTCCGCTGGTCAGCGCGTCGGCCAGCGCGGATTCGTCGACGACGCTGCCGCGGGCGATATTGATCAGATAGCCGGTCTCGCCGAGGGCCGCGAGCACGTCGGCGTCGACCAGCGCGCGGGTTCCGGCGCCGCCCGGGGTGGCCACCACCAGGACGTCGACGCCGTGCGCCAACCCTGTCGGTGAGTCGAAGTACTGGTACGCGCAGCCGGGCACCGGGGTGCGGTTGTGGTAGCCGATCCGGCAGTCGAACGCCTCGAGTCGACGGGCGATTGCCGCCCCGATACGGCCCAGGCCGAGGATGCCGACCCGGCTGCCGGTGACGCGGCGGGTCAGCGGGTACGGGCCGTCGGTGACCCACCGGCCGGCGCGCAGGTAGCGGTCGGCGGCGCTGAACCCTCGTAACACGTCGATCAGCAGGCCGACGGCGGCGTCGGCGACGCAGTCGGTGAGTACATCGGGGGTGTTGCTCACCCGGATGGACCGGGCCGCCGCGGCCGACAGGTCGATGCTGTCGTAGCCGACCGCGCAATAGACGACGGCGGCCAGTCTCGGCAGCGACGCGATCAGCTCGGCGTCGATGCGCGGCGAGCCGGTGACGCCGGCGGTGACGATGACTCGGACGGCATCGGCGTTCGCGGCGAGGAATGCGGGACGCTCGCCGGGATTGTCCGGCAACCGCACGACGTCATACGACGTCCGCAATGCCTCCTGTAGCGACGGGATCAGCGGACCGACCTGCAGCACACCGGAACTCATGACCCTGATGCTAGGCGCACACCTCGTTCCACTGGCCGGGACGCCGCCTCGCGCCCGCCGCGGATCCGGGGTTCCCTGAGGTCACGAGATCGCTTCGGCGGCGGCAGACCGCGGGGGAGGGGACGACATGAGGCATCTGATTGCAGTGACGCTGGTCGGTGCGGCGTTGGTGGTGGCGCCCGTCGCGCATGCCGACCGCACCCTGACCCCGACCCAGGCGTGCCAGGACCTGGTACCCGGGACCGGCCCAATCAACTTCGGTTTCTTCGGCACTGAACTCTCCTGCGTTTACTGGGGACCTCCGGTGACCCATCCCATGGGCGGCGAGACGCTCCGGCAGGCGATGGCGCGGGTCTATCCCAGCTCCTATTCGGTCAATCCGGTCGACACCTGGTCGAACTGGGTCATCCCGGATTGATGCCCAGCCGCGACCGCCCGATCACCTCTTGACCGGCACCACCGTCAACGACCTATTGGAGGACTGACATGACCAAACACCGTTTCACCGGACTGCTCGTCGCGATGGCGACGGGCGCCGTGGTGGCACTGACCGGCCCGTTGTCCGGTGGTGTCGCCCAGGCGGACAACTTCAACTGCGTCCTGGGCATCGGCTCGGGGTGGGCGGCGTGGGGCAATCCGAACTTCGAGTTCGTGGAGAACGCGGCCGATGCCGGCGATGCCGATCGGATCGCCCGCGAGCGCCATCCGAGCAGCATCTTCGGCTCCTATGTGGTCTGGAGCAACTGCACACCCGCCTGATCGCTCAATACGCCGAGCGTGCGTGTCCCCGCCGGGGACACGCACGCTCGGCGTTGGAGGGCCCGAGATTTGACATCCGGGCGCAGAAAATTATGGTGGAAAGTAGCGCTGAGCAGTTGCTCAGCGTACAGCGTGGCGAAGTTACCGACGGGTACCCGGAATTCTTAGACTTGACTCCCGTCATTACGTGACGGAAACCACATTATTGTCCTAGTAATGATTTCGTCGTGCCGGTGACCTGGGAGTTTCTCCGGGTCCGATCGGCGTGTCGGCAGACCCCGGAGTGAAGGGCTCCCTAAGAGAAGTGCAATAATCGGTACTGCGAGTGACACCAACTCGCCCCGCTGTATTCACCCGGCGATGCGCCCCTCGGACGCAGCGCCCCGGTGGTGCGCATGGGACGGTCGGCACGCCGCAGTACAGAGTCAGCTGAGGAAAGGCGGGGACGTGGGTCCCAGCAGCAATGGAACCGGGTCGCAGCCGCGGCAGAAGCTGGAACGTGTCGTCATCCGGTTCGCCGGTGACTCCGGCGACGGCATGCAGCTCACCGGTGATCGATTCACCTCCGAGGCCGCGCTGTTCGGCAACGACCTGGCGACCCAGCCCAACTACCCGGCCGAGATCCGTGCACCTCAGGGCACCCTGCCGGGCGTCTCGTCGTTCCAGATCCAGATCGCCGACTACGACATCCTCACCGCGGGCGACCGGCCCGACGTGCTGGTCGCGATGAACCCGGCGGCGCTGAAGGCCAACATCGACGACCTGCCCCGCGGCGGCCTGGTGATCGCCAACTCCGACGAATTCACCAAGCGCAACCTGGCCAAGGTCGGCTACGACGCCAACCCGCTCGACGACGACAGCCTGTCCGACTACGTCGTGCAGGCCGTCGCGATGACCACGCTGACCCTCGGTGCGGTCGAGGAGATCGGCGCCACCAAGAAGGACGGCCAGCGCGCCAAGAACATGTTCGCGCTCGGCCTGCTGTCGTGGATGTACGGCCGTCCGATCGAGACCAGCGAGACGTTCATCCGGGAGAAGTTCGCCCGCAAACCCGATATCGCCGAGGCGAACGTGCTGGCGCTGCGCGCGGGTTGGAACTACGGCGAGACCACCGAGGCGTTCGGCACCACCTACGAGGTGGCGCCGGCCAAGCTGGTCTCCGGCGAGTACCGGCAGATCTCCGGCAACACCGCCATGGCCTACGGACTGGTGGCGGCCGGGCATCTGGCGAACCTGCAGGTGGTGCTCGGCAGCTACCCGATCACCCCGGCCAGCGACATCCTGCATGAGCTGTCCAAGCACAAGAACTTCAACGTGCTGACCTTCCAGGCCGAGGACGAGATCGCCGGCATCGGCGCGGCCATCGGCGCGTCCTACGGCGGGGCGCTCGGCGTCACCACCACCTCGGGCCCGGGCGTCTCGCTGAAGTCCGAGGCGATGGGCCTGGCGGTGATGACCGAGCTGCCGCTGGTGATCGTCGACGTGCAGCGCGGCGGGCCGTCCACCGGCCTGCCCACCAAGACCGAGCAGGCCGACCTGCTGCAGGCGATGTTCGGCCGCAACGGCGAGTCGCCGGTGGCGGTGCTGGCGCCGCGCTCGCCGTCGGACTGCTTCGACATCGCGGTGGAGGCTGCCCGCATCGCCATCAAGTACCACACCCCGGTGGTAGTGCTGTCCGACGGTGCGATCGCCAACGGCTCGGAGCCCTGGCGGATCCCGGACATCGCGGGCTACGCGCCGATCGAGCACACCTTCGCCGAGCCCGGCGAGCCGTTCCAGCCCTACGCGCGCGATCCCGAGACGCTGGCCCGCCAGTTCGCGATCCCGGGCACCCCGGGCCTCGAACACCGCATCGGCGGCCTGGAATCGGCCAACGGGTCGGGCAACATCTCCTACGACCCGGGCAACCACGACCTGATGGTGCGGCTGCGCCAGGCGAAGGTGGCCGGTATCGAGGTGCCGGATCTGCAGGTCGACGACCCCACCGGCGACGCCGAGCTGCTGATCCTGGGCTGGGGCAGTTCCTACGGCCCGATCGGCGAGGCGTGCCGCCAGGCGCGCAAGAAGGGCATCAAGGTGGCCCACGCCCAGCTGCGTCACCTCAACCCCTTCCCGGCCAACCTCGGCGACGTGCTGGCCCGCTACCCGCAGGTGGTCTGCCCCGAGATGAACCTGGGGCAGCTGGCGCTGCTGCTGCGCGCCCGGTACCTGGTGGACGTGCAGTCGGTCACCAAGGTGCAGGGCCTGGCGTTCCTGGCCGACGAGATCGGTCGCGTGATCCGTGCCGCCCTCGGTGGAACACTGGCAGAGATCGAGCAGGACAAGACGATGGTCGCCCGCCTCGGTGCGGTGACCGTCGGAAGCGGCGTAGGAGCAGAGGCATGACCCGGCCGACGATGCAGAACGACGTGATGAAGGGAAGCCGCGCTCATGACTGATCTGATCGGCAGCCACGGCGGTACCGACCTGGGGTTGGAACCGCTGTCCAAGATGAGCCTGGTCCCGACCACCGACGAGCCGCAGAAGGCCAAGGACTTCACCAGCGACCAGGAGGTCCGCTGGTGCCCGGGCTGCGGTGACTACGTCATCCTCAACACCATCCGCAACTTCCTGCCCGAGCTCGGGCTGCGGCGCGAGAACATGGTGTTCGTCAGCGGTATCGGCTGCTCCAGCCGGTTCCCGTACTACCTGGAGACCTACGGCTTCCACTCGATCCATGGCCGCGCCCCGACCATCGCCACCGGCCTGTCGCTGGCCCGCAGTGATCTGTCGGTGTGGGTGGTCACCGGTGACGGCGACGCGCTGTCCATCGGTGGCAACCACCTGATCCACGCCCTGCGCCGGAACATGAACATCACCATCCTGCTGTTCAACAACCGGATCTACGGCCTGACCAAGGGGCAGTATTCGCCCACCTCGGAGGTCGGCAAGGTCACCAAGTCGACCCCGATGGGTTCGCTGGACCAGCCGTTCAACCCGGTGTCGCTGGCCCTGGGTGCCGAGGCCACGTTCGTCGGCCGGGCCCTGGACTCCGACCGCGCAGGCCTGACCGAGGTGCTGCGGGCAGCCGCCGAGCACCGCGGTGCGGCGATCGTCGAGATCCTGCAGGACTGCCCGATCTTCAACGACGGCTCCTTCGACGTGCTGCGCAAGGAGGGCGCCGAGGAGCGGGTCATCAAGGTGACCCCCGGCCAGCCCATCACCTTCGGCGCCAACGGCGAGTACGCCGTCGTGCAATCCGGATTCGGCCTGGATGTGGCCAAGACGGTCGACGTGGACCCGGCCGATATCGTCGTGCACGACCCGTCGCAGCAGGACTCGTCCTACTCCTTTGCGCTGTCGCGGCTCTCCGACCAGAACCTGGAGCACACCGTGATGGGCATCTTCCGTCAGGTGAACCGCCCGGTGTACAACGACGAGGCGCAGGCGCAGTTGGCCCAGGCGATGGCGGCGACGCCGCACGACACCGCCGCGCTGCAGTCGTTGCTGCGCGGTCGGGATACCTGGACGGTGGACTGACCGCGTCCCGACGCCTCCGACACCGGCCGTGCGCACCCCAGGATGCGCACGGCCGGTGTTTTTTGGGCCCGTCGGCGTTGCCTACCATGCATGCTGAATGAATTCGACAATGACACGCCACGGAAATTGATTCAATGATTTCAATCCCGTATATTTCGTTAAGCCCCCTAACTGGTAACCGTGTGAACAATGGTGCGTAATGTGACTTATGTTACGCAATTGGATCCGGCCCGCCGCGGCCGTGGGTAACGCCATACGCCCCTATCTCGTCTCTATAACGGCGCCGATCAGCCTGAATTCGAGTGGTCGGGCTCACAGAATGCCCGTGACGTCGATCACGCTGACCTGCGAAGTCCGTCATTGCGGCGCTATCTAAGAACCGCCTATTGACCTGCACAGACTCCTCATAGGGTTGGTTGTGATCGTCCCGTTATCAAACCGATATAGGCGTGTCGCCGATGTGACTCGACGCGAATTACTCCGTACGGTCAATTTCGTTCCATCCGGGACACACAACTTAAAACCAATAAACCTTGCGTGTGAGCGGGACCGCAGACGGCCGGCAGGCCCGGCGGTCGATGTAGCGAAGCCGACCGGTATCCGAATCCGGCGAATGCACCCGCTGTCGTGCCCGACCGAGACGGCACGAACCGAATCCACAGCCCGACCAGGGCAACCCGCGGCGTCCACAGCGATGGACGGCCGGACGGCGCGCGCGCGGCGAAAGGAACGACGTTGACGAACCTCCGTACCAAGCTCGCTCAGTCGGCCGGAATGGCCCTGCTCGGTGGCGCGATCATTGCCACCCCGCTCGCCTTCTCCAGCGCCACCGCGTCGGCCGACGGAATGAACTGGGACGCGGTCGCCGCGTGCGAGTCCGGCGGGAACTGGGCCATCAACACCGGCAACGGCTACTACGGCGGCCTGCAGTTCTCCCTGGGCACCTGGCGGGCCAACGGCGGCAACGGTTCGCCGCACAACGCCAGCCGTGAGGAGCAGATCCGGGTCGCCGAGAACGTGCTGCGCTCGCAGGGCCGGGGCGCCTGGCCGGTGTGCGGCCGCCGCGGCTGATCTTCGCCTCTATATCTCTGACGACAGTGCCGGGCACCTTCGGGTGCCCGGCACTGTCGGCTATCCGGGCAGCCGGAACGCCGATCGCGCGGCGATGGTGGCCAGGTGCCGAGTGACCAGTGCCTCAGGGATCAGCCTGCTGGCCCGCGCGGCGGCCGCACCGAGCAGCACCGGCCGCAGGTTGACGACCTCCCCGATCACCCGCGACTCGCGCACCAGGGCGCGCACCCGGGGTCGGCGGAACGCCGCGAACCGGGCGAAGGCGACCGCCGGATCGACGTCGGCGTCCAGCAGCGCCGCCAGCACCGCGGCGTCCTCGATGGCCTGGCAGCCGCCCTGGCCCAGATGCGGGCGCATCGGGTGGGCCGCGTCGCCGACCAGCACCAGCGCGCCCCGCGCCCAGGTCCGGGCTCGCGTCCGGTCGTACAGATCGTTGCGCAGCACCTCGTCCTCGGGCGTCGCGGCCAGGATCGACGGCACCGGTTCGGCCCAGTCCGCGAACTTGGTCCGCAGATAGGCGAGCTCGCCACCCGGTGAGCTCCCGCCCTCCGGTGTCATTTCGGTGGCGAACCAGTAGGTGTGGTCCGGGCCCATCGGCACGTGGCCGACTTCGAGGCCGGGGCCGAGCGTCTCGCCGGCCAGATCGGGGTCCAGCGGGTAGTCCGCCACACCCCGCCACGCCGTATAGCGCACGTAGTGCTGCGTCAGCGTCCCGTTGAGGTGACGCGCCAGCATGGAATGGGTACCGTCGGCGCCCACCACCGCGTCGGCTTCGGCGACGGTGCCATCGGACAACCGGATGCGCACCGGGCTCGGCTCGTCGAGCACCGTCGTCGCGGCGAGGCCGTGCCTGACGGTGCCGGGGGACAGCGCCGCGGTCAGGATGTCGCGCAGCACCGAGCGCCGCACCACCACCAGCGGCTCGCCCAGGGCGGTGATGATGCGTTCCGGTTCCGGGCGGCGCAGCCAGGCGCCGCTGCGCCAGCGCACCGCGCCCGCACCGATCCGGCCGCCCGCGGCGCGCGCGTCGTCGCCCACCCCGATGACGTCCAGCGCGGCCAGCGCGTTGGGCCAGATACTGATGCCGGCGCCCGACGAGGTGTCCTCGCGCGCTTCGATCACCGACACCTGGTGCCCGCGGCCCTGCAGTGCGGCGGCGGTGGCAAGACCGGCGATGCCCGCTCCGATCACCACGATCCGACGGCTCATGAGAAGGAACGTACGCGACGGCCGCTGCGGCAGGGTGCGGGTAGGTTTTCGGTCATGCCCACACCGCAGCGTGAATTCGACATCGTCCTGTACGGCGCGACCGGCTTCGTCGGTCGCCTGACCGCGCAATACCTGTCCACTCACCCCGCCGTCGTCGCCGGCGACGCGCGGATTGCGCTGGCCGGTCGATCCGAGTCCAAGCTGGTCGCCGTCCGCGACGGTCTCGGTGAGGCGGCCCGCAAGTGGCCGATCGTCATCGCCGACGCCGGACGGCCGGAGACCCTGGACGCGATGGCCGCCCGCACCCAGGTGGTGGTCACCACCGTCGGCCCGTACGCGAAGTACGGTCTGCCCCTGGTTGCCGCCTGTGCAGCGGCCGGTACCGACTACGCCGACCTGACCGGCGAGCCGAACTTCATCCTGGAAAGCATCGACGGCCACCACAAGCAGGCCATCGACACCGGCGCCCGCATCGTGCACGCGTGCGGCTTCGATTCGATCCCGTCGGATCTGACCGTCTTCGCGCTGCACCGCCGCGCCGAGGCCGACGGCACCGGGGACCTGCTGGACACCAACCTGGTGGTTCGGTCGATGTCGGGTGGGGTGTCCGGCGGCACCGTCGCCTCCGCGCTGGAGATGTTCGACGAGGCGTCGGCCGACCCCGAGCTGCGCCGGGTGCTGGAAGACCCTTACACGCTGAGCCCCGACCGCGGCGCAGAACCGGAGTTGGGCGGGCAGTCCGACACTCGCTGGCACCGCGGCGCCGAGATCGCCCCCGAGTTGGCCGGCTACTGGACCGGCGCGTTCGTGATGGCGGGCTCCAACACCCGCATCGTCCGCCGCAGCAACGCACTGCTGGACTACGTCTACGGCCGCCGCTTCGCCTACGCCGAACAGATGAGCTTCGGCCGCTCGGTGGCCGCACCGGTGATCGCGGGACTGGTCACCGGCGTACAGGCCGCCTCGGCAGCCCTGGGCACCCGGTTCTTCAACAAGCTGCCTCGCACCCTAGTCGACAAGGTGGTGCCCAAGCCGGGCAACGGGCCCAGTGAGGCGGCCCGGGAGAACGGCCACTACACCATCGAGACCTACACCAGCACCTCCGGCGGCGCCCGCTACCGGGCCACCATCGCCCAGCAGGGCGACCCCGGGTACAAGGCCACCGCCGTGCTGCTGGGGGAGAGCGGTCTGGCGCTGGCTCTGGACCGTGACAAGCTGTCGGACCTGCTGGGCGTGCTCACCCCCGCCTCGGCGATGGGCGACGCCCTGCTGACGCGGCTGCCCGCGGCCGGTGTCCGTCTCGACGTCGAGCGGCTGGTCTGAGGCGCAGCGCTGACGCGGTACTGAGGGGTAGTAGCGGCCACCGGCGGCGACTAGGGTCATCGGCAGCGCGGCCGACGTGGGTGCGGCCGCCGATGACGAAGGGTGGACAGACATGGCTGACCTCGACGATCTGCTCGCGCAGATCCCGGTTGCCGACATCGCAGCTCGGGTGGGTGCCTCCGAAGACGACGTGAACAAGGCCATCCAGACGCTGGTCCCGGTGATGGTCGGCGGCATGCAGGCCAACGCCGAGGAGGGCGCGGCCGACAAGATCGCGGAGGTCGCCGAGGAGCACGCGGCCAGCGGTCTGCTGGACGGCGGCGTGGTCGTCGACGACGTCGACGAGGCCGCGGGCGACCAGGCCGTCGCGCGGATCTTCGGCGGCAACGACAGCTCGGCGGTGGCCTCGGCGCTGGCCGGTCAGGGCGGCGCCGACAGCGGCCTGATGCAGAAGCTGCTGCCGCTGCTGGCTCCCATCGTGCTGGCCTACATCGGCAAGCAGTTCGCCAACCGCACCGCCGACGCGGGCAACCAGGCGCAGGGGTCGGGCAACATCCTCGGCGACCTGCTGGGCGGCATCCTCGGCGGAGCCGGCGCGGGCGCCTCCGGCGGCAACAACCCGCTGGGCAGCATCCTGGGCAGCGTGCTCGGCGGCGGCAAGTCCAACAACCCGATCGGGGATATCCTCGGCGGCCTGCTGGGCGGCAAGAAGTAATCAGCACCGGTCACCCGGCGCCGAAAGCCTCCGCCGACGGGGGCTTTCGCGCCGGGCGGCACCGGCTTCCTAGAATCAACCGGTGACCAGCGCCCATTCTGATGCCCAGACGTCCCTGCCCAAGTCGTGGGATCCGGGTGCGGTAGAAGACGCCCTGTATCGGGGCTGGGTCGACGCCGGGTATTTCACCGCCGACCCCACCAGTGACAAGCCGCCGTACTCGATCGTGCTGCCGCCGCCGAACGTCACCGGCAGCCTGCACATGGGCCACGCGCTCGACCACACGCTGATGGACGCGCTGACCCGCCGCAAGCGCATGCAGGGTTTCGAGGTGCTGTGGCTGCCGGGTATGGACCACGCCGGCATCGCCACCCAGTCGGTGGTGGAAAAGCAGCTCGCCGCCGCCGGGACCACCAAGGAGGACCTGGGCCGGGAGGCCTTCGTCGAGAAGGTCTGGGACTGGAAGCGCGAGTCCGGCGGCACCATCGGTGAGCAGATGCGCCGTATCGGCGACGGGGTGGACTGGAGCCGCGACCGCTTCACCATGGACGACGGCCTGTCCCGGGCCGTGCGCACCATCTTCAAACGTCTCTACGACGCCGGGCTGATCTACCAGGCCGAGCGGCTGGTCAACTGGTCGCCGGTACTGCAGACCGCGATCAGCGACCTCGAGGTCAAATACTCCGATGTCGAGGGCGAACTGGTCTCCTTCCGTTACGGCTCGATGAACGACGACGAGCCCCACATCGTGGTGGCCACCACCCGGGTCGAGACCATGCTCGGCGACACCGCGATCGCCGTGCATCCCGATGACGACCGCTACCGCGGCCTGGTCGGGCGCACCCTGGCCCACCCGTTCACCGACCGGGAGATCGTCATCGTCGCCGACGGGCACGTCGATCCCGAATTCGGCACCGGCGCGGTCAAGGTCACCCCGGCGCACGACCCCAATGACTTCGAGATCGGCCAGCGGCACGGGCTGGCGATGCCGACGATCATGGACAAGGCCGGCCGGATCGCCGATACCGGAACACGATTCGACGGCATGGACCGCTTCGAGGCCCGTGTCGCGGTGCGCGAGGCGCTGGCCGCCGAGGGCCGCATCGTCGCCGAGAAGCGCCCGTATCTGCACAGCGTCGGGCACTCCGAACGCAGCGGCGAACCGATCGAACCGCGGCTGAGCCTGCAGTGGTGGGTCCGGGTCGAGTCGATGGCCAAGGCCGCCGGCGACGCGGTCCGGGGCGGCGACACCGTCATTCACCCCAAGAGCCTGGAGCCCCGGTGGTTCGGCTGGGTCGACGACATGCACGACTGGTGCATCTCGCGCCAGCTCTGGTGGGGTCACCGCATCCCGATCTGGCACGGTCCGGACGGGGAGAAGGTGTGCGTCGGACCCGACGAGACCCCGCCGGCCGGCTGGACCCAGGACCCCGACGTGCTCGACACCTGGTTCTCCTCGGCGCTGTGGCCGTTCTCCACCATGGGCTGGCCGGACCGGACCCCCGAGCTGGAGAAGTTCTATCCCACCAGCGTGCTGGTCACCGGCTACGACATCCTGTTCTTTTGGGTGGCCCGGATGATGATGTTCGGCACGTTCGTCGGCGACGACGACGCGATCACCGCCGGTGGCACCCGCGGCGCGCAGGTGCCGTTCGAGAATGTGTTCCTGCACGGTCTCATCCGCGACGAACACGGCTCAAAGATGAGCAAGTCCAAGGGCAACGGCATCGACCCGCTGGACTGGGTCGAGGAGTTCGGCGCCGACGCCCTGCGGTTCACCCTGGCCCGCGGCGCCAGCCCCGGCGGTGACCTGTCCATCGGGCCGGACCACGCCCGCGCGTCGCGCAACTTCGCCACCAAGGTGTTCAACGCCACCCGGTTCGCCCTGATGAACGGCGCGGCTCCGGCGCCGCTGCCGGAGCCCGCCAAACTCACCGACGCCGACCGGTGGATCCTCGGCAGGCTGGAAACCGTTCGCGCCGAGGTGGATTCGGCGCTGGACGACTACGACTTCAATCGGGCCTGCGAGGCGCTCTACCACTTCGCCTGGGATGAGTTCTGCGACTGGTACCTGGAACTGGCCAAGGTGCAGCTGAATTCGGGTGCCGAACACACCACCGCCGTGCTGGCCGCCGTGCTCGACACCCTGCTCAAACTGCTGCACCCGGTGATGCCGTTCGTCACCGAAAGCCTGTGGACCGCACTCACCGGCGAGGAGTCGCTGGTGATCGCCGACTGGCCGACGCCGTCCGGCATCCGGTCGGACCGGGTTGCCGACAAACGGATTTCGGATCTGCAGGCGCTGGTCACCGAGATCCGGCGGTTCCGCAGCGATCAGGGCCTGGCCGACCGCAAGAAGGTCTCGGCCCGGCTGGCGCGGGTCACCGAGGCCGACCTGGACGCCCAGCTGCCGGCCGTCGCGGCGCTGGCCTGGCTCACCGAGGCCGCCGACGGATTCACCCCCACCGCCTCGGTCGAGGTTCGGCTCACCGACGCGACGGTGCTGGTCGAACTGGACACCTCCGGCGCGGTGGACGTCGAGGCCGAGCGACGCCGGCTGGAGAAGGCGCTGGCCGCCGCCGAGAAGGAACTCAAGGGAGCAGGCGCCAAACTGGGCAACGAGGCGTTCCTGGCCAAGGCCCCCGAATCCGAGGTGCAGAAGATCCGCGGTCGCCACCAGCTGGCCACCGAAGAGGTCGAACGGATCACCGCGCGGCTGGCCGCGCTGTGAGCGCACCGACGCCCGACGAGGTCGCCGCGCTGCTGCAGGTCGAGCACCTGCTCGACGCCCGCTGGCCGGAGACCAAGATCGAGCCGTCGCTGGCCCGGATCACCGCGCTGCTGGACCTGCTGGGCAACCCGCAGCTCAGCTACCCGGCCATTCACGTCACCGGCACCAACGGCAAGACCTCGGTGACCCGGATGGTCGACGCGCTGCTGACCGCGCTGCACCGGCGGACCGGGCGTACCACCAGCCCGCACCTGCAGTCCGCGGTGGAGCGCATCGCCGTCGACGACCAACCGATCTCGCCGGCTCGCTACGTCGAGACCTACCGGGAGATCGAGCCGTACGTGCTGATGGTCGACGAGCAGTCGCTGACCGGGGCGATGGGGGAGCCGGGCCCGGCGATGAGCAAGTTCGAGGTGCTCACCGCGATGGCGTTCGCGGCGTTCGCCGACGCACCCGTCGACATCGCCGTCGTCGAGGTGGGGATGGGCGGGCGCTGGGACGCCACCAATGTCGTGGACGCGCCGGTCGCCGTCATCACCCCGATCGGCATCGACCACGTCGAGTACCTCGGTGACGAACTGGCCGGCATCGCCACCGAGAAGGCCGGCATCATCCGTCCGGGCTCCGGCAGCGTGGACACCGTCGCGATCATCGCCCGTCAGGAGCCGGCCGCCATGGACGCGCTGCTGACCCAGGCCGCCCGCGTCGACGCCGCGGTCGCCCGCGAGGGCTCGGAGTTCGCGGTGTTGGAACGCCGGGTCGCCGTCGGCGGCCAGGTGCTCACCCTGCAGGGACTCGGCGGCGTCTACCCGGACATCTTCCTGCCGCTGCACGGCGAGCACCAGGCGCACAACGCCGCCGTCGCACTGGCCGCGGTGGAGGCCTTCTTCGGTGCCGGCGCCGACCGGCAGCTCGACGTCGACGCCGTGCGCGCCGGCTTCGCGGCCGTCACCAGTCCCGGCCGGATGGAGCGCATGCGCAGCGCGCCGTCGGTGTTCATCGACGCCGCGCACAACCCGGCGGGCGCGACCGCGCTGGCTCAGACCCTGGCCGACGAATTCGACTTCCACTTCCTGATCGGCGTGCTCAGCGTGTCCGACGGCAAGGACGTTGCCGCCATGCTGGCCGCCTGGGAACCGGTCTTCGACCAGGTGGTGGTCACCCACAACGGATCCCCGCGGGCGCTGTCGGTCGCCGAGCTTGCCGCCCTGGCCGCCGAGGAGTTCGGCCCCGACCGGGTGCACGCGGCCGAGAACCTCAGTGATGCCATCGAACTGGCCACCGCGCTGGTCGAGGAGTCCGGTGCCGGCACGTCGATGTCGGGAGCCGGCATCGTCATCACCGGATCGGTTCTGACCGCCGGCGCCGCGCGCACCCTGTTCGGAAAGGACCCGGCATGACCGAACCCGAGGAGAACCCGGCACCGCCCGTCGGCGATCCGTGGAAGAGCTTCCGCGGCGTGATGTCCGGGATCCTGCTGCTGGAGGCCATCGTGGTGGCCCTGGCACTGCCGGTCGTCAGTGCCGTCGGCCCGGGGCTGACCCCGGCCTCGCGCGCCTACCTGCTGGGCTTCGTGGCGTTGCTGGTGCTGATGGCCGGCCTGCAGGGCCGGCCCTGGGCGATCTGGGCGAACCTGGGCCTTCAGCTGGTGCTGATCGGCGGCTGGTGGATCTACTCGCTGGTCGGGGTGATGGGCCTGATCTTCACCGGCGTCTGGTTGCTCGTTGCCTATCTGCGCGGGGAGGTGCTGCGCCGGCAGCGCCGGGGATTGTTGCCCAGCCAGCAGTGATCGGCCACCGGCGCCCCGCATTTGTGGGTCGCCGCGGTGTCCCTTACGCTTTGCGCCGTGACTGAGCGGACTCTGGTTTTGGTGAAGCCCGATGGCGTCGAGCGCAAGCTGGTCGGCGAGATCCTCAATCGGATCGAGCGCAAGGGCCTGAACATCGTGGCGCTGTCGCTGGTGAACGTCAGTGAGGCGGTGGCCCGCGAGCACTACGCCGAGCACGCCGAGCGGTCGTTCTTCGGTGAGCTGCTGGAGTTCATCACCTCGGGCCCGGTGGTGGCAGCGGTCCTGGAGGGACCCCGCGCCGTGGCGGCGTTCCGCCAGCTGGCCGGCGGCACCGACCCCGTCGAGAAGGCGACTCCCGGGACCATCCGCGGTGATTTCGGCCTGGAGACCCAGTACAACCTGGTGCACGGCTCGGACTCGGCGGAATCCGCCGCCCGCGAGATCGCGCTCTGGTTCCCCGGCCTCTGACTCGGCCCTGCCTGGTCAACCGCTCTGTACCGGTGTGGGATACTGATCACAGGTGAACGTCGCGACCGGATATCCTGGCCGGCGGCGCAAGCCTGAGTGAGGACCTAAACGAGCGCGACCATCGCTTCGGCGGTGCGGCGCGGGCCGCGGCGGTTTTCACCCGACCCAGGCACCGGGCGGGCTTCACAAGAGCTACCCGGGGCGAGACCACGACAAACCCGGTTCGCGATGTTCCGGGTTCATAGCGAGGCCCCCGCGCGGCCGCGTCCAGCCGACGCGCCCGGGGGTCGAAGGAGCCTACGTGCACGACGATGACTTCACAGCCGACAACACCGACGACACCACCGCAATCAGCGGTGAGCTGACTCCGGCACCCGCCGAACCCGAGCTGCCCGAGCGGTTGCGGGTGCATTCGCTGGCCCGGGTGCTGGGCACCACCAGCCGCAAGGTGCTCGACGCCCTGGTCGAACTCGACGGTCGCGCCCGCAGCGCGCACTCCGGCGTCGACCGCGAGGAGGCCGTGCGGGTCCGCGACCTGCTGGCCGCCGCCGAGACGCTTGCCGAGGAGCCGGAATCCCGGCTGATGCTGGAGACGCCGCCCGCCGAGACCCAGCCCGTCGACGTGCCGCTGTTCGTCGCACCCCAGCCGATCGTGCTGCCGCCGACACCCGAGCCCGCCGATGACGCGGCTGCCGACGTCTCCGACGCGGTCGAGGTCGAAGAGACCGATGACATCGACACCGAGGATGCCGACACCGAGGGCACCGACGCCGACGCCGACGCCGAGGGTGGCGAGGACGACGCCGAGGGTGGCGACGCCGACGCCGAGGGTGGCGAGGACGAGGGCGCCCGCCCGGCCAACCGTCGCCGGCGCCGCGGCCGCCGAGGGCGCGGACGGGGCCGCGGCGGAGAGGCCGGCGCCGACGAGGGTGAGGAAACCGACGGCGAGGGCGCCGAGGACACCGGAGCCGACTCCGACGAGGCCGAAGCGGACGCCGAGGGCGACGAAGACGAGGACGCCGAGGGCGAAGAAGGTGCCGAGGGCGGCGAAGGGGCCACCAAGCGCCGCCGGCGTCGGCGTCGCCGCAAGTCCGGCGCCGTCGCCGCCGACGACTCGGATGCCGGTTCTCCCGACGACCCGCCGAACACCGTCGTGCACGAGCGTGTCGGACGGCGCTCTGGCAAGGGCGACAAGGATCCCGACGAGATCCAGGGCATCACCGGATCGACCCGGCTGGAGGCCAAGCGCCAGCGCCGCCGTGACGGCCGCGACGCGGGCCGTCGCCGTCCGCCGATCCTGTCCGAGGCCGAATTCCTGGCGCGGCGCGAGGCCGTCGACCGGGTGATGGTGGTCCGCGACAAGGTGCGCACCGAACCCCCGCACGAGGGCGCCCGCTACACCCAGATCGCGGTGCTCGAAGACGGCATCGTCGTCGAACACTTCGTCACCTCGGCGGCATCGGCGTCGCTGGTCGGCAACGTGTACCTGGGCATCGTGCAGAACGTGCTGCCCTCGATGGAGGCGGCGTTCGTCGACATCGGCCGCGGCCGAAACGGTGTGCTTTACGCCGGTGAGGTGAACTGGGAGGCCGCCGGTCTCGGTGGCGCCAACCGCAAGATCGAGCAGGCCCTCAAGCCCGGCGACTACGTCGTGGTGCAGGTCAGCAAGGACCCCGTCGGGCACAAGGGTGCCCGGCTCACCACGCAGATCTCGCTGGCCGGACGCTACCTGGTCTACGTGCCCGGCGCGTCCTCGACCGGGATCAGCCGCAAGCTGCCCGACACCGAACGCCAGCGCCTCAAGGAGATCCTGCGCGAGGTGGTGCCCGCCGACGCCGGCGTCATCATCCGCACCGCGTCAGAGGGCGTGAAGGAATCCGACATCCGCACCGATGTCGCCCGGCTGCAGGAACGCTGGGCCGAGATCGAGGCCACCGCCGCGCAGACCACCGCCAACGCCGCCGGTGCGGCCGTCGCGCTCTACGAGGAACCCGACGTTCTGGTCAAGGTCATCCGCGACCTGTTCAACGAGGACTTCTCCGGGCTGACCGTGCAGGGGGAGAGTGCCTGGGAGACCATCGACGAATACGTGAGTTCGGTTGCCCCCGAGCTGGTTTCCAAGGTCACCAAGTACGAGCCGGTCGACGGTGGGCCCGACGTGTTCGCCGTGCACCGCATCGACGAGCAGTTGACCAAGGCGATGGACCGCAAGGTGTGGTTGCCATCGGGCGGCACCCTGGTGATCGACCGGACCGAGGCGATGACCGTTGTCGACGTCAACACCGGCAAGTTCACCGGTGCCGGCGGGAACCTGGAACAGACCGTCACCAAGAACAACCTGGAGGCGGCCGAGGAGGTCGTGCGCCAGCTGCGGCTGCGTGACATCGGCGGCATCGTGGTGATCGACTTCATCGACATGGTGCTGGAGTCCAACCGGGATCTGGTGCTGCGCCGGCTCACCGAGGCGCTGGGCCGCGACCGCACCCGGCACCAGGTTTCCGAGGTCACCTCGCTGGGGCTGGTCCAGTTGACCCGTAAGCGGCTGGGCACCGGTCTGGTCGAGGCGTTCTCCACCACCTGTACCCACTGCGCGGGTCGCGGCATCGTGCTGCACGCCGATCCGGTCGATTCCGCGCCGCCGGCCCCTCGCAAGACCGAGAACCGGCGCAATCGCCGGGCCCGCAAGCCCGGGAAGGTCGAGGAGACGCCGGTGGCCAAGATCCCGGCGCACTCGGTCGGGGACCACCCGATGTTCAAGGCGATGGCGCACCGGCACGGCGACGAGGACGAGGACGGTGAGTCCGTCCCGGTCGACGATGATGATGAGACGCCGACCGCCGAGGAGCAGATCGTCGAGGCCGAGACGGCCGAGCAGGTCACCGAGGAGACCGCCGCGGCCGATCTCGACGACGAGGACGATGTCGAGGCCGACGAGGAGGAGATCGATCTCGACGGCGACGACGACGAGGAGGACGACGACCTCGATGACATCGATCTCGTCGACGGTGACGCCGATGACGAGGACGCCGACGAAGACTCTGAGGACGAGGACTCTGACGAGGACGACCTCGATGAGGACGACTCCGATGAGGACGACGACGGCGATGAGGACGACGAGGACCTCGTCGACGACGACACCGACGGTGACGATGAGGACGACGCCGCCGAACCCGAGCCCGTCGACGAGGCGGTGAATCCGGCTCCCGAACGGCCGCGTCGCCGCCGCGCCGCGGCACGGCCGGCCGGTCCGCCGGTGACCGGCTGATTTGCCCCTCCCGACGCTGGTCACGTAACCTACCAAGGTTGTCTGCGCGCTTTTGAGCCCGCAGCGGCGGGGAGGTAACGGCCCCCGCACCCAAAGACCCGCGCTCGCAGCCTCCGGGTGGCGCGCGCCCCGTGAGAAGACGCACCGAAGGAAAGACCTCGATGGCCACACAGAACGCCACCTACGCGATCGTCAAGACCGGCGGCAAGCAGTACAAGGTCGCCGCCGGTGACATCGTCAAGGTCGAGAAGCTCGACGCCGAGCCGGGCGCCTCGGTGTCGCTGCCGGTCGCGCTGGTCGTGGACGGCGCCACCGTCACCACCGACGCCGCGGCGCTGGCCAAGGTCGCCGTTACCGGCGAGGTCCTCGAGCACACCAAGGGCCCGAAGATCCGGATCCACAAGTTCAAGAACAAGACCGGCTACCACAAGCGGCAGGGCCACCGTCAGCAGCTGACGGTCCTCAAGGTCACCGGCATCAAGTAGCCCGCGGCTACCCGTCACCCACACACCTCACAGGAGCTTTTCATGGCACACAAGAAGGGCGCATCCAGCTCGCGCAACGGTCGTGACTCCGCCGCCCAGCGGCTCGGGGTCAAGCGGTTCGGCGGCCAGGTCGTCAAGGCCGGCGAGATCCTGGTCCGTCAGCGCGGCACCCACTTCCACCCGGGCGTCAACGTCGGCCGCGGTGGCGACGACACGCTGTTCGCGACGGCTGCCGGCTCGGTCGAGTTCGGTGTCAAGCGCGGCCGCAAGACCGTCAACATCGTTCCGGCCGACGTCTGAGCTTCGCGAATGTGACGCCGGGGCGCATTTGCGACTGACCTAGCCCCGGCGAATTCGTGGGCGAAAGGAACCGGCATGACGCGCTTCGTCGACCGCGTCGTCATCCATGCGCGCGCCGGTTCCGGCGGCCACGGCTGCGCCTCGGTGCACCGGGAGAAATTCAAGCCACTCGGCGGCCCGGACGGCGGTAACGGCGGCCGCGGCGGCAGCATCGTGCTGGTCGTCGACCCGCAGGTACACACCCTGCTGGACTTCCATTTCCATCCCCATGTGGTCGCGCCGTCGGGCAAACCGGGGCAGGGCAGCAATCGCGAGGGCGCCGCGGGCGCCGACCTGGAGATCAAGGTTCCCGACGGCACGGTCGTCGTCGACAAGCGGGGCCGGGTACTGGCCGATCTGGTCGGCGCAGGCACTCGATTCGAGGCCGCCGTCGGCGGTCGTGGCGGACTGGGCAACGCCGCGCTGGCCTCACGGGCCCGCAAGGCTCCGGGTTTTGCCCTGCTGGGCGAGAAGGGCGAGGAACGCGAGCTCACCCTGGAGCTCAAGACCGTCGCCGATGTCGGCCTGGTCGGCTTCCCCTCGGCCGGTAAATCCTCACTGGTCTCTGCGATCTCGGCGGCCAAACCGAAGATCGCCGACTATCCCTTCACCACCCTGGTGCCGAACCTCGGCGTGGTGAGTGCGGGCGACCACACCTTCACCGTCGCCGACGTGCCCGGCCTCATCCCCGGCGCCTCGACCGGTCGCGGACTGGGACTGGACTTCCTGAGGCACATCGAACGCTGCGCGGTGCTGGTGCACGTCGTCGACTGCGCGACGCTGGAGCCCGGGCGCGACCCGCTCTCCGACATCGACGCGCTGGAGGCCGAACTCGCCGCCTATTCGCCGACGCTGGAAGGGGATTCGACCCTGGGCGATCTGGCCCAGCGGCCCCGCGCGGTGGTGCTCAACAAGATCGACGTCCCCGACGCCAAAGACCTGGCCGACATCGTCCGCTCGGACATCGAGGCCCGCGGCTGGCCGGTCTTCGAGATCTCCACCGTCGCCCGTATCGGACTGCGGCCGTTGATCTTCGGCCTGTGGGATATGGTCGCCGCCTACCGGGCCGCGCAGCCCGCGCCGGTGCCGCGGCGGCCCGTCATCCGGCCGGTTCCGGTCAACGAGAAGGCCTTCGAGGTCCTGCCCGACGGCGACGGCGGCTTCCTGGTTCGCGGCACGCGCCCGGAACGCTGGATCGCCCAGACCAACTTCGACAACGACGAGGCTGTCGGTTATCTCGGCGACCGGCTGGCCCGGCTCGGCGTGGAGGACGAATTGCTGCGCTGCGGCGCCAAACCCGGCTGCGCGGTCACCATCGGCGACATGACCTTCGACTGGGAGCCGACCACCCCGGCCGGGGTGGACGTCACGCCGTCGGGCCGCGGCACCGACATCCGGCTGGAGCGCACCGACCGGGTGGGCGCCGCCGAACGCAAACAGGCCCGCAAGGACCGCCGTGCGGCATCCGATTCGCCCGCACCCGAATCCGGTGAATCGCAATGACCGAATCGTCGCACCGCGCGGCGATTCGCACCGCGCGCAGCGTCGTGGTCAAGATCGGCACCACCGCGCTGACCACCCCCACCGGTGAGTTCGACGTCGCCCGGCTCAACGACCTCGCCGAGGCGATCGAGTCCCGGATGAAAGCCGGCTCCGACGTCGTCATCGTCTCCTCGGGTGCCATCGCCGCGGGCCTGGATCCGCTCGGATTGTCCAAGCGGCCAAGGGATCTGGCGACCAAGCAGGCCGCGGCCAGCGTCGGTCAGGTGGCACTGGTGAACTCCTGGAGCACGGCCTTCCGGCGCTACCAGCGCACCGTCGGCCAGGTGCTGCTGACCGCCCACGACATCTCCCAGCGCGTGCAGCACACCAACGCCGCGCGCACCCTCGACCGGCTGCGCTCGCTGCACGCGGTGGCCATCGTCAACGAGAACGACACCGTGGCGACCAACGAGATCCGGTTCGGTGACAACGACCGGCTCTCCGCGCTGGTCGCCCATCTGGTGGGCGCCGACGCGCTGATCCTGCTGTCGGACATCGACGGCCTCTACGACGGAGACCCCCGCAAGGCCACCGAAGACCGACCCGTCCGATTCATCCCCGAGATCGCCGCCGACGGGGACCTCGACGGGGTGGTCGCCAGTGAAGGCAGTCACCTCGGCACCGGGGGTATGACCTCGAAGCTGTCGGCGGCACTGCTGGCCGCCGACGCCGGTGTCCCGGTGCTGCTGGCCGCCGCCTCAGATGCCGCCGCGGCACTGTCGGCCGCCTCGGTGGGCACGGTCTTCGCCGCCCGCCCGGCCCGGATGTCGTCGCGACGGTTCTGGCTGCGGCACGCCGCCGAGACCTCGGGAGCGCTCACCCTGGACGCCGGTGCGGTCCGTGCGGTCCGTGAACACCGCCGATCGCTGTTGCCCGCGGGGATCACCGCGCTGTCCGGCCGCTTCCACGGTGGCGACGTCGTCGAGCTGCGCGATCCCGACGGGCACCTGATCGGCCGCGGTATGGTCGCCTACGACGCCGCCGAGCTGGCCACCATGCTGGGGTCCTCGACGGCGGATCTGCCCGCCGAACTGCGCCGACCCGCGGTGCACGCGGACGATCTTGTGGCGGTCTGAGCCGGTTTCCGGCCGCCTTCCTGGTAGTTTTCCCCCAAACGCACCGCAAACCGCCGAAGCCGTCGGCACCGAGCGGTGCTGATTCGGGGAGATCGAGCCGTGGTCGCACGGGAACGCCGGCACGCCGGGGATGCGTGCAAACAATGGATGAGTGCCGGGGCCCTCGCCGTCGGCCTCGGCGCCGCCGTCACCTTCGGCCACGGTGTGGCCGCCGCGACGCCGGACGACTCGGGCACGGATCACAGCAGCCAGACCAGGCACCGCGACGGTGACGGTGCCCGTCAAGCGCGGGCGCCGCGGTCGCTCGGCCAGGTACCCAAGCGGGCCGCCCGGACCGCGACGGCCGAGAGCGCCGCGGACGCCACCGACACCCCGCGGTTCACCAAGCGGCTGCAGTCGACGCTGGAGCGGTTGAATCCCGGGCGGCTGCGCATCGGAGCGCTCACCGAGAACAAGGCAGCTGCGATCACTGCTGGGCCGGTCGACACCGGGTTCACAGATCCCAGGGACCCGGGCATTCAGCCGGTGGATGCCCGGATCGCCGATACCGACGTGCCCCGCACCGGCAGCCGTTCGCGGTTCCCGGCGCGCGACACGGGCCTGCGCACGCGAATCCTGGCGACGCGCATCGAGGCGGCGAATACGGCCGCGCCGGACGACGCCACCCGCCTCGCGTCGCAACTAACCGGCGAGACCCCACGCGCCCTGATTCAGGAGGCGGTTGAGGCCGCCGCCGGGATCACGCCCGCGGTGACCGCCGTTGTCGCCCCCCGCCTGCCCGCCGAGCCGACGGTGTTCGCCGTTTCGCCCCCGGCTGCCGCTCCGACCGCCGCGCCGATGACGTTGGCCCGCGTGGTGGCCGACGTGCTGAGCTGGACCGGGCTGCGCTCGTCGGCGACCGGGGTGCCGACCCCCGGCGCACCGCTGAGCTGGGTGGCCCAGTCCCTGTGGCTGGCGGTGCGGGAGACCGAGTACCGGCTGACCGGCCAGTCACCGGCCGCCCAGCAGACCACCTCGGCCGTGCCCACTGACCGTATCGCCGGGCCGGACCCGATCGCGCTCGCCGATGTGGCGTCCCGGCCCGACGTGAACGTGACCCTGCGCGACGACGGCAGCGTGCACGTCATCGACGGCACCTTCACCGACGAGACGGTGACCAGCAACGAGGACGCCGCGCGGGTGCTCAACCAGCTGGCACCGGTGCTGGGTGCATCCGACGGCTTCGCCAGCGCGGGTGACATCACCGTCTCCCGGGCCGGCCAGACCTACTACCGGCTCTCGCCCACCGTCAACGGCGTGCCGGTACAGGGCAGCCAGGTGATCCTGGTGACCGACCGCGACGGCACGGTGACCGGCGTCTTCAACTACTACGACCCCCGCGTCGCCGACGTCGACGTCACGCCGAATGCCCGGATGGATCAGCCGTTCGAGGTCGTCGAGGCGGTGGGGCGGGCCATGCTCAGCTCGCCGTCGGGGCTGGCGTTGCTGCCGTCGCTGGTGCTGTCGCCGGTCGACCGGCAGCTGGTGATCTACGACCTGGATCCCGACGCGCCACCGCGGCTGGCCTGGCGGGTGACCGTCGGCCCGTCCGACCCACTGGCGCAGCTCGGGCTGACCGAGGCCGGGCCGGCCACCTCCTACTACGTCTACGCCGACGGCGCGGACGCCGGCACGGCCATCGTCGATGCCGCCGGCGCACCCATCACGAAGGTCAGGACATCCGGGACCGACCTGCACGGCGTCACCCAGCAGTTCAACGTGCAGCGGATCAGCCTGATCATCTTCAACATCGACACTCTGCGCGACGACGACCGCAACATCACCACCTACGAGGCGCCCTACCTCTTCGGGCTCATCCCCGGACCGCCGGTGATGAAGAGCCTGCTGACCGGCTGGAACCCGACCGCGGTCTCCGCGCAGTCCAATATGGCCGAGGTGTACGACTTCTACCTCGTCACGCTGGATCGGACGTCCTACGACAACGCGGGGGCGCCGATCAGCGTCGTCATCGACTACAACCCCAACGGTCGGCTACTCGGCCTGTTTTCGCCATACCAGAACGCCCAGTGGGATCCCGACCAGCGTGAGCTGGCGTTCGGCGACGCCGGCGGCTACGCGGGCGCCCTGGACGTGGCCGGCCACGAGTACACCCACGCCGTGTTCACCTCCGTCGTCAACCCCGCCTCCAACACCGGCCAGACCGGCGCGCTCAACGAGTCCTACGCCGATATCACGGGCAGCCTGATCGAGGCCAAGGTCGAAAACAAGGCCAAGGACGACCCGACCCGCTGGACGATCGGTGAGGAGTCGACCGCGCCCCCTGTCCGCGACATGCGCACCTCGGCCACCTACAAGGAAGATGCCGACGTGCACGACAACAGCCTGGTCTTCAGCAACGCGGCGTACCTGATGATGACCGACACCCGCACGAAGGACATCTCCGACGATCAGTGGGCGGCGGTCTACTACGCGTCGATGCAGGTGCTGCCTCAAAACGCGACGTTCGCCGACGCCCGCGCTGCCGTTGAATTCGCGGCGCGCAACGAAGACTTCACCGACGAGCAGCTCGCGGCGGTCACGAAGGCCTTCGATACCGTCGGGATCCCGCCGGGTGGCTCGACCCGGGGCACCTCAATCGCCGCCTGACCGCCCCGGTCAAGAATCGCCGCCTGACCGCCCCGGTCAAGATCGCGGTGATCACAACACCGGACAACAATGACTTTCGTCACTAGTATCGAACGCGGTGGGGACGCAGTATGGAATTACCGCGGCGGGTGCAAGGGGTGTGGAATGCCAGTAGGCGATCTCGATGAGGTTGCGTTGAAGTTCTTGCGATCTGAATTCACCGGCAAGCCATATGCGAACTGGTCGATCGATCGGCGGGTCGACGCCTATCTGAATCGCAACGGGCTGCGCAGGCTGCGCGACGACGGCGGCTCCTACGCGGCGCTGCTGGACCGGGTGATGGCCAATCTCGGAACCGTGCTGCGGGCGGGGACGCTGAGTCCCCGGTAGCGCCGGTAGTGCCTCGCACACGTGGGTGGCTTTGACACAATTGCCCACGTGAGTACAGCTGATGCGGACTTCTTCTCGGCCTACCGGCACGGGTTCCTGCGGGTGGCCGCCTGCACGCTGCACACCACCCTCGCCGACCCGACCGCCAACGCCGCCGCCGTGCTGTCCACCGCCCGCGAGTGCCACGACGACGGCGTCGGGCTGGCGGTCTTCCCCGAACTGACCCTGACCGGCTACTCCCTCGACGACATCCTGCTGCAGGACACCTTGCTCGACGCGGTCGACGACGCGCTGGCCGATTTGGTCTCCGCCAGCGAGCAACTGCTGCCCGTGCTGGTGGTCGGCGCGCCGCTGCGGCACCTGCACCGCATCTACAACACCGTCGTCGTCATCCACCGCGGCCGCATCCTGGGTGTGGTGCCCAAGTCCTACCTGCCCACCTACCGCGAGTTCTACGACAGCCGCCAGTGCGCGTCGGGGGCCGGGGAAAGCGGCACCATCCGGGTCGCCGGGTGCGACGTCCCGTTCGGGCCGGACCTGCTGTTCGCCGCCACCGATCTGCCGGGATTCGTCCTGCACGCCGAGATCTGCGAGGACATGTGGGTGCCGATCCCACCGAGCTCCAACGCCGTGCTGGCCGGCGCGACGGTCATCGCCAACGCCTCGGGCAGCCCGATCACCATCGGACGCGAACGGGACCGCAAGCTGATGGCCGCCTCGGCGTCGGCCCGGGGCTTGGCCGCCTATATCTACGCCGCCGCGGGCGCGGGGGAGTCCAGCACCGATCTGGCCTGGGACGGCCAGACGATGATCTACGAAAACGGCGAGCTGCTGGCCGAATCCGACCGGTTCCCGCGCGGCGCGGCGCGCTGCGTCGCCGACGTGGACACCGGGCTGCTGCGTTCCGAACGGCGGCGAATGGGCACCTTCGACGACAACCGCCGCCACCACCGGCAGGCCGGTGACTTCCGCCGCATCAAGTTCACCCTGGATCCGCCGTCCACCGATATCGGCCTGCGCCGCACCATCGAGCGGTTCCCGTTCGTGCCGGCGGATCTTGAGCGGCTGCAACAGGATTGCTACGAGGCCTACAGCATCCAGGTGTCCGGGCTGGAGCAGCGGCTGCGTGCGCTGAACTTCCCGAAGGTGGTCATCGGGGTGTCCGGCGGGCTGGACTCCACCCACGCGCTGATCGTCGCGGCCCGCGCCATGGACCGGGAGAACCGCCCGCGCAGCGACATCCTGGCCTACACCATGCCCGGGTTCGCCACCGGCGAGCACACCAAGAACAACGCCATCGCGCTGAGCCGGGCGTTGGGGGTGACATTCGCCGAACTGGACATCCGCGACACTGCCAAGCTGATGCTGCAAAAGATGGGCCACCCCTACGGCAAGGGCGAGAACGTCTACGATGTCACCTTCGAGAACGTGCAGGCCGGTCTGCGCACCGACTATCTGTTCCGGCTGGCCCACCAGCACGGCGGCATCGTGCTGGGCACCGGCGACCTGTCCGAGCTGGCGCTGGGGTGGTGTACCTACGGCGTGGGTGATCAGATGTCGCACTACAACGTCAACGGCGGAGTGCCCAAAACCCTGATCCAGCACCTGATCCGGTGGGTGATGGCCAACGGTGAATTCGGCAGCGACGTCAGCGACGTGCTGCAGAGCGTGCTGGACACCGAGATCACCCCGGAACTGGTGCCCACCGACGACGACAACCCGGTGCAGAGCAGTGAGGCCGTCGTCGGACCCTATGCACTGCAGGACTTCTCACTGTTCCACGCGCTGCGCTGGGGATTCGGCCCGGCCAAGATCGCATTCCTGGCCTGGCACGCCTGGCATGACGCGGGGGCCGGCGAGTGGCCCGAAGGCTATCCCGACGAGGAACGGCCGCAGTACTCGCTGACCGAGATCCGGTCCTGGCTGAAGGTGTTCGCGCAGCGGTTCTACTCGTTCAGCCAGTTCAAGCGATCGGCAATGCCCAACGGACCCAAGGTTTCCAGCGGTGGTTCGCTGTCGCCGCGCGGCGACTGGCGCGCCCCGTCGGACATGTCCGCCCGCACCTGGCTCGCCGAGATCGAGAGTGACATCCCCGAGGTGCTGTAGCCGGAGTCCGCTACCCGGCGAATTCGCGCAGATCGGCCGAGGGAAGTCCACGGTGGGAAGTGGCGTCCCCTCGGTCACGGACCGGCTCTCACGGCGTGCGGGCTCCCTGACCAGCGCGAGATCGTCTTGGTCCACCGTTGTGGTGATTCGCTTCAGGGCCATATCGTCATGTGCCACGAAGTGGTCGATCGGGTGTCGTCTGGAACGGATTTACGTTCAGCGGCTCAGCGCGTCCTCGATCATCTCGGCGGTCGGCGCGCAGTCGCCGGCACCCGGAATCAGCGTCGCCAGCGCACCAGCGGCTGCCGCGCGGCGCACCGCGGCCTGTGGCGCCATGGCGCACCAGCTGGCCGCCAGCACCCCGGCGAACACGTCACCGGCCCCGGTGGTGTCGATCGGCTCGACCGCCGTGGCAGGTACGTCGACCGCGGTCTCGCCCGCGATCAGCGTGACGCCGGCGCCACCGCGGGTGACCACCAGATACGGGACCGGCCACTGCCATTCGTCAACCTCGGTGTCGTTGACCACCACCACGTCGGCCGCCGAGGCGAGATCGGCAAGCTGCTGCGGGTCGGCACCGGCGGGGGAAGCGTTGACGATCACCGTCGCTCCGCTGTGCTGACCCTGACGTGCGGCGGCAACCGCGGTCTCGACGGGAATCTCCAACTGCACCAAAACCACATCGGCGCCGGCGACGATCGCACGCAGAGCCGCGTCGTCCAGCCTCAGATGCGCATTGGCCCCGGGGGCGACGACGATTATGTTCTCCCCCTTCCCGACGATGCAGCCGCGCCCACCACGATGGCCGCCGTTCCGCTGGTCCCGGGCAACCGCAGCACGCCGTCGGTCCCGATGCCGTTGGCGCGCAGATGTTCGGTCAGCTCCGCGCCGGCCTCGTCGTCACCGACGGCGGCGACCAGGTCCACCGACGCGCCGACCCGCGCCGCCGCGATCGCCTGGTTGCCACCCTTGCCGCCCGGACTGCGGCGCACATCGGCGGCCAACACGGTCTGTCCCGGCTGTGGCAGGGCGGTCACGTCGAACACCAGGTCCATGTTGACGCTGCCCACCACCGCGACCGAAGACATTCGGCCAGCGTAGAGCCAATGTGGTTACTGTGCGTCGGGGATCCGCCCGACGCCCGGAACGAACCGGCCCACGGTAGCGGTGTATCCGTGATAGTCCGCGCCGTGCACCGACGCCAGATACGGCTCCTCGACCATCCGAACCTGCATCTCGATGGTCACCAGCAGCAGAGCAAACCCGATGAGCGCCAACACATTCGGGGTGACCAACGCGATACCGGCGCCGAACACCAGCATCGTCGTGAAGATCGGATTGCGCACCCGCGCGAACACCCCGGACCGGACCAGCGCCGTCCGCTCGGCGGGGTCCATCCCGATACGCCAGGACGCACCCATGTCCAGCTGCGCATAGATCATGCCCGCAATGCCGACGACGGCCAGCACCATCCCGGTGACCTGCAGCCACGGCGTCACCAAGGCCGGGATCGGCGCCAGCACGCCGGCCCACTGCAGCGCCGGTGCAACCACCTCCACCACGATCGCGACCGCGAACCCGGCGCCGGCGAACCACTCCGCCGAGCCCAGCGCTCCGCTGACCCCCTTCAAACCGGACGAACCGGTCCGCCGGTACTGCAGCCAGCTGCGCCACCCGAAACCGAGCAGACCGTAGACAAGCAGCAGGGACAGGGCGACCGCGGGCATCCACGGGCTCAGCGATTCCGTCATGGAACGAGCGTAGAACCAATCGCGCCGGCGCGGGGGTCCTCCCACGAGGCGACGAAGATGTCGTACCCGCCCGATAGCGTGGGTGGAGCGGACTACGAGGGGAGGAGGCCAGCGTGACCGAACCGTTGAGCGGTACCCGCGAACAGCGGGCCCGCGAGGTCATCGAAGCCCTCGCCGGCCCCGGCGCCACCCTGCGCGAGGACCAGCAGAGAGCCGTCGCCGCACTATTGGAACCAGCCGCCCGGGTACTCGTCGTGCAGGCCACCGGGTGGGGCAAGTCGGCGGTGTACTGGGTGGCAACCGCGATCCGCCGGGCCGAGGGCGCCGGCCCGGCACTGATCGTCTCGCCGCTGCTGTCGCTGATGCGTGACCAGGTCGCCGCCGCGGAACGGGCGGGCCTGCGCGCCGCCACCCTGAACTCGTCGAACTTCGAGGAATGGAACACCATCGAAGCCCGTCTGCACGACGGGGAGATCGACGTGCTGCTGGTGAGCCCGGAGCGCCTGGCCAACCCGTCGTTCGGACGACGGGTGCTCGCCGCGCTGGAAGGCACCATGGGGCTGCTGGTGATCGACGAGGCGCACGCGGTCTCGGACTGGGGCCACGACTTCCGGCCCGACTACCGCCGCGTCGCCGACGTCCTGACCCGGCTCAATCCGGCGACCCCGGTGCTGGCCACCACCGCAACTGCCAACGCCCGGGTCACCGCGGACGTCGCCGGTCAGCTCGGCGACGCGACCCTGGTGCTGCGCGGCCCACTGGCGCGGCGGTCACTGCAACTCAACGTGCTCGATTCGATGTCCCCGCTGAACCGCTACGCCTGGGTCGCCCGCCACCTCGACGAACTGCCGGGATCGGGCATCGTCTATGTCCTGACCGTCGTCGACGCGCAACGCCTGGTCGATGCGGTCAAATCGGTGCACCCGAACGCCAAGGTCGCCGCCTACACCGGTCAGCTCGACGCCGATACCCGCGCCGGGTGCGAAGATGCGTTGCGCGACAACCGGATCAAGGCGCTGATCGCCACCTCGGCGCTCGGTATGGGTTTCGACAAACCCGACTTGGGCTTCGTCGTGCACATCGGTTCGCCGCCTTCACCGGTCAGCTACTACCAGCAGGTCGGCCGGGCCGGCCGCGCCATCGACAACGCGACGGTGGTGCTGCTGCCGTCGGAGTCCGACACCGGCGTCTGGGACTACTTCGCCACCGCCACCATCCCCGACCCCGACCAAATGCAGGGCCTGCTGGCCGCGCTGGCCGACGAGTCGCAGACCGGCGACCAGCCGGCGTCGGCGGTCGCGCTGGAGGCCGCCACCGGAATCCGGCGCACCCGGGTCGACCTGATGCTCAAACAGCTCGCCGTCGACGGTGCGGTCGAGCGGGTCGACGGCGGCTGGCGGGTCACCGGGACGCCGTGGCACTACGACGCCGAGCACTACGCCGGCATCGTCGCGACGCGGCGCCGCGAAGCCGACATCATGGCCGCCTACACGCACGGGAAGCAGTGCCTGATGCAGCTGCTCACCGCCTCGCTGGACGACCCCCGGGAGCAGCCGTGCGGACGGTGCTCGGTCTGCCTGGGCCGGGTTCCCGACGGGCTGGCCGAACCCGCCGACGACGACCTCACCCGCACCGTCGCCCGCACCTTGCGGGCCAACGCCACCGTGTTGGAACCGCGCAAGATGTGGCCGGGCGGTGCGTTCGGCGCCCGCGGCAAGATCCCCGCGCAACTGGCAGCCGAACCGGGCCGGGTACTCGTGCACGCCGACGCCCCGGAATGGACCGGGGTGATCCCGGCCGCTACCGCCGGGAATCCCGGTGCCATCGCAGAGCTCGCCGAGGCCGCCGTCGGCGTGCTCGGTCGGTGGCGCTCGGAGTGGATCGCCCGCCCCGAAGTCGCGGTGTCCCTGCAGCTCACCGCATCGCAGACGCCGGTGGGCCCGGTCACCGACCGGATCGCCGAGGTCGGCCGGCTGCCGCGGACGGTCATACCGGTGGCCGCCGGGACGCCACCGGGGCGCGACGCCGCCGGCGCCGAGCAGGCCGCGTACTGGCGTACGGCGATCGGCGTCGACGGCGCCCTGCTGGACGCGGTGTCCGGGCGGACGGTGCTGCTGGTCGCCGACGTGACCTCGACCGGGTGGCCGGTCACCGTCGCCGCTGCGCACCTGCGCGACGCCGGAGCCAAGGCGGTGTTGCCCCTGGTGATCCACCGGCCCGCGTGAGACGCATGCACACCCGATAAGCTGCACTGATGACCGCTGAAGCTGCCGCGATGACCGACAACGAGCAGCTGCGCGCCGACGTCCACGCCGCCGCCCGCCGGGCCCGGGTCGCCTCCCGCGAACTCGCCACGCTCAGCACCGTCGTCAAGGACCGGGCGCTGCACGCCGCCGCCGACGCGCTGCTCGCCGCGGCGCCGGACATCCTCGCCGCCAACGCCACCGACCTCGACCGGGCCCGCGACGCCGGCACCGGCGAGGCGATGCTGGACCGGCTGGCGCTGAACCCCCAGCGCATCGACGGCATCGCCGCCGGACTGCGTCAGGTCGCCGGGCTGCCTGACCCGATCGGCGAGGTGCTGCTCGGCCGGACCCTGCCCAACGGTCTGCGGCTGCGCCAGCAGCGCGTCCCGCTCGGAGTGGTCGGCATCGTCTACGAGGGCCGGCCCAACGTGACGGTCGACGCCTTCGGGCTGACGCTGAAATCCGGCAACGCCGTGCTGCTGCGCGGCAGCTCCTCGGCGGCCGACTCCAACGCCGCGCTGGTGACCGCACTGCGACGGGCACTGGTCGACGAGGGCCTGCCCGCCGACGCCGTGGCGCTGCTGTCCTCGGCCGACCGCGCTACCGTCACCCATCTCATCCAGGCCCGCGGTCTGGTCGACGTCGCCATCCCGCGCGGCGGGGCCGGGCTGATCGACGCCGTCGTGCGGGACGCCACCGTCCCGACCATCGAGACCGGCGTCGGCAACTGCCACGTCTACGTGGACGCCGCCGCCGACCTCGACGTCGCCGAGACCATCGTGCTGAACTCCAAGACCCGCCGGCCGTCGGTGTGCAACTCCGCCGAGACTCTGCTGGTGGACGCCGCGATCGCCGACATCGCCCTGCCGCGGCTGCGCGACGCGCTGACCGAGGCCGGGGTGCGGGTGCACACCGACCCGACCGAGGACCAGCTGCGCGCGGAATTCCTCACCTTGGACATCGCGGTGGCCGTGGTCGACGGGGTGGACGCCGCCGTCGAGCACATCAACACCTACGGCACCGGGCACACCGAGGCCATCGTCACCACCGATCTGGCTGCCGCGCAACGGTTTACCGACCGGGTCGACGCCGCCGCCGTCATGGTCAACGCGGCCACCTCGTTCACCGACGGGGAGCAGTTCGGGTTCGGCGCCGAGATCGGCATCTCCACCCAGAAACTGCACGCCCGCGGGCCGATGGGGCTCACCGAGCTGACCTCGACCAAGTGGATCGTCTGGGGCGACGGCCACGTTCGGCCGGCCTGACCCGATCCGTCACCCACCGAGGAGAAACCGTTGGATACCCCGACTTCCACCGTGCCGCTGTTCATCGACACCGACGACGTGATCGCCCGGCTGGCCGAGACCGGCTACCTGGCCGACACCGCGACCGCGACGGCGGTGTTCCTCGCCGACCGGCTGGGCAAGCCGCTGCTGGTCGAGGGCCCCGCCGGCGTAGGGAAGACCGAGCTGGCCAAGGCGGTCGCGGCCGCCACCGGATCGGGCCTGGTGCGACTGCAGTGTTATGAGGGTGTCGACGAATCCCGTGCGCTCTACGAGTGGAACCACGCCAAGCAGATCCTGCGGATCCAGGCCGGGTCGCACGCGGCGGCCTCCGGCGCGGCCGAGGACTGGGACCAGACCCGCACCGACGTGTTCAGCGAGGAGTTCCTACTGTCCCGCCCGCTGCTGACCGCGATCCGGCGCACCGAGCCGACCGTGCTGCTGATCGACGAGACCGACAAGGCCGACATCGAGATCGAAGGCCTGCTGCTGGAGGTGCTGTCCGACTTCGCCGTGACCGTCCCGGAACTGGGCACCATCACCGCCACCCGCAAACCCTTCGTCGTGCTGACCTCGAACGCCACCCGGGAACTGTCCGAGGCGCTCAAGCGCCGCTGCCTGTTCCTGCACATCGACTTCCCGGACCCCGATCTGGAACGACGGATCCTAGCGTCGCGGGTGCCGGAACTGCCCGAGCGGATGGCGAGTGAGCTCGTGCGGATCATCGGGGTGCTGCGCTCCATGCAGCTCAAGAAGACCCCGTCGGTGGCCGAGACCATCGACTGGGGACGCACCATGCTGGCACTGGGCATGGACACCGTCGACGACGCCACCGTGGCCGCCACCATGGGGGTGGTGCTCAAGCACCAGTCCGACCAGGTGCGTGCCGCCGGTGAACTGCGGCTCAACTAGGTGAATCGGTCCCGATGACGCCCCGCAGAATCCGCCCCGCCCAACCGCTGGCTCCGCACGGGCTGCCGGGGCACCTGGTCGGGTTCGTCGAGGCACTGCGGGCCCGCGGCATCGCGGTCGGGCCGTCGGAGACCGTCGACGCCGGACGGGTGCTGGCCACCCTTGGCCTGGGCAGCCGCGAGGTGATGCGCGAGGGCCTGGCCTGTGCGCTGCTGCGCCGGCCCGACCACCGCGATACCTACGACGCCCTGTTCGACCTGTGGTGGCCCGCCGCGCTGGGGGCCCGCACCATCCTCGACGAGACCGACGACGACGACGGCGACGATGCCCCGGGACTGCCCGCCGAGGACATCGAGATGATGCGGGACATGCTGCTGGACCTGCTGGCCGACAACGAGGACCTCGCGGCCATCGACGACCGACTGCTGGCGATGATCGCCGCGATCGTGGAGGCGCACGGGCGCTACCAGTCCGGCCGCGGGCCGTCGTACTCGTCGTATCAGGCGCTCAAGGCCATGGCGCTGGACGACCTGGAGGGCCGGCTGCTGGCCGGGCTGCTGTCCCAGTACGGCGACGATCCCACGCCCACCCAAGAGCAGATCGCCAAAGCAATTGCCGCCCAGAGGATCACCGCGGTGCGCAAGATGGTCGAGGCGGAAACAAAACGACGCACCGCCGAACAGCTGGGCCGCGAGCACGTGCAGACCTACGGCATCCCCGAGCTCGCCGAGAACGTCGAATTCTTGCGCGCCTCCGGCGAACAGCTGAACCAAATGCGCAAGACCGTCGCACCGCTGGCCCGGATGCTGGCCACCCGGCTGGCGGCCAAACGCCGGCGGCACCGCGCCGGCGCCATCGATCTGCGCCGCACCCTGCGCAAATCCATGTCCACCGGCGGCGTGCCGATCGACCTGGTGCTGCGCAAACCGCGCCCCGCCCGCCCGGAACTCGTGGTGCTCTGCGACATGTCCGGATCGGTGGCCGGGTTCAGCCACTTCACCCTGCTGCTGGTGCACGCGCTGCGCCAGCAGTTCTCCCGGGTCCGGGTGTTCGCGTTCATCGACACCACCGACGAGGTCACCCACCTGTTCGGCCCGGACGCCGACCTGGCCGTCGCCGTGCAGCGCATCACCCGCGAAGCGGGTGTCTACACCCGCGACGGGCACAGCGACTACGGGCACGCGCTGACCTCGTTCGTGGACAACTTCCACGAGGTGCTGTCCCCGCGCAGCTCACTGCTGATCCTCGGCGACGCCAGGACCAACTACCGGGACCCGCAGCTGGCCACGTTGGAGCACCTGGCGACCGCCAGTCGGCATGCGCACTGGCTCAACCCCGAACCCCGCAATCAGTGGGGCAGCGGTGATTCGGCCGCCCCGCGTTACGCCGAGCTGATCCCCATGCACGAATGCCGGTCGGCAAAGCAGCTGGCCGGCGTCATCGACGGCCTGCTGCCGGTCTGACCCGCTGCCGTAAGCTGGCCAATCGTGACTCGGCGCAGGCTCGGCGTGATGGGGGGGACCTTCGACCCCATCCACAACGGGCACCTGGTCGCCGCCAGCGAGGTCGCCGACCTGTTCGACCTCGACGAAGTGATCTTCGTGCCCACCGGCGAACCCTGGCAGAAGCACGGCCGGCCGGTCACCGCCGCCGAGGACCGCTACCTGATGACCGTCATCGCCACCGCGGCCAACCCCCGGTTCTCGGTCAGCCGCGTCGACATCGACCGCGGCGGCGCCACCTACACCAAGGACACCCTGGCCGACCTGCGCACCCAGAACCCCGACGCCGACCTGTACTTCATCACCGGTGCCGACGCGCTCGGCTCGATCCTGTCCTGGCAGAACTGGGAGGACCTGTTCACCATGGCCCGCTTCGTCGGGGTGAGCCGGCCCGGGTTCGAACTGCACGGCAAGCACATCGCCGAAGCCATCACCGAACTGCCCGCCGACGCGCTCACTCTGGTGGAGATCCCGGCGCTGGCGATCTCGTCGACCGACTGCCGCGGCCGGGCCGCTGCATCCCGGCCCATCTGGTACCTGGTGCCCGACGGCGTCGTGCAATATGTGTCCAAACGTGGGCTCTACCGCAACGCCGGTGTCCCGAGGACCGGAGGAGAGAACCCGTGACCGCCACCGAGGAAGCCGTGCAGATGGCCCGGACGGCTGCCCGTGCCGCCGCCGCCAAACTGGCCACCGACATCGTCGTCATCGACGTCTCCGAGCAGCTGGCCATCACCGACTGCTTCGTCATCGCCACCGGAAGCAACGACCGGCAGGTCAACGCCATCGTCGACGAGGTCGAACTGCGGATGCGCGAAGCCGGCTACAAACCCGCCCGCCGCGAGGGCACCCGGGAGGGCCGCTGGGTGCTGCTGGACTACATCGACATCGTCGTGCACATCCAGCACACCGAGGAGCGCGAGTTCTACGGGCTGGACCGGCTGTGGCGCGACTGCCCGACGGTCGCCGTCGACCTGAGTGACGTCACGCCCGATGACGCCGGGACGGATTCGTCGTCGTGACGATCCGCCGTCTGGTGCTGCTTCGGCACGGCCAAACCGAGTTCAACGCCGACAGCCGCATGCAGGGTCAACTCGACACCGACCTGACCGACCTGGGCCGTGCCCAGGCGGTCGCCGCCGCCGAGGTGCTCGCCAAGCGGGCGCCGGTGGCCATCGTCTCCTCGGATCTGCGCCGCGCCTACGACACCGCGGTGGCGCTGGGGCAGCGCTGCGACGTCGCCGTCGAGGTGGACACCCGGCTGCGCGAGACCCACCTCGGGGACTGGCAGGGTCTGACCCACACGCAGGTCGACGCCGCGGCGCCCGGCGCCCGGCTGGCCTGGCGCGAGGACGCCCGCTGGGCTCCGCACGGCGGGGAGAACCGCGTCGACGTCGCCGAACGCAGTGTGCCGCTGGTCGCCGAACTGGTGACGGCGGTGGGGGATTGGGGCCAAGGAGACACGGACCGTCCGGTGGTCCTGGTCGCGCACGGCGGCCTGATCGCCGCGCTCACCGCGGCGCTGCTGGCGCTGCCGGTGGACAACTGGCCGGTGCTGGGCGGCATGGGCAATGCCAGCTGGGTGCAGCTGTCCGGCCATACCGCCGTAGGCGGTGACCCGGCGTCGTTCGACGACATCCGGTGGCGTCTGGACGTGTGGAACGCTTCGGCGCAGGTGGCCAACGATGTCCTCTGAGAACGGTTCCGCAGAACGCAAGACCCTGCTGGTCTTCGCCGACTCCCTGTCCTACTACGGGCCGACCGGCGGCCTGCCGTCCGACGACCCGCGGATCTGGCCGAATCAGGTCGCCGACCGGCTGGGCTGGGATTTGGAGCTGATCGGCCGGATCGGCTGGACCAGCCGCGACGTCTGGTGGGCCGCCACCCAGGACCCGCGGGCGTGGGCGGCGCTGCCGCGCGCCGGTGCGGTCATCTTCGCCACCAGCGGGATGGACTCGCTGCCCTCCCCGCTGCCGACCGCCGCCCGGGAACTCATCCGCTACGTCCGGCCGCCGCGGCTGCGCCGGTGGGTCCGCGACGGCTACGGCTGGCTGCAGCCGCGGCTGTCCCCGTTAGCCCGGCCCGCACTGCCGGCGAAGCTGACTGCCGATTACCTCGAAATGACCCGCGGTGCCATCGATTTCAACCGCCCCGGCATCCCGATGGTGGCCGCGCTGCCGAGCGTGCACATCGCCGAAACCTACGGCCGGTCGCACCGCTGGCGCGACGACACCGTCGCGGCCATCACCGAATGGGCCGACCGGCACCAGGTGGCGCTGGTCGACCTGAAAGCCGCGGTCGCCGAGCACATCTGGGCGGGCCGGGGCAATCCCGACGGTATCCACTGGAATTTCGAGGGACATGACGCGGTAGCCGAGCTGATGCTGACGGCCCTGCGGCTGGCCGGGGTGACCGCGGCAGAAAGCGACGGCTGAGTCGATGACGGTCACCGTCGTCACCGACTCGTCGGCCCGGATACCCGCGGAACTGGCTGTCGCGAAAGGGATCCGGGTGGTTCCGCTGCACATCCTGATCGACGGTGCCGACCTGCGCGACGGGGTGGACGACCTCCTCGCCGACCTCGACGACCGGGTGGCTTCGACCGCGGGTGCGTCCCCGGCCGAGCTGGCCGCGGCCTACCGCGCGGCGTTGGCCGACAGCGCCGGCGACGGCGTGGTCGCCGTGCACCTGTCGGGGCAGCTGTCGGGCACCTGCGCGGCGGCCGAGCTGGCCGCCGCCGAGGTCGGGCCGCAGATCCGGGTGGTCGATTCCCGGTCCGCGGCGATGGGCACCGGATTCGTCGCGCTGGCCGCGGCCACCGCTGCCGCCGACGGTGCCGACCTGGAATCGGTTGCCGCCCGGGCCCAGTCGGTTTCGGGGCGCACCGACGGTTACATCGTCGTGCAACGGTTGGACAATCTGCGCCGCAGCGGCCGCATCGGCGGGGCCGCGGCCTGGCTGGGCACCGCGCTGTCCCTCAAACCCCTGTTGCGGGTGGAGGACGGCAAACTCGTTCTGGCGCAGCGGGTGCGCACGGCGAGCAAGGCGATCGCCACCATGATCGACCGGGTGGCCGAAACGGTCGGTGGCGGCGACGCCGAGCTGGCGGTGCACCACGTCGCCAACCCCGACGGGGCCGATCAGGTCGCTGCCGAACTCGCGGCTCGGCTGCCGCAGTGCGACCCGGCGATGATCACCGAGCTGGGGCCGGTACTGGCCCTGCACGTCGGGTCCGGGGCGCTCGGGGTGGTTCTCGCCCGGCGCTGACCCGCGCCCGCCTGTCCACACATCGCGATTCCTGCACAGCGGGAACCGAATCGGCACCGCACCACCGGAACCGGAGATCTACGGTCGCCGACATGACCGAGGACAGTGCCAATCGCCGGGCCGACGAGCCCCCGTGGGTCACCGCCGACTCCGATACAGGGGACACCGACGAGGACGACCAGCGTTCACTGCTGCCGCGCTGGCTGCCGCAGGTACCCGAGGAACCCGCCGGCTGGTGGGCGAGCGCCCGCGCGGACCCGGGCCGGGCCGGGATGATGGGTCTGGGCGCCGTCGCCCTGATCGCCGTGCTCGTCACCGCGTGGAGCCTGCTGCGCGACGACACCCCGCCGGTGTCGGCGGTGAACCTGCCACCGGTCGCCGCGGTGTCCTCGGCCGCGCCGATCACCACCGCCGCACCCGAGGGCCCGGTCGTCGTCAGCATCGTCGGACTGGTCACCACCCCCGGGGTGGTCACCCTCGCCCCGGGCGCCCGGGTCGCCGACGCGCTGGCCGCCGCCGGCGGCGCGCTGGCCCGCGCCGACACCACCGGACTGAACATGGCCCGGCCGCTGTCCGACGGCGAGCAGGTGGTCGTCGGCATCGCCGCCGGCCCGGGGCAGCGGTCCATGCTCGGCAGTTCGGTCGGCCCCGGCGACCAAGCGGCCGCACCCGCGGCCACCTCCGCCGCACCCGGGCACCCCACCGCACCCGGGCGCCCCACCGCACCCGGTAAGCGGCCCACCGCTGCACCGAAACCGGACGGCCCGGTGAACCTCAACACCGCCACCGTCGAGGAACTCGACACGCTGCCCGGAGTCGGGCCGGTCACCGCGGAGGCGATCATCGCCTGGCGCGACGCCCACGGAGCCTTCACCACCGTGGACCAGTTGGCCGAGGTGGACGGCATCGGCGCGGCGCGGCTGGCGCGGCTGCGCGAGCATGTCCGAGTCTGACCGCGACCCGGTGGACCTGCGGCTGGTACCGGCCGCGCTGTCGGCCTGGCTGGTCACCGCCGCCGGGATCCGGTGGCAGACCGGGCCGGTGCTGGTGGCCGCGGCGCTGCTGGTTTTCCTCGCGGCAATGGTGGCCGGCCACCGGCTGCGCCGGGCACCTGGGCGCACGGTGGCCGTCGCGGTTGCCGCGGCGTCGGCGGTCTCGGCCGGATTCGCCCTGGCCATCACGCTGCGTAACCACGCCGTCGCGCACCATCCGCTGGCCGGGCGCACCGGCCAGACGGTGTCGGTGGTGATGACGCCGTCGGAAAGCCCACGCGAGATCAGCTCCGGGCGGGTACTGCTGAAAGGGCCACTGGTCTCGGTCGGAGACACCGAAATCGGTGGACTGGTAACGGTATTCGCACCGTCGGCGGACTACGGGCAGGTCGGTGTCGGGCAACCGGTGGGCTTCCGCGCCCGGGTCGGCAAACCGGACCGCAGAGATCTCAGCGTGGCGGTGCTGATCGCAACCGGCCGGCCGACGCTGGGCCGTGCACCCCCGGTGCAACGGGTGGCCCAACGCATACGCGAGAGGTTCGCGACCGCGGCGACGGTGCTGCCCGATGGCCCCGCCGCGATCCTGCCCGGCCTGATCCTCGGGGACACATCGGCCGTGACGGCATCGACCGCCGCCGAGTTCCGCGCCACCGGTCTGACCCACCTGATGGCGGTCTCCGGGGCGAACGTGTCCATCGTGGTGGGAGCGGTGGTGCTGGTCGCCGGGCTGGCCGGACCGCGGATCGCCGTGCTCGTCGCCGCACCGGCCCTGGCCGGGTTCGTGCTCGTGGTGCAGCCGTCGGCCTCGGTGGTGCGGGCGGCGGTGATGGGCACGATCGGGCTGCTGGCGGTGGTCACGGCGCGGCCCCGCAACGCCCTGCCGGCGCTGGCGGCCGCGGTGTTGGTGCTGTTGATCCTCGCGCCGCAACTGGCCGTCGACATCGGCTTCGCCCTCTCGGCGGCCGCCACCGCCGGGCTGGTGCTCGTCGCGCCGGGCTGGTCACGGCGGCTGACCGCCCGCGGCTGGCCCAAGCCGCTGGCCGACGCCGTCGCGGTCTGCACCGCCGCCCAGTTGTGCACCGCGCCGCTGATCGCCGCGCTGACCGGGACCTTCAGTGTCGTGGCGGTGGTCGCGAACCTCGCGGTGACGGTCGTCGTCGCGCCGATCACTGTGGCGGGCACCGTCGCCGCGGCACTGACCGGGGTGTGGCCGGCTGCCGCGACGGTGCTGATCCGCGCGGTCCGGCCGCTGGTGTGGTGGGTGCTGGCCGTCGCGCACTACGGTGCCGCCGCCCCGGCGGCCGTCCTCGGGGTGCCTTCGGGCCCGGCCGGGTTCCTGTTCGTCGGCGCGGCGACGGTGCTGGTGGCCCTGGGCGTCCGTCACCTGCGTCTGCGGGCCCATCGGCGCGATGTCGGTGCGGCGTGACACCATCACAGGCGTGAGTCAACCGGGACTGCATCTGATCCTCGGCGACGAGGAGCTGCTCGTCGAGCGGACGGTGGCCGACGTGCTGCGCGCGGCGCGCGAGAGCGCCGGGACGCCCGACATCCCGGTGGACCGGTTGCGCGCCGGGGAGGTCGGCACCAGTGAGCTCGCCGAGCTGCTGAGCCCGTCGCTGTTCGCCGACGAACGCGTCGTCGTGCTGGAGTCCGCCGGGGAGGCGGGCAAGGACGCCGCCGCGCTGATCGCGACGGTCGCGGTCGATCTGCCGCCGGGCACCGAGCTGGTCGTCGTGCACTCCGGCGGCGGACGGGCCAAGGCGCTGGCCACCCAGCTGCGCGACGCCGGTGCCCGGGTGTACCCGTGCGCCAAGATCACCAAGCCCGAGGAGCGCGCCGCGTTCGTCCGCGCCGAGTTCACCGCCGTCGGCCAGCGGGTGTCCGAGGACGTGGTCACCGCGCTGCTGGATGCCGTCGGCTCCGACATCCGCGAGCTGGCCGCGGCCTGCTCGCAGCTGGTCGCCGACACCGACGGCCACATCGACGTCGCCGCCGTCCGCCGCTATCACAGCGGCCGGGCCGAGGTCCGCGGCTTCGACATCGCCGACCTGGCCGTCGCCGGGGACGTCGGCGGCGCGGCCGAGGCGCTGCGCTGGGCCATGTCGGCGGGGGAGGCGCGGGTGGTGCTGGCCGACGCGCTGGCCGAGGCGGTACACGCGATCGCCCGGATCGGGCCGCTGTCGGGGGACCCGTTCCGGCTGGCCTCCGATGTCGGCATGCCGCCGTGGCGGATCAAGAAGGTGCAGCGCCAGGCCCGCCGGTGGGGCCGCGACAGCGTCGCGCAGGCGATCACCACGGTGGCCCAGCTCAACGCCGACGTCAAGGGCGCGGCCGCCGACGCCGACTACGCCCTGGAGCACGCGGTGCGCCGGGTGGCCGAGCTGGCCGCCGGCGGGCAGACCGGCCGCCGGTAACCGGCCCGGAACGCCAAAGAACCGGCCCGCGGGGGCCGGTTCTTTTGGGTCTGGCGAAGACTAGATCTTGTTGAACGCCAGGGCCAGCGCCGACTTCTTGTTGGCGGCCTGGTTCTTGTGGATGATGCCCTTCGAAGCGGCCTTGTCCAGCTTGCGGCTGGTCGAGACCAGCAGCTCGCCGGCCTTCTCCTTCTCGCCGGCCTCGACGGCCTCACGGAAGCCACGGACAGCCGTGCGAAGGGAGGACTTCGCCGACTGGTTGCGCAGACGGCGGCGCTCGTTGGTCTTGATGCGCTTCTGCTGCGACTTGATGTTGGCCACGCGTGAGTTCCTTTACGAATTCTTACCGGGGATGCTTCTGGGCGCCCGGATCACGGGCAGCAGTTATCCAGGCTATCAGTCCCGCCCGGCTCTCCCCAACTCGAACGCCTGGCCTGCAGAGACGCCGTTTCTGCGGCAGCATTACCGGCGTGAGCCCGCGATCTGTATCCACCGCCGCGTCCGAACGTCCGGCGATCTTCGGCGCCTACGCCAGCCGCGACGACGTGCCGAGCTACGCCGCGGCGTTCGACGAGATGTTCGACAAGCGCGGGCACGTCCGGACGCCCTACCGCGGCATCCACGCCGAGCTGACCCCGTCGAACACCGCCGAACTGGCCGCCCGCGCCGAGGCGCTGGGCCGGGCGTTCATCGACCAGGGCATCACCTTCTCACTGTCGGGCCAGGAGCGCCCCTTCCCGCTGGACCTGGTGCCCCGGGTGATCGCGGCCGGCGAGTGGTCGCGGCTGGAGAAGGGCATCGCCCAGCGGGTGAGAGCCCTGGAATGTTTCCTCGACGACATCTACGGCGAGCAGGAGATCCTGCGCGACGGCGTGCTGCCGCGCCGGCTGATCACCTCGTGCGAGCACTTCCACCGGGAGGCCGCCGGGATCAAACCCCCCAACGGGGTGCGGATCCACGTCGCCGGCATCGACCTGATCCGCGACGACCAGGGCGTCTTCCGGGTGCTGGAGGACAACCTGCGGTCCCCGTCGGGCGTCTCCTACGTCATGGAGAACCGCCGCGCTATGGCGCGGGTCTTCCCGAACCTGTTCGCCACCCACCGGGTCCGGGCGGTCGACGGCTACTCCGCGCACCTGCTGCGCGCGCTGCGCAACGCCGCGGCGACCAACGAGGCCGACCCGACCGTTGTTGTGCTGACCCCGGGCCCGTTCAACTCCGCCTACTTCGAGCACTCTCTGCTGGCCCGGCAGATGGGTGTCGAGCTGGTTGAGGGCCGCGACCTGTTCTGCCGAGACAACACCGTCTACATGCGTAGCACGGAGGGGGAGCGCCAGGTCGACGTCATCTACCGGCGCATAGACGACGTGTTCCTCGACCCGATGCACTTCCGCCCTGACTCGGTGCTCGGGGTGGCCGGTGTGCTCAACGCCGCCCGGGCCGGCAACGTGGTCATCTCCAGCGCCGTGGGCAACGGGGTGGGCGACGACAAGCTGGTCTACACCTACGTCCCGACGATCATCGACTACTACCTCGGTGAGAAACCGCTGCTCGCCAACGTCGACACCCTGCGCTGCTGGCTCGACGACGAGCGCGAAGAGGTGCTGGACCGGATCGGTGAGCTGGTCATCAAGCCGGTGGAGGGTTCCGGCGGCTACGGCATCGTGTTCGGCCATCAGGCCAGCGCCCGGGAGCGAAACGCCGTCGCCCGCAAGATCCGCGACGACCCGCGCGGCTGGATCGCCCAGCCGGTGGTGCAGCTGTCCACCGTGCCGACCCAGGTCGGCGACCACCTAGTGCCCCGCCACGTCGACCTGCGCCCGTTCGCGGTCAACGACGGCGACGGCGTGTGGGTGCTGCCCGGCGGGCTGACCCGGGTGGCGCTGACCGAGGGGTCGCTGGTGGTGAACTCCAGCCAGGGCGGCGGGTCCAAGGACACCTGGGTGCTGGCGCCGCGCACCTCGGCGGTGGACCGGGAGCTCGGGGCGGCCGAACTGGTGCGCTCACTGCCAGCGTCGAAGGCGAAAAAGGGCGGTTCGCGGGCCCCGGTGACCGCGCCCGCACCCGAGCGCGGCGGCGAGTCCGCGACCCCGGGCCAACAGCAACAGCAGCAGCAACAACAACAGGGGGTGATCGGCTGATGTTGGCCCGCAACGCAGAGGCTCTGTACTGGATCGGTCGCTACGTCGAGCGCGCAGACGATACCGCACGCATCCTCGACGTCACCGTGCACCAGCTGCTGGAGGACTCCAGCGTCGACGCCGACAGCACCTGCCGCCAGCTGCTGCAGGTACTCGGCATCGAGGCGCCGGAGGACGAACTGGACATGTGGTCGCTGACCAACCTGGTGGCGTTCAGCCGCGACCTGAAAAGCGGCTGCTCCATCGTCGACGCGATCTCCGCCGGCCGGGAGAACGCCCGCTCGTCGCGGGAGGTCACCTCCACCGAGATGTGGGAGTGCCTGAACACCACCTACAACGCCCTGGCCGAACGCGAGGACGCCGCCCGCCGACTCGGCCCGCACGAATTCCTGGCCTTCATCGAGAACCGGGCGGCGATGTTCGCCGGGCTGGCCGACTCCACCCTGGCCCGCGACGACGGCTACCGGTTCCTGGTGCTCGGCCGGGCCATCGAGCGGGTGGACATGACCGCCCGGCTGCTGTTCGCCCGGGCCGGTGACAGTGCGTCGTCGCCGGCGTGGGTGACGGTGCTGCGCTCGGCGGGGGCGCACGACGCGTTCCTGCGCACCTACCGAGGAGTGCTCGACGCCGGCCGGGTGGTGGAGTTCCTGCTGCTGGACCGGCTGTTCCCGCGGTCGGTGTTCTACTCGCTCAAGGTCGCCGAACACAGCGTCGACGCGCTGATGAACCGGCCGTCCAACCGGGTCGGCACCACCGCCGAGGCGCGGCGCCTGCTCGGCCGCGCGCGCAGCGAACTGGAGTTCCTGCGCGCCGGGGAACTCCTGGAGTCGTTCGAGGAACGCCTGGCCGGGCTGCAACAACTGTGCATCGACGTCGGCGAGGCGCTGGCCCTGCAGTACTTCCACTCCGCACCCTGGGTGGCCTGGACCGACACCGGTCGCGCAGGCGACCACGCGCTGGAATCGGCGGAACTCTGATGTGGCGGATGCGGGTGGTGCACTCCACCGGATACGCCTACAAGTCGCCGGTGCGGGCGTCGTTCAACGAGGCGCGGCTGACCCCGCGGTCGGATCTGCGGCAGAACGTCGTGCTCAACCGGGTGGAGACCACCCCGGCCACCCGGCTCTACCGCTACGTCGACTACTGGGGCACCGCCGTCACGGCCTTCGACCTGCACGCCCCGCACAGCGAACTTGAGGTCACCGGATCCTCGGTGGTGGAGACCGACGTCCCCGAACCGCCCGCCAAACGGCTCGACTGGGCGGCGCTGCGCACCGATGCGGTCGCCGACAAGTACGACGAGCTGTTCGGCCAGACCCGCTACGCCCCGGCCAGTCGGCGTGTATCCGCCGTCGGGAAAACCCTGGCGCGCCAATACGATCCGACCGAGGCCGTGATCGCCGCGGCGCAGTGGACGCGCTCGGAACTGGACTACGTTCCCGGCTCCACCGCCGTGCACTCCTCAGGCCTGGACGCACTCGCCGAGGGCAAGGGCGTCTGCCAGGACTATGCGCACCTGACGCTGATCCTGTTGCGCAGCATGGGCATCCCGGCCCGCTACGTATCCGGCTACCAGTACCCCAAGCGCAAGGCCGCGGTCGGGGAGACCGTCGAGGGTCAGAGCCACGCCTGGGTGCAGGCCTGGACCGGGTCGTGGTGGGACTACGACCCGACCAACGACTGCGCGATCAACGAGCAGTACATCACCGTCGGCACCGGGCGCGACTACGCCGACGTGACGCCGCTGAAGGGCATCTACTCCGGTGAGGGGTCCACCGACCTCGACGTGGTGGTGGAGATCACCCGGCTGGCCTGACACCCCATCCACCTGACGCCCCATCCAACCGGGCGTCGTCTGGCAGGCTGGAACCCGATGACTCCTGTTGTGGCCCGGCCTGCAGCTGCCGCTGATATCGCGGACCTATCGGCGGCGCTGGCGCGGGCATTCCGCGACGATCCGGTGATGTCCTGGATGGTGCCGGACCCGCGGCGACGCGAGGTGGCACTGCCGCGGTTGTACGCAGCCCTGACCCGGCACCACTATCTGCGCGGGGGCGGGGCCGAGGTCGCTACCGGCGGCGCCGGCCGAATCGGAGCCGCCGCATTGTGGGCGCCGCCGCAGCACTGGCAGAGCACTCCCCGGGAGTTTCTGGCGATGGCGCCCGCCATGCTGCGGGCGCTGGGCCGCGATGTGCTGCGGGGAAAGGCAGTCGACGACGCAATGCAGGCCCGACACCCGGCGGAACCGCACTGGTATCTGGGGATTATCGGCAGCGATCCCGATGTCCGTGGTGACGGCTACGGTGCCGCGCTGATGCGCTCCCGATTGTCCCGCTGCGACCGGGAATTCGCGCCGGCCTACCTGGAGTCGAGCAACGCCGACAACGTGCCCTACTATCAGCGATTCGGCTTCACGGTGACCGGCGAAATCGTCGTTCCGGACGGCCCCACCCTGTGGCAGATGTGGCGCAACCCCGGGTGAAAACCGCGACGGCGCACCGAGGTGCTCAGGACCAGGAGTAGCGCGTGCGCAGGTGCACGGCGACGGTCTCGAACGTCGCACGGTCCAGGATCGCGCCCTCGCGGCGGATGCCCTCCTCGGGGACGTCGAGCACCCGGTCCAGCCGCACCCAGCTGTCCCGGCCGTCGTCGTCCCAGGTTCCGCTGCCGATCCCGACCCAGTTCGGGTCCTCGGCGTGGTACGCCTGACTCGACAGCATCAGCCCCAGCAGCGTCTTGCGGTCGCGGCCCACCACCAGCACCGGCCGGTCCTTGCCGCGCGTCGGGTCGTCGGAGAAGACCACCCAGGTCCAGACGATCTCGCCGGGGTCGGCGCGCCCGTCCAGCGCCGGGGAGTAGCTGATGCGCCGCGCCCGGTGGGCGGTCGGCACACCGTCGCGGGTGACCGGGCGCCCGGCGGTCAGCGCGCGCTGCTGCAGCGCCGCCTCGCTGAGCACGTCGATGCCGATGGTCAGCGCCTGCACCAGGCTCTGCTGCACGGTGGTCTGGAAACCGCGTCGCAGGCCCTCGGGGTGCTGCAATCCCTTGACGAACCGGGGTGCCTCCTCGAACACCAGCCGCTCGGCGAATCGCTGCACCGTCTTCCACTGCGATGCCATATCGGCCAGCATAGGCCAGCGATTGTGTCGCGAGCACGGCCGCTGGATAGGCTGGCAGGGTCCGCCCCCTGCCACGCGCACCGCTCACCAGGAGATTCCCATCAGCAGTTTCGCCGACACAACGTTCACCGCGCCGGCGCAGATTCGGAACTTCTGCATCATCGCTCACATCGACCACGGCAAATCGACGCTGGCCGACCGGATGCTGCAGCTCACCGGCGTCGTCGACGACCGGTCGATGCGCGCGCAGTACCTGGACCGGATGGACATCGAGCGGGAACGCGGCATCACCATCAAGGCGCAGAACGTCCGGCTGCCGTGGACGGTCCGGGAAGGCGAAAACGCAGGCGAGGATTTCGTCCTGCACCTGATCGACACCCCCGGCCACGTCGACTTCACCTACGAGGTGTCCCGGGCGCTGGAGGCCTGCGAGGGCGCGGTGCTGCTGGTCGACGCTGCCCAGGGCATCGAGGCGCAGACCCTGGCGAATCTGTACCTGGCGCTGGACCGCGACCTGACCGTCATCCCGGTGCTCAACAAGATCGACCTGCCCGCCGCCGACCCGGACCGCTACGCCGCCGAACTCGCCCACATCATCGGCTGCGAGCCCACCGACGTGCTGCGGGTGTCCGGCAAGACCGGCGAGGGCGTGGCCGAGCTGCTCGACGAGGTGGTGCGCCAGGTGCCCGCCCCACGCGGTGACGCCGACGCGCCGGCCCGGGCGATGATCTTCGACTCGGTCTATGACATCTACCGCGGCGTGGTGACCTACGTCCGCGTCGTCGACGGCAAGATCACCCCCCGCGAGCGGATCGCGATGATGTCCACCGGCGCCACCCACGAGCTGCTCGAGGTCGGCATCGTCTCGCCCGAACCGAAGCCGTCCAAAGGCCTCGGCGTCGGGGAGGTCGGCTACCTGATCACCGGCGTGAAGGACGTGCGCCAGTCCAAGGTCGGTGACACCGTCACGACGGCGCGCCACGGCGCCACCGAGGCGCTCACCGGATACCGCGAACCCAGACCGATGGTGTATTCCGGGCTGTACCCCGTCGACGGGTCGGACTACCCGAACCTGCGCGACGCGCTGGACAAACTGCAGCTCAACGACGCCGCGCTGACCTACGAACCGGAAACCTCGGTGGCCCTGGGGTTCGGGTTCCGCTGCGGGTTCCTCGGCCTGCTGCACATGGAGATCACCCGCGAACGCCTGGAACGCGAATTCGACCTGGACCTGATCTCCACCTCGCCCAACGTCGTCTACCGCGTGGTCAAAGACGACAACACCGAACTCATCGTCACCAACCCGTCGGACTGGCCCGAGGGCAAGGTCCGCACCGTCTACGAACCCGTGGTGAAGACGACGATCATCGCGCCGAGCGAATTCATCGGCACCATCATGGAACTGTGCCAGTCCCGCCGCGGCGAACTCGGCGGCATGGACTACCTCTCGCCCGAACGCGTCGAACTGCGCTACACCATGCCGCTGGGCGAGATCATCTTCGACTTCTTCGACTCACTGAAGTCCCGTACCCGCGGCTACGCGTCGCTGGACTACGAGGAGGCCGGCGAGCAGGAGGCCGAGCTGGTCAAGGTCGACATCCTGCTCCAGGGCGAGGCCGTCGACGCGTTCTCCGCGATCGTGCACAAGGATTCGGCTTTCGCCTACGGCAACAAGATGACCACCAAGCTCAAGGAACTCATCCCGCGTCAGCAGTTCGAGGTTCCGGTGCAGGCCGCCATCGGATCGAAGATCATTGCCCGCGAGAACATCCGGGCCATCCGCAAGGATGTGCTCTCCAAGTGCTACGGCGGTGACATCACCCGCAAGCGCAAGCTGCTGGAGAAGCAGAAGGAGGGCAAGAAGCGGATGAAGACCATCGGCCGCGTCGAGGTCCCCCAGGAGGCGTTCGTTGCCGCGCTGTCCACGGATGCCCCCGCCGACAGCAAGACAGCCAAGAAATAACTCCTACGGCCACAACACGGTTCGGGCCCACCCCTGCCCGTCGCGGGTGTAGCTGAGCCGGCGGTGCCGACGGTCCGGTGCACCCTCCCAGAACTCGACCTGGTGCGGGCGCACCGCGTACGAAATCCATTCGGCGGGAACCGCATCAGGGTCCTCGCGCAGCCGCCGGTGGGCCTTGACCAGCTCGTGCTCGAGCTCGGCGGGGTCGGTCAGCGGCTGGCTTTGCCGGCGGGTCCAGGCCATCGCCCGCGAACCCGGCGGGCGGGCCAGGAAATCCTCGGCGCTCGCCCGCTCCCCATCGTCGACCACCTCGCCGACGACCCGGACCTGTCGGACCAGCGCGGGCCAGTAGAAGGTCAGCGTGGCGACCGGATGAGCGGCCAGTTCGCGGCCCTTCTGGCTGACCGAGCTGACCGCCAAATGCCAGCCCCGCTCGTCGACGGCCTTCAGGATCAGCACCCGGGCACGCGGGAAACCCTGTTCATCCACCGTGCACAGCGTCATGGCATGCGGTTCGGGGACACCGGCGGCCACCGCGGTCTGCAGCCAGTCGACGAACAGGGTCACCGGCTCCGCCGGCGCCTTGGCCTCGTCGAAGCCGGGGGCGTCACCGGTGAGCACCGGCAGCGATCGCAGGTAGCAGCGCCCGCCGTCGGCGATCGACCAGTGCGCGGCGCCGTTCTCCGTTGTCATCGGGCCACGTTAGCGCGGTCCGTGCCCAGACCTACGGGAAGTTATGATTGGCTAACAAATCCGGATGGCCACGACGGGAGCCTGATGACCATCGCACCTGAACTGTTGCGGCAGCCGCTGTCGGTGGCGCTGCGGGAGGGGTCGAAGGCTGAGCACGAGGACGCCGAGAACTCCGGTTTCGTCACCGAACTGCTCGACGGCCGGATCAACGAGACCGGCTACGCCGACTACCTGCGCCGGCTGCTCACGATCTACACGGCGCTGGAGGCCGCGGTCTTCGCCCACCGGCATGATCGGCTGGTCGCCGCGGTCTACGACCCGGCGCTGCAGCGCCGCGCGGCCCTGGAGTCCGACCTTGCGCACTGGGCCCCGGGACAGCCGCGCGACACCGACAGTCCGGCCGCGGCCGCCTACGCCGCCCGGCTGCGCGACGCCGACTGGGGCGGCGCGCTGCTGGCGCATCACTACACCCGCTACCTCGGGGACCTGTCCGGCGGGCGGATCATCGGCAAGAACCTCAACCGCACCTACCACCTGCACGGCGCGGGGCTGGCCTTCTACGACTTCCCGGCCATCGCAAAACCCAAGCTGTACAAGGACGCCTACCGGCACCGCCTCGACGCGCTGGAGCTGTCGGATGCCGACACCGCGCGGATCGTCGACGAGGTGAAGGTGGCGTTCGGCCTCAACCAGGCGATCTTCGCCGAACTGGGCGCCAACCTGGCGGCCTACGCGCGCTAGATATACATCGCCGGGTCGATGTAGCTGGTCGGGTCGACCAGCGGCTCGCGCTGCTTTTCCGTGCGCGGGCGCACCACCGCGGGAATGCCGGTGGCAATCGCCTCGGCCGGCACGTCGTGGGTGACCACGGCGTTGGCGCCGATGGCGCTGTCGTCGCCGATCATGATGGGCCCCAACACCTTTGCGCCGGCCCCCACGGTGACCCGGTCGCCGAGGGTGGGGTGACGCTTACCCTTCTGAAGGCTGCGCCCGCCCAGGGTGACACCGTGATAGAGCATCACGTCGTCACCGATCTCGGCGGTCTCGCCGATCACCACGCCCATGCCGTGGTCGATGAAGAACCGCCGGCCGATCGTCGCTCCCGGATGGATCTCGATACCGGTGGCGAACCGGGTGAACTGGGAGAGCAGCCGGGCCAGGCCCTGCAGGCCGGGCCGGGTCCAGAGTCGGTGCGCCAACCGGTAGGACCAGATGGCATGCAGCCCGGAATAGACCAGTGCGTTCTCCAGGTCGCCGCGGGCGGCCGGATCGTGGCCGCGTGCATTGCGCAGATCTTCGCGCAGCACCGACAGCAGGGCCATGTTTATCTACTCTCTGACGTGGTCGAACAGAACGGTCGAGATGTAGCGTTCGCCGAAGTCGGGGATGACGGCCACGATGAGCTTGCCGGCGTTCTCCGGCCGGCCCGCCAACTGCAGCGCGGCCCACACGTTGGCGCCGGCGGAGATGCCGCCCAGGATGCCCTCCCGGGTGCCCAGCTCCCGGGACACCCGGATCGCGTCGTCGGCGTCGACGTCGATGATCTCGTCGTACACCGACCGGTCGAGCGCCTCCGGGATGAAGTTCGCGCCCAGACCCTGGATCTTGTGCGGGCCGGGCTGCCCGCCGGTCAGGATCGGCGAATCCTTGGGCTCGACTCCGACCACCTGCACCTCGGGCTTGCGGGCCTTCAGATTGCGGCCGACGCCGGTGAGCGTGCCCCCGGTGCCGATGCCGGCGACGAAAATGTCGACCGCGCCGTCGGTGTCGTTCCAGATCTCCTCGCCGGTGGTCCGCTGGTGGATCTCCGGGTTGGCGGGGTTGGCGAACTGGTCGGCGGCCACCGCGTTGTCGGTCTCGGCGATGATCTCCCGGGCCTTGTTGACCGCGCCGGCCATCCCCTCGGAGCCCGGGGTCAGTACGATCTCGGCGCCGAACGCCCGCAGCATCGCCCGTCGTTCCAGGGACATGGTGTCCGGCATGGTCAGGATCACCCGGTAGCCGCGGGCGGCGCCGACCATGGCCAGCGCGATACCGGTGTTTCCGCTGGTCGCCTCCACGATGGTGCCGCCCGGACGCAGCGCGCCGACGCGTTCGGCGGCGTCGATGATGGACACTCCGATGCGGTCCTTGACGCTGTTGGCGGGGTTGTAGAACTCGAGTTTGACAACGACCTGGGCGCCGAGTTCCTCGGTGAGCCGGTTCAGCCGTACCAGGGGGGTGCGTCCGACCAACTCGGTGACGTTGTCGTAAATCTTGCTCATCAGCCCTTCATCCCTTCCGCGAGGCAATCCCTCTGACTACTGCACCACAGTCCCCGACGGCGGCCGCGGGGCGGGTGCCCCGCAGCCGCCGCCGAGTCAGCCGTCGGCCGCGATCCGCCGCACCGCGGCGATGAACACGTCGATCTCGTCGAAGGTGTTGTAGAAGGCGAACGACGGGCGCACCGTTGCCTCCAAACCGAGCCGGCGCAGAATCGGCTGGGCGCAGTGATGCCCGGCGCGCACCGCAATACCCTCGGCGTTCAGGGCCTTGCCGACCTCCAACGGCTCGTGGCCGGCCAGCACGAACGACAGCACGCTGGCCTTCTCGTCGGCGGTGCCGACCAGCCGTACCCCGGGGATGTCGGCCAGCAGCGGCGTGGCGTAGTCCAGCAGCGCATGCTCATAGGCGTTGATCCGCTCGATGCCGACCTTCTCCACATAGCGCAGCGCCTCGGCCAGCCCGACTGCGTCGGCGATGTTCCCGGTGCCTGCCTCGAACCGGCCCGGGGGCGGTGCGAACAGCGACCGCTCGAAGGTGACGTCGGTGATCATGTTCCCGCCGCCCTGCCACGGCGGGGTCTCGGCCAGCGCGTCCTCGGTGGCGTACAGCGCCCCGATGCCAGTGGGCCCGAAGATCTTGTGCCCGGAGAACACGAAGAAATCCGCGCCCAGCGATGCCACGTCGATCGGGATGTGCGGGATCGACTGTGCCCCGTCGATCAGCACCCGGGCGCCGTAGCGGTGGCCGAGCTCGACGATCTCGTGCACCGGGGTGACGGTGCCCAGGGCGTTCGACACGTGGGTGGCCGCCACCAGCTTCGTCCGCGGACCCAGCAGCCGCTCGAAATCCGCCAGCAGCAGGTTCCCCGCGTCGTCGACCGGGGCGACCTTGATCACCGCACCGGTCTGGCGGGCGACGAACTGCCACGGAACGATGTTCGCGTGGTGCTCCAGGTGGGTGAGGACGATCTCGTCACCGGGGCCGAGGTTCTTGCCGCCCCATGCGTAGGCGACCAGGTTGATCGCCTCGGTGGTGCCCCGGACGAACACGATGTCTTCGGCCCGCGGTGCGTTGATGAACCGGCGCACCGTCTCCCGGGCATCCTCGTACGCGTCGGTGGCCCGGGCGGCCAGCTCGTGCGCCGCCCGGTGGATGTTGGAGTTCTCGTGCGCGTAGAAGTGCGCCAGTCGGTCGATGACCGCCTGCGGCTTCTGGGTGGTCGCCGCATTGTCGAACCAGATCAGCGGCCGGCCGTTGACCGTCTCTCCCAGAATCGGGAAATCGGCCCGCAGCGCGTGCACATCGAAGACCTCGTGCGAATCCGGGACGTCGGGAGCCGGGGCCAGCACCCCCGGCCGGGCCGAGGGCCCGGACAGGAAGTAATAGTCGGCCTCGTTGCCCGAAGTCTGCGGCTGCGCCGGTGACCAGATCCCACTCGGCACGCTCGGTGCCGAGTCCGGCCACGCAGGCGCCGAGCCCCGCGGGGCGACCGGTGCGGTGGGCCGGGCCCCGGCCAGCACCCCGGGCACCGTCGGGACCAGGCCCGAGGGCACCGCGAAGGCCGTCAGGTCGGGCAGCAGCGGATCGGCCGGTGCGCTGCCCCGCGGTGCCACCGGAACCAGCTGCGGCGGCGTGTCCGGGCCGGGCCGTACACCCGACGAGTACATCTGACCGGCCAGCGCGGCGATCTCCTCGGCGGTCGGGACCCCGGCCGGCTCGTTACTTGTACTCATGGAACTTGTCCACCGAGACGCCGTCGAGCACGGCGAGCGAATCCTCGGTGAGCACCGCGAGCGAGTTGTACAGCGTTACCAGGTAGGAGGCGATCGCCGACCGGTTGATCCCGGTGAAGCGGACCGACAACCCCGGGGCTTGCTCGCCGACCAGGCCCGGCTGGAACAGCCCGACCACGCCCTGGCGCTCCTCGCCGGTACGGATCAGGATGAACTTGGTCTTGGAGTCCTGCACCGGCACCTTGTCGCTGGGGATGATCGGGATGCCGCGCCAGGTGATGAACTGCGCCCCGAACAGGTTGACCACGACCGGCGGCACACCGCGCCGGGTGGCCTCGCGGCCGAACGCGGCGACACCGAGCGGGTGGGTGAGGAAGAAGCCGGGCGTCTTCCACACCTTGGTCAGCAGCGAATCCAGGTCGTCGGGCGTCGGGACGCCGGTGCGCGGCTTGATGGTCTGCTCCGGGGTGACCTGCGCCAGCAGCCCGTACTCCGGGTTGTTGATCAGCTCGGACTCCTGGCGTTCCTTGATCGTCTCGATGGTCAGCCGCAGCTGTTGGGCGATCTGATCGTGCGGGCTGGAGTACAGGTCCGAGACTCGGGTGTGCACGTCCAGCAGGGTGGAGATGGCGCGCAGCGTGTACTCGCGCGGGCTGGTCTGGTAATCGACGAACGTCTGCGGCAGCGGCTCGGAGGTGCCCGCGCCCTCCTCGGTGTGGATGGCGACCCGCTCGGGGTTGACCACCCGGTTCACCCGGTAGATGCCGGCCTCGACGGGCACCCAGCTCAGCAGGTGCAGCAGCCACCGCGGAGTGATCGTGGACAGCTGGGGGACGGTCTTGGTGGCATTGGCAAGCTGCCGTGCGGCGAGGTCGCCGAGTGCCTGGGATTCGTTCTGGGCCGATGTCATCGACGTTCCTCTTTCCACGACGGGAGTGATCGAAATATGGACTGAAGCCACGTGTCATCGCCTGGCACGTGGCTTGCCGGGTCCATGATGCGCCCCGGTGTGCCCGGGTGCACGAATTGCGCGCAGGCTGAATTGAACCTGGCAACCGCCGGGGAGCAGGCCGGCTTTTTGACAGGTCGCCTTGCTTGGCGCAGCTGCCGACGGTGCCGTATGCTCGGGCCCATGTCTGACGCACCGCAGCGCATCGCCATGTCGCGATGCTTCGCCGTGCGTTGTTGTCGCTGTATCTGACGCCTCCGTCCTGCGTCGTGGATCCGCCCTGAATCCGGCGGTGTGATCCCGAGCGCGCCGCCTCAGTATGCGAAAGCCGACAACCAGCCATGACCTCCCTACCCATAGCCGCCGGGCGCCTGCTGCCCGCCGCGCGTCCCGTCGTCGTGCGTCGCCGGATCCAGCCGCGCCCGGCGATCGAACTGTCCCGGCTGACGCGCTATCACGGCGGCACCTACTCGCACACCGTCGACCGAATCGTGTTCACCGACGGTACATTCGCCCGCACCGACCTGATCCGGCTCAACCCCGGGGTGGAGGCCTACTCGCTGGACTTCACCGGCGTCGCGCCGCTGCGGCCGTCGCGCTACGACGTGGAGTCCTTTGCCGCCCTGCCGAATGCGCGGGCCCGCTCGTTCGAGGTGGAGATCGACTGGATCCTGCGGAACTCCTTCCCGACGTTGCGCGCCGCGGAACTGAGCCGACGACTGCGAGACGCCGGATACCCGCTGGGCGCCGGGCACATCGGCGAGCACGAGGCCATCGCCGCCACCCAGGCGGCGATCTGGCACTTCACCAACGGGCTGGCGCTGGACACCCGCCCGCGCAACCGGCCCGACCGCGTCGTGCACGACGAGCGCGGCGTGACCGTCGAATTCGCCGACGACATCGAACTCGACGGCTACACCGTGGACATCGCCGGATCCGGCCCGGTCACGGTGCGGCTGCACAAGTCGGTCGACGGACAGCGCTGGGACGAGGTCGCGGCCTCGGCGCTGACCGCCGGTTCCGGCGAGCACCACAAGCCACTGGGCGTTGGTGCAACGGTGTCGCACGGCCACGGGCATACCCGCCGCGGGCACCGGCACTATCGGTTGACCGTCGACGGGCCGGCCACCATCGGCGAGACGGCCTTCTCGCTGGCCGGCTGCGCGGTGTACCGCAACTCACCGCGCATCGTGCACGCCTACCGCTACCTGATCGAGGGTGCACGATGGGCCCGCGCCCACAGCGCCGCGCCCGCCGTCGGCGCGGCCGGGGTCCTCGTCACGCAGGACGATGCGGTGATCGGGCCGTTCCGACTGTGCGCCGGCTCGGCCGCCGCGCTGGCCGGCGACGGCGCGCAGGTGGTCGATGCCACCGGGACGGTGATCGACGGACCGCTGGAGCCCGGCGCCGCCTTCTACCTGAGTCTGGGGGCGCACGCCCGCGCGAGGAGGTCGGTGACGCTGACCATGAAGGTGCCCGGGCGCAGCGACGGGCACGGCGGGCGGGTGCTGACCGGCGTTGCGCGCGAAGAGAATTCGCAGCGGTTCACTCCGGTCGCGCTGGTGGTGCCCACCCAGTCGGTGGTCGAGTTCGACCTCGCCTGGTGAACACCCCGGCGTCAGACCGGGCCGTGTGCGGGCTGGAACATCCCGGCGGCGTCGGCGCTGCAGTTCTCCTCGGCGCGGATGACGTGCACGACGGCGTTGATCAGCGCCAGGTGGGTGAACGCCTGCGGGAAGTTGCCCAGGTGCCGGCCGGTGCGGGGCTCGATCTCCTCGGCGTACAGGTGCAGCGGGCTGGCGAAGCTCAGTAGCCGCTCGCACAGATGCCGCGCCCGGTGCAGTTCGCCGATCTCCACCAGCGCCGACACCAGCCAGAACGAGCAGATGGTGAAGGTGCCCTCCTCGCCGGACAGGCCGTCGTCGGTCTCGTCGGTGCGATAGCGCAGCACCAGGCCTTCCTCGGTCAGTTCGTCGGCGATGGCCAGCACGGTCGCCCGGATGCGCGGATCGTCGGGTGGCAGGAAGCGGGTCAGCACGGCCAGCAGCAGCGAGGCGTCCAGCGCGTCGTCGCCGTAGCGCTGGGTGAGCACCCCGCGGGAGTCCACCCCGTGCGTCAGGATGTCGTCCTTGATCTCCTCGGCGATGGCCGACCACTGCTGGGCGTAGCTCTTCTCGCCCTGGCGTCCGGCGAGTTTGGCGCCGCGGTCCAGCGCCACCCAGCACATGATCTTGCTGGAGGTGAAGTGCTGCGGCTCGCCGCGGACCTCCCAGATCCCGCGGTCGGGCTGGCGCCAGTGCTTCACGGCCTCCTCGACCTGTTCTTTGAGCACCGGCCACAGGTTGTCCGGGACCTGGTCGCGGGACTTGGTGTGCAGGTACACCGAATCGAGCATGGTGCCCCAGATGTCGTGCTGCACCTGGTCGAAGGCGCCGTTGCCGATGCGGACCGGACGTGCGTCGTCGTAGCCGGACAGGTGGTGCAGCTCAGATTCCGGCAGGCTGCGTTCGCCGCCGACGCCGTACATGACCTGCAGCGGGTGCCGCTCGCCGTTGTTGGCGCCGGACACGTCGGCCATGAACGCGAAGAAGTCGTCGGCCTCCCGGTCGAGCCCGAGGGTGTAGAGGCCCCACAGCGCGAAGGTCGAGTCCCGGACCCAGGCGTACCGGTAGTCCCAGTTCCGTTCGCCCTGCGGGGTTTCCGGTAGTGAGGTGGTGCTGGCGGCCAGCAGCGCGCCGGTCGGCGAATAGGTCAGGCCCTTCAGCGTCAGCGCACTGCGCTGCAGATAGGACCGCCACGGGTGATCCGGGAAATCCCCGATGTTGATCCATTGCCGCCAACACTCGCTGGTGGTCCACATCTTCTTGGCCGCCTCGTCGAAAGTGCGCGGTTGCGGGTGCTTGGACCAGCTCAGCGCGACGAACGCGGTCTCACCCTCGGACAGCCGGGTGCGGGCCCGGGCGGTGTTGCCCTCCAGCCCCAGGCGCAGGCTGGTGGTCAGCCGCAGCGCCGGATGGGCGTCGGCGTCGGTGACTGCGCGGGCGGTCGCCTCCCCGTAGGCCGGTCCGGAGTACTCCCAGGCCGCCCGGACCCGGTGGTAGTCGAACGCCGGCTGACAGGTCATGGTCAGCTCGACGGTGCCCGACACGCAGCGCACGGTGCGCAGCAGGATGTGCTCGGCGTCCCAGTCCATCGGGGTGCGCCGGTGGGTGCGGGACCGGGCCTCCAGGTCGTGCCAGGGCCCCATCACCAGCGCCTCACGCACGATCAGCCAGCCGGTGTGGGTCTGCCAGGTGGTCTCCAGGATCAGGCTGCCGGGCAGATAGCGCCGCGCCGAGGGCACCGACACCCCGTACGGCGCCAGCCGGAAGTGCCCGGCGCCGCGGTCCAGGATGGCGCCGAACACACTCGGCGAGTCCGGCCGCGGGATGCACAACCACTCCACCGCCCCCGCCGCCGACACCAGGCAGGTGTTCTCGCAATCCGAGAGGAACCCGTAGTCGGCGATCGGCGGGAACGCGTTGCGCAGCGGTGCCGGCGAGTTGTCATCGGAGGTCATGCTCACATGATCGGCCGTCGCGCGGGTGCCGTCTAGCGCTGAGACCGCCGGACCGTAGGCTGGAACCCGATGAACGCGATTTTGAGCTGGTGGGACGGGGTCGAGCTGTGGCTGACCGGCCTGCCTTTCATCCTGCAGGTGGTCATCGTGATGCCGGTGGCGCTGCTGCTCGCCTGGGGCCTGGCGGTCGCCGGGGACGCCGCGCTGGGCTACCTGCTGCGCGGCCTGCGGGTGGCGCGCCTGACCTACAAACGCCGGATGGACCACCGATGAGCGGGATGCCCCGGTCCCGGGTGACGCTGGCGCTGATGCTGCTGCTGGCGCTGGTCATCGTCGTGTGGCTGCTCAACCGGTAGCCCGGCGCCCGCTCGGCGCGCGCACGACGAGGGGTTCTGCTACTGTTCGGCCCATGAAATCGGCGGGACACGGGGCGGGGCAGTCGGCCCTGACCGTTGTGGACGGGTTCACCGTCGCCGATTCGTGTTGTTGTCGCTGAACCTGACCCGTGCACGGTCTGGGGGTGTCGGCGGAGCTGGATCCGCCGTGCTGTTGCGGCGTCACTCTTCCGTGCTCGCGGGATCCGCTTGTTCCCCGTTGAGTTCCCCGGAAGGCTGTCTTTCATGAACACATCCCGATCCCGATGGCGATGGCGCCCGGCGGTCGCGCTGACCGCGACGCTGGCGGTGCTGACCGGGTGCGGTGGCGGCGCCAGCGACGTTCCCGGCGACCGGTCCGGCAACGCGGCGACTACCTTGACGCTGGTCGCCTACGCCGTCCCCGAACCGGGGTGGAGCGTGATCATCCCGGCGTTCACGGCCACCCCGGACGGCGCGGATGTCGGCGTGACCACCTCCTACGGCGCATCCGGGGACCAGTCCCGCTCGGTCGTCGACGGCAAGAATGCCGACATCGTCAACTTCTCCGTCGAACCCGACATCACCCGGCTGGTGAAGGCCGGCAAGGTCGCCGCGGACTGGGACTCCGGGGTCACCCACGGCATCCCGTTCGGCTCGGTGGTCGCGCTGGTGGTCCGCCCCGGCAACCCGAAGAACATCCACTCCTGGGACGACCTGCTGGCGCCGGGTATCGAGGTGGTCACCCCCAGCCCGCTGAGCTCCGGTTCGGCCAAGTGGAACCTGCTGGCGCCGTATGCCGCCAAGAGCGCCGGGGGCGCGGACCCGGCGGCCGGACTGGCCTACATCAACGAGCTGGTCAACGGCCACGTCCGGACCCGCCCGGGCTCCGGCCGGGAGGCCACCGACGTGTTCCTGCGCGGCACCGGTGACGTGCTGATCAGCTACGAAAACGAGGCCATCAACACCAAGCGCCGGGGCGACGCCATCGACTACGTGGTGCCCGCCGACACGTTCAAGATCGACAACCCGGTCGCCGTGACCAGCAACAGCGCCCACCAGAAGCAGGCGGTGGCGCTGAACAACTTCCTCTACACGACGGCCGGTCAGCGGCTGTGGGCCCAGTCGGGCTTCCGCCCGGTCGACCCGGCGGTGGCCGCGGAGTTCGCCGACGACTTCCCGGCCCCGGCGAAACTGTGGACCATTGCGGACCTGGGCGGCTGGAAGGTCGTCGACTCGGCGCTGTTCGACAAGGAGAACGGCTCCATCACCGCGATCTACAAGAAGGCGACGGGATGACCATCACCGAGACCGACACCGCCCCGCCGCCCCCGGTGGCCGCCCGGGCGGTGCACCGAGGGGGACTGTCGCTGCGGGTCGGCGCGGCCACCCTGTGGCTGTCGGTGATCGTGCTGCTGCCGCTGGCGGCGATCCTGTGGCAGTCCGCCAAGGGCGGGTGGAGCGGCTTCTGGGCCGCGATCACCTCCAACGCCGCACTGGAGTCCTTCCGGGTCACGCTGACCATCTCGTTCGGCGTGGCGCTGGTCAACGCGGTGTTCGGCCTGCTGGTCGCCTGGGTGCTCACCCGCGACGACTTCCCCGGCAAGCGCATCGTCGACGCCGTCATCGACCTGCCGTTCGCCCTGCCCACCATCGTCGCGAGCCTGGTGATGCTGGCGCTGTACGGGCCGGGCAGCCCGGTCGGGCTGCACTGGCAGCACACCCGGTGGGGCATCGGGGTGGCACTGCTGTTCGTGACGCTGCCATTCGTCGTCCGCTCGGTGCAGCCAGTGCTCATCGAACTGGACACCGAGGTGGAACAGGCCGCGGCGTCCCTGGGCGCCAACGGCCGGATCATCTTCGTCAAGGTGATACTGCCCGCGCTGCTGCCGTCGCTGCTGTCCGGCGCCGGACTGGCGTTCTCCCGGGCCATCGGCGAATACGGCTCGGTGGTGCTCATCGGCGGTGCCATCCCGGGGGAGACCGAGGTGTCCTCGCAGTGGATTCGGACCCTGATCGAGAACGACGACCGGACCGGTGCCGCAGCGATCTCCATTGTGCTGCTGTCGCTCTCGTTCGCCGTCCTCTTCGTTCTGCGGCTGCTCGGCTCCCGCGCCGCGCGGCGTGAGGAGCTCAGCTCATGACCCTGTCGCCCGCCGTCCGGTACCTGCTGCGCTATACCGCACTGGCCTACATCGGTGTGCTGGTCGCGGTGCCGGTCGGGCTGATCCTGTATCGCACCTTTGAGCCCGGCCTGGGCCAGTTCTGGGACTGGATCACCACCCCGGCGGCCATCTCGGCGCTGCAGCTGACCCTGCTGGTGGTGGCCATCGTGGTGCCGCTGAACGTGGTGTTCGGGGTGCCCACCGCACTGGTGTTGGCGCGCAACAAGTTCCGCGGCAAAGGCGCACTGCAGGCCGTCATCGACCTGCCGTTCGCCGTGTCGCCGGTGGTCGTCGGCGTCGCCCTGATCCTGCTGTGGGGTTCCTCGGGGCTGCTGGGCTTCGTGGAGAACGACTTCGGCATCAAGATCATTTTCGGCCTGCCCGGCATCGTGCTGGCGTCGATCTTCGTGACCGTGCCGTTCGTGATCCGGGAGGTCGAACCGCTGCTGCACGAACTGGGCACCGACCAGGAGGAAGCCGCCTCCACCCTCGGCGCCACCTGGTGGCAGACCTTCTGGCGGATCACCCTCCCGTCGATCCGGTGGGGACTCACCTACGGCGTCGTGCTGACCATCGCCCGAACCCTCGGCGAGTTCGGTGCGGTGATCATGGTGTCGTCGAACCTGCCGGGACAGTCCCAGACGCTGACCCTGCTGGTCGCCGACCGCTACAACCGCGGCAACGAATACGGCGCGTACGCGCTGTCGACACTGCTGATGGCCACCGCCGTGCTGGTGCTCGTCGTGCAGATAATCCTCGACGCCCGCCGCAACAACGCCGCACAATAAACCTGGCCAAGGAGAACATTCATGTCCAAGCACAGCATGCCCGCCGATGGCGGCCCGGTGACCGACGCGGTGAACGCGATCACCGTCGCCGGCGCGAACAAGCACTACGGCGACTTCGCCGCCCTCGACAACGTCGACTTCGTGGTGCCGAAGGGCTCGCTGACCGCACTGCTGGGGCCCAGCGGCTCCGGCAAGTCGACGCTGCTGCGCGCCATCGCCGGCCTGGATCACCCGGATTCGGGAACCGTCACCATCAACGGCCGCGACGTCACCGGGGTGCCGCCGCAGAAGCGCGGTATCGGCTTCGTCTTCCAGCACTACGCCGCGTTCAAACACCTGACGGTGCGCGACAACGTGGCCTTCGGACCGAAAATCCGCAAACGCCCCAAGGCCGAGATCAACGAGAAGGTGGACAACCTGCTGGAGGTGGTGGGGCTGGCCGGTTTTCAGAACCGCTACCCGAGCCAGCTCTCCGGTGGTCAGCGCCAGCGCATGGCACTGGCCCGCGCGCTGGCCGTCGACCCCGAGGTGCTGCTGCTCGACGAACCGTTCGGCGCCCTGGACGCGAAGGTCCGCGACGATCTGCGGGTATGGTTGCGCCGCCTGCACGACGAGGTGCACGTCACCACGGTGCTGGTCACCCACGACCAGGCCGAGGCGCTCGACGTCGCCGACCGGATCGCCGTGCTGAACAAGGGCCGGGTCGAACAGGTCGGGTCGCCGACCGAGGTCTACGACTCGCCCGCCAACGCCTTCGTGATGGGGTTCCTGGGAACGGTCTCGTCGCTCAACGGTGTGTTGGTGCGCCCGCACGACATTCGCGTCGGACGCAACCCGGAGTTGGCGATCGCCGCCGGCGACGGCACCGCCGAGAGCGCCGGGGTGACCCGGGCTGTCGTCGACCGGGTGGTGTACCTGGGCTTCGAGGTGCGCGTCGAGTTGACCAGCGCGCTGACCGGTGCCCCGTTCCTCGCGCAGATCACCCGCGGTGACGCCGAGGCGCTGCGCATCGAGGCGGGGGAGACCGTCTACGTGCGCGCCACCCGGATCCCGCCGATCGCCGGTGAGGTTCAGGCGGCCAAGGTGCCCGAGACCGTCATCTCGTAGCGGTCCAGCACGGTCGCGGCCACCAGGTTGTGCGAGCCCAGCGGCTCGGTCATCGGAATCTGGTGGGCGCGAGCGTATTCGGCGACTCGGTCGGTGATCACACCGGGCGCCAGGAACCACGGGGCGATGACCAGCCGGGTCGCACCGGCGGCGCGCAGGCGCAGCGCGGCGTCGGCGAGGCTCGGGTGCGGTCGGGTGGCCAATCCGAGAGTGGCTCCGGCCCAATGGGTTCCGGCACCGAGTGTGGCGGCGACCCGGGCGGTGACGGCGTTGGCGGCCGGATCCGAGGAACCGACCGCCGCGACGATCACCCCGACGTCACCGTCGTGGCGGGACACGCCCGTTTCGGTGAGGCGCTGGCGGAACACGGCCAGCAGCGCCGGATCCGCACCCAGCACCGGGGCCTGGCGGACACCGGTGGCGCCGGACGCGGCGATCATCGCGGGAATGTCCACCCGGGCGTGGTAGGCGTCGGCGAGCAGCAGCGGGGTCACCACCGCGGGACCGTCGAGGCCGGACAGCACCTCGGCGAGGTTGGGTCCGTGCTTCTCGCAGAACGCGACCCGCACCGCCAGATCCGGGCGCAGCCGGCGGATCCGGCCGGCGACGGCGTGCGTCACCGTCGCGGCCCGCGGATCGGCGCTGCCGTGCGCGGTCAGGATGAGGGTGGGTATCACGAGACGTGCAGACCGCATTCGGTCTTGGTCTGGCCCGCCCACCGGCCGCTGCGCGGATCGGCGCCGGGCACCGGCTTGGCCGTGCAGGGGGCGCAGCCGATCGACGGATAGCCCTCGTCGACAAGGGTATTCACCAGAATGCCGTGCTCGTCGATGTAGTCCTGCATCTGTTCGTCCGACCACGCGGCCAGCGGGTTGATCTTGACCAGGCCGAAACCCTCGTCGAAGGAGATCAGCGGGGCGTTGGCCCGGGTCGGTGACTCGACCCGGCGGATCCCGGTGACCCACGCCGAATAGCCGCGCAGGAACCTGCTCAACGGTTCCACCTTGCGCATGCCGCAGCAGGCACCGGCGTCCCGGGCGAACAGGTCCTTGCCGTACCGCTCGTCCTGTTGCGCGACGGTCAGTTCCGGGGTGACGTTGAGGACGTGCACGTCGTACACGGTTTCCACCGCGTCGCGGGTGCCGATGGTCTCGGCGAAGTGATAGCCGGTGTCCAGGAACAGGATGTCGACGCCGGGGCGGACCTTGGCGGCCAGATCGACCAGCACCGCATCCTGCATATTGGAGGCCACCACGTAGCCGCTGCGGCCGCCCGCGCCGACGAACCCACCGAACGTCTCGTCGGTCCAGCGCAGCAGTTCCTCGGCGCTCGCGCCGTCGAGTTCGGCGGCTCCGCGCTCGGCGATCTCGCGCAGCTGGTCGGTGTCGGCGCTGTTGGTGTCAACGGTCATCTGGTCGTCATCCCTCGTGCGAATCGCAACCGGCGGTCAGCGCAGCAGCGCCTCGTCGGCCCGCACGGCCCACACGGCGAAACGCTCACCGGACTCGCGTTGTTCCACGTAGTTGCGGACCACCCGCTCGATGTAGTCGACGAGCTCGGTGGCCAGCACTTTGTGCTGACGCAGCTTGCGGCCGAAGCCGCTGTCCAGGCCGAGGCTGCCGCCCAGGTGCACCTGGAAGCCCTCCTCGGGCCCGTTGCCCTCGTCGACCATCTGGGCCTTGAAACCGATGTCGGACACCTGGATTCGGGCGCACGAGTTGGGGCAGCCGTTGAGCCCGACGGTGACCGGAACCTCCAGCGCGGCGTTCAGATCGGCCAGGCGTTCCTCCAGCTGCGGCACCAGATACTGGGCGCGGCCGCGGGTGTCGGCAAAGGACAGCTTGCAGTACTCGATTCCGGTGCAGGCCAGCAGGTTCTTGCGCCAATGTGAGGGTCGTGACTGCAAACCCAGCGCGTCCAGGCCCGCCTGCAGCGCATCGAGCTTGTCGTCGGCCACATCGAGGATGATCAGCTTCTGATACGCCGTCATCCGGGCGCGGTCCGAACCCGCCGCCTCCATCAGATCAGCCACCTGGGTGAGAATGGAACCCGAGACCCGGCCGGCGATTGCCGACAGCCCGACGGCGTTGAGGCCGTTCTTGGTCCGCTGCACCCCGACGTGGTCGATGGTGTGCGCGACGGGCTCGGGCGCCGGGCCGTCGATCAGCTTGCGGTGCAGGTACTCGGTCTCCAGGACCTCTCGGAACTTTTCCGGACCCCAGTCCTTCACCAGGAACTTCAGTCGCGCCTTGGAGCGCAGCCGGCGGTAGCCGTAGTCGCGGAAGATGCCGATCACACCGGCCCAGACGTCCGCCACCTCGTCCAGCGGAACCCATACGCCGAGGCGCTGGGCGAGCATCGGGTTTGTCGACAGGCCGCCGCCCACCCATAGGTCCAGACCCGGTCCGTGCTCGGGGTGGTTCACCCCGATGAACGACACGTCGTTGACCTCGTGCGCGACGTCCTGCAGGCCAGAGACCGCGGTCTTGAACTTTCGCGGCAGGTTGGAGAACTCCGGGCTGCCGATGTAACGCTCTTCGATCGCATGAAGCGCCGGGGTCGGGTCGAGCACCTCGGTCAGTGAGTCACCGGCCAATGGCGACCCGAGCATGCCGCGCGGGCAGTCGCCGCAGGCCTCCATGGTCTGCAGGCCGACCTCGTCCAGGCGCCGCCAGATCTCCGGAATGTCCTCGATCCGCAGCCAGTGGTACTGAAGGTTCTCGCGGTCGGTGATGTCGGCGCTGTCGCGAGCGAAGTCGATGGAGATCTGCCCGAGGGTGCGAATCGCCCGCGCCGACATCGCCTTGCCGTCGGTGCGCACCCGCATCATGAAGTACGGGGCCTCAAGCAGATCCATGTTGTCGTCGCCGGTGAAGGTGCCGTCGTAGCCCTCGGCGCGCTGGGTGTAGAGACCCATCCAGCGGAACCGGCCGCGCAGGTCGTCCATGCTGATCGAGTCGAACCCCTGCTTGGAGTATTCGTCGAGGATCCTGGCACGGACGTTGAGCGCGTCGTCCAGCTGTTTGAACTCCTCGTTGTGGTTCAGCGGGTCCCGGCTGCCCAGCGCCCACTGCCCCTCGTCGCGGGTTTTCGCGGCCCGGGCGGGACGCTCGGTCGTCTCGGTCATTCGGTGCTCCTCTGGATTTCAAGGAGCCGGCGTACGGAACTCGCTCACGACCGGTGGCTGACCCGGCGGGCGCGGATCCGGGTGCCAGCTGAATATGCGGGGGCGGGCAGGTCTTCCGAAATCAACGCAACATCAAGACTGACAGCGACAGTGCGGGGCTTGCTTGAGGTCGAAGTGCCGAGGCAGCGTCACCGACACGGAGGGCGTCTGGTGGGCTACGGCGGTCACCTGGCCATTCTGCCACGGGGGCCGCCGGTTCGCCCAATCGCGCCCACCCCGGAGACCGCATGAAGGGGGTGGGCGCGGACTGGAGGACAATTGCGCACCGTGACCGTGCCCGTGCTGCCGCCCGTCGCCGTGCGCGCCGACGGCCAGTTCGGCATCTACCTGCACGTGCCGTTCTGTGCCTCTCGCTGCGGATATTGCGATTTCAACACCTACACCCCGGCCGAGCTGGCCGGTGCCGCGGAAACCCCGGCGGGGTCGACGCCGGCGGGCTGGCTGGCGGGGCTGGGCAGGGAGCTGGAATTGGCAGCGAACCTGCTGGCAACGGCCCCGGGGGGCCCCCGGCGGGTGGACACCGTGTTCGTCGGCGGCGGTACCCCGTCGCTGCTGGGGGCCGACGGGCTGGCGGCCGCGCTGGATGCCGTGCGGGCCAACTTCACCCTTGCCGGCGACGCCGAGGTGACCACCGAGGCCAACCCCGAGTCCACCTCCCCGCAGTTCTTCGCCGGGATCCTCGACGCCGGCTACACCCGGGTGTCGCTGGGCATGCAGTCCAGTGCCCCCGGGGTGCTGGCGCTGCTGGACCGGGTGCACTCGGCCGGCCGGGCCCCCGAGGCCGCCCGGGAGGCCCGCCGCGCCGGGTTCGAGCACGTCAACCTGGACCTGATCTACGGCACGCCGGGGGAGACCGACGACGACCTGGCCCGCTCGGTCGATGCGGCCGTGGCCACCGGCGTCGACCACGTCTCGGCGTACGCGCTGGTGGTCGAGGACGGCACCGCCCTGGCCCGGCGGGTTCGCCGCGGCGAGATGCCCGCCGTCGACTCCGACGTGCTGGCCGCCCGCTACGAGCTGCTCGACGCGCGGTTGTCCGGCGCCGGCCTGCACTGGTACGAGGTGTCGAACTGGAGCCGCGACGGCGGTGCCTGCCGGCACAACCTGGGCTATTGGAACGGCGGTCAGTGGTGGGGCGCCGGACCCGGCGCGCACGGTCATCTCGGCGCGCTGCGCTGGTGGAACATCAAGCACCCCAACGCCTACGCCGAAGCACTGGACGGCGGTGCACTGCCGGTCGCCGGCTTCGAGGAACTCGGCGCGCAGGAGGCGCACGTCGAGGAGGTGCTGCTGCGGGTGCGGCTGCGCGACGGGCTGCCGGTGTCGCTGCTGGACGGCGCGGAACGCTCACGCGCCGAGACCGCGGTGGCCGACGGCCTGTTGACCCGTGCCGGGGACCGGTTGGTGCTCACCGACCGCGGCCGGCTGCTGGCCGACGGGGTGGTTCGCGACATTCTGGGCTGAGTGCCGGGCGCGGTCCCGCCCCGGCGGGGCCGGTCGGGCAGGATGTGACCCGATGAACAGCAGTGACGCATGGTCGGGCCCGCTGCGCCGCGCCGGCCTGGCGAGCTGGTCGGCGCTGGGCATCATCGCGCTGGCGGTGGTGGTGGCCCTCGGCCTGAGCGCGGTCAGCGGCATCCTGGTGCCGCTGGTGGTCGCGGTGCTGCTCGGCATCGTGCTGGAACCGCTGGCCGCGTTGCTGCGGCGGTTCCGCGTCCCGCCGACCCTGTCGGTGGTGCTGGCGCTGCTGGTGGCCGTCGTCGTCGGCGCCGTGACCGTCACCGTCGTCGTGCGCGGGTTCCTGGCCCAGTGGCCGGAAATCTATCGGCAGCTGATGGCCGGCTGGAGCTCGCTGCTGAACTGGGTGCGCAGCCTCGACTTGGAGGCCGACGTCCTCGACCGGGCCCGGGTGGCGCTGGAGGGCCACGCCGCCGGCCTGGCCGAGGGCGTGGTGGGCGCGGTGGCCAGCACGTTCTACGGCGCGCTGTCGCTGTTCATGGGCATCTTCTTCGCCCTGTTCTTCCTGTTCTTCACGCTGCGCGACGCGGACCGCTTCCCGGCCTGGCTGTCACGCACCGGCGGGTTCGATCCGGCCGAGGTCACCGAGGTGGTGGCGCTGTCACGGGAATCGGTGCGCGGCTATTTCCGGGGGACCGCGATTACCGCGGTGGTGACCGCCCCGATCTTCATGGTGCCGCTGGTGCTGCTGGGCATCCCGCTGGCGGTGCCGATCTTCATCTTGTACTTCTTCCTGTCCTTCATCCCGTTCCTGGGCGCCTGGATCACCGGGGCCTTTGCCGTGCTCATCGCGCTCGGCACCGGCGGGCCGAGCGCGGCGCTGATCATCGGGATCACCTTCATCATCTCCAACGGCACGATTCAGAGCGCGGTCAACTCCTGGGCGCTGGGCTCCTCACTGCGGCTGCATCCGGTGGCGGTACTGCTGGCGACCATGATCGGCGGCACCGTCGCCGGGCTGCTGGGCATGGTCATCGGCGCTCCGGTGCTGGCCGCCTGCGTCAAGTCGATCGCGGCGATCCGCGCGCTCCGGGCGCAGAACACCAGCTGAGCAGGGGTTTTGGGGGGGCGTTTTTGAACGCAACTACCTAGGGTAGCCTTCTCAAAGTTAGGATAGCCTCTATTCATGCTTTGGGAGGGTTAATCGTGGTGCGCGCTGCGACAGATCCGACCGACGTACGGCGCCTGGTCGCCGAACTGCTCGACGTCGACCCGCAGACGCTGGACCTCGATGCCGACCTGATCGCCGCCGGACTGGACTCCATCCGGATGATGTCGCTATCGGGACGCTGGCGCCGCGAGGGCTTCGACGTCGACTTCGCCGCGCTGGCGGCCAACCCCACCATCACCGGCTGGGCGCAGCTGCTGGGCGCGCCCGCAGCCGTCACCCCACCCGCCGAGGATACGCACACCGACGACGGTGAAGACGCGCCCTTCCCACTGGCACCCATGCAGCACGCAATGTGGGTCGGGCGCAACGACAACCAGGAACTCGGCGGGGTGGCCGGGCACCTCTACGTCGAATTCGACGGCGGCCGGATCGACGCGGACCGGCTGCGGGCCGCCGCCGATGCGCTGGCCCGGCGACACCCGATGCTGCGGGTCGAGTTCCTGCCCGACGGCACCCAGTGCATCAGCCGGCGCGCCCTGCCGGTCACCGTCGACGACCTGCGCGGGCTCGGCGACGCCGACGCGGCGGCCCGGCTGCAGCACACCCGGGAGGCGAAGTCCCACCAGCTGCTGACCGGCGAGGTGCTGCAGCTGAGCCTGACCCTGCTGCCCGGCGGAACCACCAGGCTGCACGTCGACCTGGACATGCAGGCCGCCGACGCGGTCAGCTACCGGACCCTGATGGACGACCTGGCTCGGCTCTACCGTGGCGAGGAGTTGGGCGAACTCGGCTACAGCTACCGCCGATACCGGTGCGAGGCCACCGTCTCCGACGCCAGGGCCGACGCCGACCGGACCTGGTGGGCCGAACGCATCCCCGAGTTGCCCGACGCCCCGGGCCTGCCGACGGTCCCGCCGGCCGAGGCGGCCGACCCGCGCCGCAGCACCCGCCGCTGGCACTGGCTGGACCCGCAGACCGCTACCGCGCTGTGCGCGTCCGCCCAACGCCACGGCATCACCCCGGCGATGGCGGTGGCGGCCTCCTTCTCCGGCACCCTGGCCCGCTGGTCGACCGGGCCGCGATTCCTGCTCAACGTGCCGATGTTCGCCCGCCAACCCCGCCACCCCGACGTCGACGCGCTGGTCGGCGACTTCACCTCCTCGCTGCTGCTGGACGTCGACCTGCACGGCGCGACAACCGCCCTCGACCGTGCCCGCTCGGTGCAGCAGACCCTGCACACCGCGGCCGCGCACTCCGGCTACACAGGTCTGCAGGTGCTGCGCGACCTCGGCCGACATCGCGGCAAACCCAGCTACGCGCCCGTCGTGTTCACCAGCGCCCTGGGCCTGGGCGACCTGTTCTCCGCCGACGTCGTCACCGAATTCGGCGAGCCGGTCTGGATCATCTCCCAGGGCCCGCAGGTGCTGCTGGACGCCCAGGTGACCGAATTCAACGGCGGCATCCTGGTGAACTGGGACGTCCGCGAAGACCTGTTCCGCCCGGGCGTCATCGACGCGATGTTCGAACATCACATCGCCGAACTGCACCGGCTGGCCGGCGATCCCGGCGCCTGGGAGGCCGCCGACCCGCCGGCCGTGCCGGCCGACCAGCAGCAGCGCCGCGCCGCGATCAACAGCGTTCTCGCGCCCCGGTCCGGCGAACGCCTGCATGACGGCTTCTTCCGCCGGGCCGGCGAGCAGCCGTCTGCGCCGGCGGTGTACCACCCCCCCGACGGGGTGTATCACTCCCGCGGTCAACTGACCTACCGCGAACTCGCCGCGCAGGCGCTGGCCGTTGCCGCCGCCCTCATCGACCTCGGGGTCGCACCTGGCGACGTCGTCGCTGTACTGGGACCCAAAGGCGTCCAACAGATTCCGGCCGTGCTGGGCATCCACGCCGCCGGTGCGGCGTACCTGCCGATCGGCACCGACCAACCCGTCGACCGGGCCCGGCGCATCCTGGACACCGCGGCCGTCGCCGCGGCGCTGGTCGGCGGCCCCGCGATCGAGGATCTGCCCGTGCCGGTGATCAGCGTCACCGAGGCGATCCGCCGCGGCGCGCGCAGGCCGCTGCCCGCACCGCTGCCCGGTAACGACACCGCTGTGGCCTATGTGCTGTTCACCTCCGGCTCGACCGGGGAACCCAAGGGCGTCCAGGTCAGCCACGCCGCGGCGATGAACACCGTGGAATTCATCAACGCCCACTTCGACATCGGTCCGGACGATCGAGCACTGGCGCTGTCCACCCTCGACGGCGACATCTCCGTGCTGGACGTCTTCGGGATGCTGACCGCCGGTGGCGCCCTCGTCGTCGTCGACGAGGGCGACCGCCGTGACCCGGACACCTGGGCCCGGCTGATCGAGGAACACCGGGTCACCGTGCTGCACTGGCTGACCGGTTGGCTGGAGATGCTGGTTGCCCTCCGCTCGGGCAGGTTGTCCACGGTGCGGGCGGTGCCCACCGGCGGGGACTGGGTGCGCACCGACATGGTCCGCGCGCTGCGCCGCCAAGCCCCCGGGGTCCGCGCCGCGGGCCTGGGCGGTGCCACCGAAACCGCGATCCACAACACCATCTGCGAACCGGGTGAGCTGCCCGAGCGCTGGTCGGCGGTACCGTTCGGGATTCCGTTGCCCAACAACGCCTGCCGGGTGGTCGCCGCCGACGGCACCGACTGCCCGGACTGGGTGCCCGGCGAACTGTGGGTCGGCGGACGCGGCATCGCCGACGGCTACCGCGGCCGGCCCGACCTCACCGCACAGCGATTCGTCGAGCATGACGGCCTGACCTGGTACCGCACCGGGGACCTGGTCCGCTATCTGCCCGACGGGACACTGGAATTCGTCGGTCGCGCCGATCACCGGGTCAAGATCAGCGGCTACCGGGTGGAACTCGGCGAAGTAGAAGCAGCCCTGAATCGGATCGACGGCGTGCACGGCGCGGTGGCCGTGGTGTTACCGTGCACCGGCGGGCGCGCGGGCGTCCAGCTCGGCGCGCTGGTCGCCGTCGACGACGACACACTCGGCGAACCGCAGCTGGCCGCGGCGATGGCCGGATTCGTTCCGCCGCACATGATTCCGGACCTGGTGCTCACCGTCGCGGCGATGCCCTACACCGTCGCCGGCAAAACCGACCGCAAGACCGCCGAGGCCCGGCTGGTCGACGAGGCGCGCCGACGGGAAGCCGCACCCCTGGCCGGATCACGGGCACCGGCGACACCGCTGGAAACGGCGCTGGCCGACATCACCGCCACCCTGTTGGGCCTCGAGCGGGTCGGCGCCGACGACGACTTCTTCGCCCTCGGCGGTGATTCCGTGCTGGCCACCGCGCTGATCGCGCGGATCCGCGACTGGTTGGACACCCCGACCCTGATGGTGGCCGACGTGTTCGCCGCACGCACGGTCGCCGGCCTGGCCGCACTGCTGACCGGGCGCGAACCCGGCAGCGACCGGCTCACCCAGGTCGCCGAGATCTACCTGGAGGTGGCCGGGATGGACCGCAGCCAGGCCGAATCCCTACTGGAAGCCGAGGCGCGATGAACACCCGCACGCTTGCCCTCCAGCCGTGGATCAAGCATTTCCCCGGCGATGCCGGAACCGGGGCCACCGTGCTGTTCCCGCACGCCGGCGGCGCGGCGACCGCCTACCGCCCGCTGGCCGGCGCCCTGGCGGCCACCGGTGCCGACACCTTCGTCATGCAGTACCCGCAGCGGGCCGACCGGCTCGCCGATCCCGCACCGGAGTCCATCGAGGAGATCGCCGAGGAACTGTTCGCCGCCGGTGACTGGCGCCGGGCCGGCAGACTGCGGCTCTTCGGCCACTGCATGGGTGCCCTGGTGGCCTTCGAATTCGCCCGCGCCGCGCAACGCCGCGGGGTGCCGGTCGCCGAGGTCTGGTGTTCGGCCGGGCAGGCGCCGTGGACGGTCGCCGGCTCCCCGCCGGCACCGCTGACCGACCGCGAGGTGCTCGCCGACATGGTCGACCTGGACGGCACCGACCCGCGATTGCTCGCCGACGAGGATTTCGTCGAACTCCTGCTGATGGCCGTGCGCGCCGACTACCGCGCCTTCAACCGTTACTCCTGCGACCGCACCACCCGCATCGACGCCGACGTGCACGTCCTCGGCGGGCGAGACGACCACCGGATCAGCGAGGACATGCTGCGCGGCTGGGAGTTTCACACCTCGGGCGCCTTCACCTGCACGCTGTTCGACGGCGGCCACTTCTACATCAACGATCACACCGACACCGTCGCGGAGCTGATCGGCCGTGGCTGACCGCAGCACCGAAGCCGACCCGGTCGTCATCACCGGCATGGCGGTGGAGGCACCCGGGGGAGTCGGCACCCCCGAGCAGTACTGGGCGCTGCTGGCCGAGCGGCGCAGCGCGCTGGTCCAGTTCCCCGCCGACCGTGGCTGGCCGGTGGCCGAACTGCTCGCCGGATCGTGTCGGGAGGGCTACACCCCGATCAGCGATCTCGGCGGATTCCTGTCCAGTGCCACCGAATTCGACCCGTCCTTCTTCGGCATCTCGCCGCGTGAGGCGATCGCGATGGACCCCCAGCAGCGGGTGGCGCTGCGGCAGGCGTGGCGCGCGGTGGAGAACGGCGGAATCAACCCCGACGACCTGGCCGGCCGCGACGTCGGCTGCTACGTCGGGGCGTCCGCGCTGGAGTACGGGCCGCCGATGTCCGAATTCTCCCCGCACAGCGGGCATCTGCTCACCGGCACCTCGCTCGGTGTGATCTCCGGGAGGATCGCCTACCTGCTGGGTCTGACCGGTCCGGCGCTCACCGTCGACACCTCCTGCTCGTCGTCGCTGACCGCCTTCCACACCGCCGTCACCGCCGTCCGAGACGGTGACTGCGACCTGGCCCTGACCGGCGGGGTCGCCGTGATGGGATCACCCGGCTACTTCGTCGAATTCGCCAAACAGCACGCCCTGTCCGAGGACGGACGCGCCCGCCCCTACAGTGCACAGCCCGGCGGGACGGTGTGGGCCGAAGGCGCGGCCATGTTCCTGCTGCAACGACGGTCGACGGCCGAGCGCGACGGCCACACGGTACTGGCCGAGGTGCTGGCCAGCGGCTTGAACTCCGACGGCACCACACCCGGGCTGACCGCACCGAGTGAGTCCGCGCAGGCCCGACTGTTCGCCCGCGCCATGGACCGGGCCGGCCTCGGTCCCGGCGACGTCGACGTCATCGAAGGCCACGGCACCGGCACCCGGCTGGGGGACCGCACCGAACTGCGCTCCCTGGCGCAGACCTACGGCGCGGGCGAACCCGGCACCGGTCCGGTACTCGGCTCGGTCAAATCCAACATCGGCCACGCCCAGGCCGCCGCCGGCGCTCTCGGGATGGCCAAGGTCCTCGTCGCCGCCGAACACGGGCAGATCCCCCCGACCCTGTACGTCGAGGATCCCAGCACCGAGATCGACTGGCGGCAAACCGGATTGCGCCTGGCCCGGGAACTCACCGACTGGCCGGCCACCGCGGGCCGGCGGGTGGCGGCCGTCTCGGCGTTCGGCATGAGCGGCACCAACGCGCACGTGATCCTCGCCATGCCGGACCGGGGAGCCGCCGCATGACCGCCGCGCGGGTGTTCCCGGACGGCCGGATCCCGGTACTGCTGTCCGCCCACGACGAGAGCCTGCTCGCCAGAGACGCCGCGGCGCTGCTGCGCTATCTGGATCGCGACCCCGGCGTCGCCGCCGTCGCCGCCGCGGTCCTGCGGACCCGACGGGTGCGCCGGCACCGCGCACTGGTGCGGGCCGCCGACGCGGGCGAACTCGCCGACGGCCTGCGGGCCGTCGTCGACGGCGCGGCGCACCCGCTGCTGGCCCGGTCCTCGGCGAGCGCCACCGCGCCGCGGGCCTTCGTCTTCCCCGGCCAGGGTGGCCAGTGGCCCGCAATGGGCGCGACCCACTACCGGCGGTTGGCCGCCTACCGCGCCGAGGCCGACCGGTGCGCCGCCGCCTTCGCCGGCATCGGCGCGGTGTCCCCGCTGCGGTACCTGCTCACCGCCGAGCAGGCCGGAACGGCGCCGGTCACCCAGGTGGAAATCCAGGGCGCCCAGTTCATCCACGCCCTCGCACTGGCCCGGGTCTGGGAATCCCACCACCTGGCACCGCATCTGACCGTCGGCCACAGCCTCGGCGAGATCGCCGCGGCGCATCTGGCCGGCGCCATCGCCCTGCCGGAGGCAGTCGCCGCGATCACCGCGCGCGCCGGCGCCGTGGAAGGCTTCACCGGCCGCTACGGCATGGCGGTCCTGGGCATCTCGCCCGACGCCGCCGAGGCGCTGATCGCCGAAACCCCCGGCTGGCTCGAACTTTCCGTGGTCAACTCACCGTCGTCGGTGGTGGTCTCCGGAGACCGCGACGCCATCGCGACGCTGACCGCCCGGGTCGCCGCCGAGGGAACGTTCGTCCGCGAACTGGCGGTGGATTTCCCCGCACACACCAGCCGGCTGGACTCCGCCGCGCAAGCCATGGCCGCCGGACTGCCGGATCTGCGCTTTGCCCACCCCGCCATCCCGTTCATCGGCGCGGCCACCGGCGCCGCCGTACCCGGGGACACCGAGTTCGCCGGCTACTGGCGACACAACCTGCGCACCGCGGTGCGCTTCGACGCGGCTGTACGCACCGCCGTCGACCTGGGCGCGCGCACCTTCGTCGAACTGTCCGCGCACCCGGCGTTGCTGATGGCCCTCAACGAGCTGACCGAGGACACACCCCAGACGGTGCTCACCCTGTGTTCCGGGCGGCGCGACACCGACCCGATGGACGAACTCGCCGGACAGATCGGCGCGGCGGCCGTGGCCGACCCCGAGCACCCCTGGCGCGACTACCTCTCGGGCACCGAACCGCTACTGCCCGGATTCCCCAACGCGCCGATGAAGACCGACCACCACTGGCTGGCCCCGCGCGCGGCCGCCACCCCGGTCGAACTCACCGTCGCGGTCGAACGGTGGGAACAGCAGGCCCTGCCCGAACCGGCCACCGGGGCCCGGCGCCGCGTCGCCGTCGTCGGCCCCGGCGCCCGGACGCCGCTGGCCGGGCAACTGATCGCCGCGCTGACCGCGGTCCTCGGGGTGGTGCCGGTGCCCGCCGCCGACGCCGAGACGCTGCTGGTGGTGGCGCCCGAACTGGACCATCCCGACGCCGCCCGCTCGGCCGAGGAACTCACCGCCCTGGTCGGCCACGGACTGCTGGACTACGCATCCGGCATCGGAGCCCACTGCCGCGACGTGCGGCTGCTGACCGTGGGCGGAGAGCAGGTCGACGCGCAGGAACCGGTGGCGCTGCCCGCCCAGGCGGCGATGGCCGCGATGCACCGCAGCATCGGCTCCGAGCACACCGACCAGCAGTTCCGCCACCTGGACCTGCCGTCCTGGGAGCTGGACCCGCGCACCGCCGAGGCTGCTGCGGCAGTCGCGCTCAGCGACCTCGGCGAGGCGGCGCTGCGCGCCGGACGGTCCGGCCCGGTGCTCTACCGTCGCACCCTGGTCGACGCCGCGCCGACACCCGCCCTGGCGACCGGAGACGGTCTGCTCGACGACGTCGTCATCACCGGCGGAAGCGGCGGCGTCGCAACGGAGTTCGCCCGCTACCTCGCGGCGCGGGGGGCGCGGCGCATCCTGCTGCTGAGCCGCCGCGGCGCCGACCCCGCCGCGACGGCCAGCCTGGCCGAACGACACGGCACCGTCGTGACATCGGTGCGCTGCGATATCACCGACCCCGAGCAGGTGCGGGCAGCCGCCGCCGAATTCGGCGGAACCGGGGCGAGCCTGCTGGTGCACACCGCCGCGGTGGCCACCCTCGGCTCCGGAACAGGGTGGACTCCAGCCGAATTCGCCGATACTTTCGGCGCCAAGGTGATCGGCCTGACCCGGATGGCCGAGCACTGGCCGCTGCGCCCGCAGGCCCGGATCGTGCTGTGTTCCTCGGTGTCGGGCGTCTGGGGTGGGCGCGGGCATCCCGCCTACCCGGCGGCCAACCGCATGCTGGATGTGCTGGCCGGCCAGCTGCGCGCCAAGAACCAGTCTGCCACCTCCATCCGCTGGGGCCTGTGGCCGGTCGACGGCATCGCCGACGCCGCCGAGCGGGCCCAGATCGCCCGCTCCGGGCTGCGCCCGATGCCGCCGGACGCCGCCATCGAGGCCTGCCTACACGAGTTCGACGTCGACCCGATGGTGATGGCGATCGACGGCCAGCGGCTGCGCCTGTTCGTCGACACCGACCTGCGTACCGGACACCGCGAACCCGACCCGGACGACCGGGCGCCGAGTCCCGGTGGTGACATCCAGGACATCCCCGCCGCGGTACGCACCGAGCTGGCCGCCGTGCTGCGCGTCGCCGAGCCCGCCGAGCTCGACCTGCAGGCGTCGCTGTTCGACCTGGGCATCGACTCGTTGCTGGCACTGGACCTGCGCAAGCGCCTGCAACGAGCCACCGGCCGCAAGATCGCGCTGGCCACCCTGCTGGGCGGGGTGACCGGCAGCGCACTGATCGACGAACTCGCCGGGGACGGCGGGCAACCATCCGAAGGAGCACAGAGAGTGGATTCCTCGCGTGACTGATACCACCGAAACAGCCGCCCGGATCGAGGACCCGCGACTGGAGCTGCTGCGCCGCCGGCTCGCCCAGCGCGGTCTGACCGGGCAGCCGCAGCCCACGGCCGCCGCGCCCGACGGGCCCAGCGACGGCCAGCGGCGAATGTGGTTCGTGCACAACGCCGATCCCAGCGGCGCCCTGCTCAACGTATCGGTGTCTTACCGGATCACCGGGCCGCTCGATCCGGCACAGCTGCGCCGCGCGATCGCCACCGTGGCCTGGCGCCACGCCGTGCTGCGCACCACCTACCGCGCCGACGAGAACGGCGACCCGGTGCCGACCGTGCACGACGACCTGTGCCCGTCGTTCACCGAACATGACCTGTCCGGGCTCTCCGAACAGGCCCGTGCGCTGCGCCTGGAGGTCATCGCCCAGCGCGAGTTCGCCGCCCCCTTCGATCTCGGCACCGACGCGCCCCTGCGCATCACCCTGGTGCGGATCGGCCCGGACGAACACGTACTGCTGCTGGTCGCCCATCACATCGCCTGGGACGACGGCTCCTGGCGGGTGTTCTTCGCCGACCTGACCCGCGCCTACCGCGACGGAGACCTGCCGCCGGCGCCCGCCGCCGCGCTACCCGGCCCGGAAACCCTCGAGGAGGATCTGGCGTACTGGCGGGCGGTCATGGCGGATATGCCCGAGCCCCTGGAACTTCCGGGCTCGAACGGGTCTGCGGTGCCCACCGGCTGGCGCTCGGGCCGCGTCGACGTGCGGCTGCCCGCGCACACCGCGGTGGCGCTGGCCGAGCTCGCCCGAACCGTGGGCGCCACCCCGTACATGGCGCTGCTCGCGGCGTTCGGCGTGCTCATGCACCGCTACACCCACAGCGACGACTTCCTGGTCGCCGCACCCGTTCTCAACCGCGATGGGCAGACCGAGGACACCATCGGCTACTACGGCAATACCGTCGCCATGCGGCTGCGGCCGTCCCCGACGATGACCTTCCGGGAGATGCTGGAACACACCCGCGACGTCGCGGTCGGTGCGTTCAGCCACCAGCGCGTCAACCTGGACCGGGTGGTCCGCGAACTCAACGTCGACCGGCGCCACGGCGCCGAACGACAGACCCGGGTTAGCTTCGGATTCCGCGAGCCCGACGGCGGCGGCTTCTGCCCGCCGGGCATCGGCTGCCGGCGCGCCGAACTGCGCGGCCACCTCACCCAATTGCCGCTGGGCCTGATGGCCGAATTCGACGCCTCGGAAAACGGCGGCGTGCTGATCGAGGCCGAATACCTCATCGAGATCCTCACCCCGGCGCTGGCCCGCCAGCTGCTCGATCACCTGGTGATCCTGCTCGGCGACGCACTCGCCCGCCCCGACGAACCGCTGTACCGGCTCGACTTGCTGGGCGCCGAGGAAGCCAACTGGCTGGACAAGGTCTCCCGCGGTGAGGATTTCGACACCGAACCGGCCACCCTGGCCGATCTGGTCGAAGCGCAGGTCGCCCGGACCCCGGACGCGGTCGCCATGGTCTACGAGGGCCGCAACTACACCTACCGCGAGGTCAACGAGGAGGCCAACCGGATCGCCCACCGGCTGATCTCGGCGGGCATCGGCACCGAGGACCGGGTGGCGGTGCTGCTGGACAAATCCCCGGAACTGGTGATCACCGCACTCGGCGTGGCCAAGTCCGGTGCGGTGTACCTGCCGGTGGACCCGACCTACCCGCCCGAGCGCCTGGAGTTCATCCTGGCCGACTGCGACGCCAAACTCGTCATCCGGGAACCCGTCGGCGACCTCGACGGACAGCCGAGTGGCGACCCCACCGACGCCGACCGGATCCGGCCGCTGACCCCGGACAACACCGCCTACCTGATCTACACCTCCGGCACCACCGGAACCCCCAAGGGCGTCCCGGTGCCGCACCGCCCGATCGCCGAATACTTCGTCTGGTTCAAGGGTGACTACAACGTCGGCGCCGGCGACCGCATGCTGCAGGTCGCCTCGCCCAGCTTCGACATCTCGCTGGCCGAGGTGTTCGGGACCCTGGCCTGCGGGGCGCGGGTCGTCGTGCACAAGCCCGGCGGATTGGCCGACATCGGCTACCTGACCGAACTGCTGCGCAACGAGGGCATCACCGCCATGCACTTCGTGCCGTCGCTGCTCGGGCTGTTCCTGTCGCTGCCCGGTGTCAACCAGTGGCGCACCCTACAGCGCGTGCCCATCGGCGGAGAACCGCTGCCCGGTGAGGTCGCCGACCGGTTCCACGCCACCTTCGACGCGATGCTGCACAACTTCTACGGCCCCACCGAAACGGTGATCAACGCCAGCCGCTACAAGGTGGAGGGCAAGCAGGGCGCGGGCATCGTGCCGATCGGCACCCCCAAGATCAACACCAACATCTATCTGCTCGACGACAACCTGGCGCCGGTGCCGGTCGGGGTGATCGGCGAGATCTACATCGGCGGAACCCATGTCGCGCACGGCTACCACCGCCGGCCCGGGCTGACCGCGGAGCGCTTCGTCGCCGACCCGTTCGTGGCCGGCGCCCGGATGTACCGCTCCGGTGACCTGGCCCGGCGCAACGCCGACGGCGACATCGAATTCGTCGGCCGCGCCGACGAGCAGGTCAAGATCCGCGGCTTCCGCATCGAACTCGGCGACGTCGCCGCCGCGATCTCCGTCGACCCGAGCGTCGGCCAGGCCGTCGTGCTGGTGCGCAACCTCGACCGGCTCGGTCGCAGCCTGGTCGGCTACCTCACCCCGGCGGCCGGCCAACTGATCGAATCAGTTGAGGTGGAACGGATTCGGGCCCGAGTCGCCGCCGCGCTACCGGAATACATGGTGCCCGCCGGGTACGTCGTACTCGAGGAGATCCCGCTCACCAACCACGGCAAGATCGACCGGGACGCTTTGCCGGAACCGGAGATCAGCGCCGCCACGGAATACCGCGAACCGGAGAACAGCACGCAATACCGGCTGGCCGAGATCTTCGGCGAACTGCTCGGTCACGACCGCGTCGGCGCCGACGACTCCTTCTTCGACCTCGGCGGACATTCGCTGCTGGCGACCCGGCTGGTCGCGGCCGTGCGATCCGGCTGCGGGGTGGAGATCGAAGTCCGCGACATCTTCGAGCACCCCACCGTCGGGGAACTCGCCCGTCACATCGACAGCCGCGCGATGGCATCGGGCCCGCAGCGACCCCGGTTGGCCCCGGCCACCGGCGACGGCCCGCCCCCGCTGTCGTCGGCGCAGCTGCGCAGCTGGTTCTCCTACCGGATCGAGGGGCGCAGCGCGGTCAGCAACATCCCGTTCGCGGCGCGCCTGTCCGGGCCCTGCGACGTCGACGCGCTGGCCGCCGCCATCGCCGATGTGGTGGACCGGCACGCCATCCTGCGCACCACCTACCGCGAGATCGACGGTGTCCCGCACCAGATCGTCCATCCCGCCGCCGGACTGCCGGTGCGCACCGTGCGCGGCGACGACGTGGTGTGGGCGCTGGCCGAACTCGACGCCGAACGCCGCTACGCGTTCGACCTGGAGAACGAATGGCCGGTGCGCGCGGCGATCTTCAGCACCGGCGACGAACACGTGGTGTCGCTGCTGGTGCACCACATCGCCGGCGACCACTGGTCGGCCGGGGTGCTGTTCCGCGATCTGCTCACCGCCCACCTGGCTCGCACCGGCGGCCACGGACCCGACTGGGCGCCGCTTCCGGTGCAGTACGGCGACTACGGCGCCTGGCAGGCCGAACTGCTCGGCGAGGCGTGGGACATCGCCGAACCGCAACGCGACTACTGGCGCGGCCAACTGGCGGGGCTGCCCGAGGAGACCGGACTGCGCACCGACTTCCCGCGGCCCCCGATGCCCAGCGGAGCCGCCGACACCGTCGAGTTCACCATCGATGCGCAGACCCGGGACCGGTTGGCCGAGCTGGCCCGGGCCGAGAACGCCACCGAGTTCATGCTGCTGCAGGCCGCCGTCGCGGTGGTGTTGAGCAAGGCCGGCAGCGGCACCGACATCCCCATCGGGACGCCGGTCGCCGGACGCAGCGAAACCGAACTCGACGACCTGGTCGGGTTCTTCGTCAACATCCTGACGCTGCGCAACGACCTGGGCGGAAACCCCACGCTGCGCGAGATCCTGGTGCGCGCCCGCGATATGGCGCTGTCCGCGTACGGAAACCAGGACCTGCCGTTCGACCAGGTGGTCGACGCGGTCAGCCCGACGCGGACCCTGTCGCGCAACCCGCTGTTCCAGGTCGTCGTGCACGTGCGCGAACAGGTCCCGACCGGCCAGGTACTCGCCTCCGGCCCGGACGGCGACACCGTATTCACCGCGCTGGAACCGGTTTTCGACGTCGCGCACGCCGACCTGTCGCTGGCCTTCTTCTCTCGCGAGGACGGCTACCGCGGGCACATCATGTTCCGCCCCGAGCTCTACCGGCGGGCCACCGTACAACGCTTCGCCGACTGGCTGGCCCGCGTCGTCGCGGCCTTCGCCGCCGACCCCGACACCGCGCTGGCCGACGTCGCCGTCAACGACGCCGCCGAACGGCAGCGGATCCTCACCGAGTTCAGCGGCGGCCCGGTGGCGCCGGTGTACCTCCTCGACGGCACCCTGGCCCCGGTACCGGTCGGCGTGGCCGGCGACGTCTACGTCGGCGGCGTACAGGCCGCCGGGCACCGCGAGGCCCCCGCCTCGACGGCGACCCGGATCGTGGCGAATCCGTTCGGGTCCCCGGCCGGATCGCGGCTCTACCGCACCGGGGAGCGGGCCCGCTGGTCCGACGACGGGGTCCTGGAGTACCTCGGCGAGCCGGTCACGACGGCCGCGCCCGGCGGGACAGCGGCGGCGACGCACACCTTCGAGGAACCGGCGACCGACACCGAGCGACGGCTGGCCGCCCTGCTCGGCGAACTGCTGGAGACCGAGGAGATCGGCCGGCACGACGAGTTCTTCGCCCTCGGCGGTGACAGCATCCTCGCCGTGCAGCTGGCCGCCCGCGCCCGCGACGCCGGACTGGCGGTGACCGCCCGGATGATCTTCGAGCACCCGGTGCTCACCGATCTGGCCGCCGCCGCCGAAAACGCCGACCCCGCAGAGGAACCCGCCGACACCCATCACGCGCCGATGAGCGTCTCGGGCCTCTCCGAGGACGAGCTGGCCGCCCTCACCGCATCCTGGGGCGGTACCGAGTGAGCGCAGCCGGGGCGACCATCGAGGACGTCATCGCGCTGAGCCCACTGCAACTCGGCCTGTATTCGATGGCCGCCTTCGCCGACGGGGACGGCGGCCGCGTCGACCCGTACACCATCGCGATGGCCGCCGATATCGACGGCCCGTTGGACGTCGACCTGCTGCGCGACTGCGCGACCGCCATGCTGGTCCGCCACCCCAACCTGCGGGCCAGCTTCTACCGCGGCGACCTGCGCAAACCCGTCCAGGTGATCCCCGCCGAGGTGCGGCTGCCCTGGCGGCACCTGCCCGCCGCCGACCGCGATGAGGCGCTGCGACTGGAGGCCGAGGAACGGGCCACACCGTTCGACCTCGGCAACGGCCCGGTCATCCGGTTCCTGCTGATCGAACTCCCGGACGCCCACTGGCGACTCGCGGTGGTGGCGCACCACATCGTGATCGACGGATGGTCGCTGCCGCTGTTCGTGGGGGAGCTCATCGCCACCTACCGCGCCGGCGGCGACACCGCCGCGCTGCCGCCCGCTCCCCGGCCCTACCGCGACTACATCGGCTGGCTGGCCGACCGCGACGACCAGCAGAGCCTGGACCTGTGGCGCCGTCACCTCGACGGCCTGTCCGACCCGACGCTGCTGACCCCCGCGCTGACCGCCGAGGAACCCGCGCCGGGGCTGCCCGGCACAGCCGAGGTCCGGCTGGACCCCGCGGCCACCCGGGCGCTGACCGAGGCCGCCCGGAGCCGCGGCGTCACCGTCAACACCCTGGTGCAGCTGGCCTGGGCCCGGTTGCTGTCCACGTGCACCGGGCGCAGCGATGTGGTGTTCGGGGTCACCGTGTCGGGCCGGCCCGGCGAGATCGCCGGGGTGGAGACGATGGTCGGGCTGTTCATCAACACCGTGCCACTTCGGGTCCGCCTCGACCCGGCCGAAACCGTTGGGCAGCAGTGCCTTCGGCTGCAACGCGAAGCCGCCGCACTGCGCGACCACAGTCACCTCACCCACGCCGACCTGCGCCGGGTGGCCGGCATCGGCGAGCTGTTCGACACCCTGCTCGTCTACGAGAACTTCCCGCCCGGGGCCTTGGTGGGCGGCGGGGAGTTCACCGTCAACGGCGCCACCTTCAAACCCGCCGCGCTGGAAAGCCTGGCGCACTTCCCGGTCACCGTCGCCGCGCATCTGGTCGCCGACGAACTCACCGTGCTGGTGGAGTCCCTGGACGGCGCGCTGGGCATGATGACCCGGGCCGGCCTGGCCCGCCGGGTGCTGGAGCTGGTGCAGCGGCTGATCGGCTGCTGGGACCGGCCGCTGGCCGAGGTCAGCACCCTGATCGACGACGAGACCGCCCCCACCGGACCGACCGAATCCTCGGTCACCGAGGGGGATTCGGTGCACACCCGGTTCGCCGCGGTGGCCGCCGAATACCCCGACCGGGTGGCGCTGTCCGACGCCGCCGGCACGCTGACCTACGCCGAGCTGGACCACGCGGCCGACCGGGCGGCCGCGGACCTGCTGGCCCGCGGCGTCACCGCAGAGGAACCGGTGGCGATCTCGCTGAGCCGCGGATCCCGCTACGTGATCGCGATGCTCGCCGTCCTCAAGGCCGGCGCCATGATCGTCCCGCTGGAACCGGAGATGCCCGCCGAACGTATCGCCGACATCCTCGCCCAATCCGGCGCTCGCATCATCATCGACGAAGACTGGCCGATCCCGGCTGCCGAACCCCCGCCGGGCTACCGGCCCGCCGTCGTGCACCCCGACCGGGCCGCCTACGCGGTGTTCACCTCCGGCACCACCGGAAAACCCAAGGGCGTCATCGGAACCCACCGCGCCCTGCTGGCCTATGCCGCCGATCACGCCGACCACGTGCTGCGGCCCGCCGCGGCGCGGCTGGACCGGCCGCTGACCATCGCCCACGCCTGGTCGTTCACCTTCGACGCGGCCTGGCAGCCGCTGGCCGGGCTGCTCGACGGCCACCGCGTGCACATCGTCGGCGACGACATCCGCCGCGACGCCGAACGACTCGTCGAGGCCATCGAATCCCGCCGCATCGACATGATCGACACCACCCCGTCGATGTTCGCCCAGCTGCACAACGCCGGCCTGCTCACGCACGTCGACCTGGCCGTCCTCGCGCTGGGCGGGGAGGCGATCGGCGTGGCCACCTGGCGCGCGATCCGCCAGGCGTGCGAACGCACCAGCATGGCGGCCTACAACTGTTACGGACCCACCGAGACGACGGTGGAGGCGGTGGTCGCCGAGATCGACCGCCACCTGCGGCCGACCATCGGCCGCCCCACCACCGGCACCGGAATCCAGATCCTCGACTCCTGGCTGCGGCCGGTGCCCGACGGTGCGGCCGGCGAGCTGTACCTGTCCGGCGACCAGCTGACCCGCGGCTATCTCGGTCGGCCGGGTGAAACCGCCGCCCGCTACGTCGCCGACCCGCTGCACTCCGGTCACCGGATGTACCGCACCGGGGACGTGGTGCGCCGCGCCCCGGACGGGTCCCTGCACTACCTGGGCCGCAGCGATGACCAGACCAAGATCCGCGGCTACCGCGTCGAACCCGGCGAGGTCGCCGCCGTCTTGCTGGCCCACCCGGAGGTCAAGACCGCGCACGTCGTCGTCCGTGAACACCGCGCCGGACCGCGGCTGATGGCCTACGTCGGCACCGGCGGCGCCGAACTTCCGGTCACCGCCCTGCGCCGCAGGCTGTCGGACCGATTGCCCCGCTATCTGATCCCGCACCGCATCCAGGTGCTCGACGACCTGCCGCTCACGCCCAACGACAAGGTCGACGACCGGGCGCTGGCCGCCCTGGACACCGCCGACGACGCGGCCGTGGCGACCGCCGCGGAAACCCCGACCGAGACGGTGCTGGCCGAGGTGGTGGCGGAGCTGCTCGACGTCCCCGCCGTAGACGTCACCGCGGACCTGCTGGACCTGGGCCTGGACAGCATCGTCGCGCTGTCGGTGGTGCAGGCGGCGCGGCGCCGCGGGCTGGCACTGCGCGCCCGCCTGATGCTGGAGTGCGCCTCGATCCGGGAACTGGCCGCCGCCGTCGACGACGCGGCCGTGCACCCGGACCTCGGCGCCGACGCCGGCAGCGGGCCGATCCCGGTGCTGCCGAATGTGCACTGGCTCTACCGGCACGGTGACCCGCGCCGGCTCGCCCAGACCGAGGCGATCCGGCTGCCGGCCGGGGTCACCGGCGAACAGCTGCGCGCCATGCTGGCCGCCGCGGTGGCCGGGCACGAGGTGCTGCGCTGCCGGCTCGATCTGACCGAGATGACGCTGATTCCCGACGCCGACCCGGTGACGCTGACCGAGGTGATCATCGCCGGCGACCTGGCCGCCGCGGTCCGGCAGCAGACGGCCGACGCCGTGGAAAGCCTTGACCCGCAACAGGGCCGGCTGCTGGTGGCCGCCTGGCTGCACGCGCCCGGCGAGTCCGGCGTGCTGGTGCTCACCGGCCACGTGCTGGCCCTGGACCCGGCGTCCTGGCGCATCCTCATCGGCGAGTTGGACGCCCACTGGCACACCCTGGCGTGCGGGCGGGCGCTCGCACCGGTGGGTGAACAGACCGGCTACCGGCGCTGGTCGCAACTGCTGCACGAGCGGGCCCGGACACTGGACACCTGCGAGTTCTGGGAGACCCAATTACGCGGCCCCGACCCGGTTCTCGGTGCGCGCCCGGTACGGCCGGACACCGACCGGGCCGCCGACCTGCAGATCTCGGTGTCGATCAGTGATCCCGTCCTGACCGCCGCCCTGCTGGCCGACGATCGGCCGATCACCGAACTGCTCGCCGCCGCGGCCGCCCGGATGATCACCGCGTGGCGGACCCGGCGACACCAGTCGACCCCGGCGCCGCTGTTGGCCCTGGAAACCCACGGCCGCGCCGACGCCGCCGTCGACCCGGACGGAATCACCGACACCGCCGACACCCTCGGCCTGCTCAGCGCCATCTACCCGGTCCGGGTCCCCGAGGACACCGGGGTTCCCCAGATCCCGGGAGACGGCATCGACTACGCCCTGCTGCGCTATCTGCGGCCCGACACCGCCGAGCGGCTGGCCTCCCATCGAGATCCGCAACTCATGCTGAACTACCTGGGCCGCACCGAAATCGGCGGCGGCGGGGCCGCCATGCAGGACCGCAGCCTGCTGAACGGGGTCTCCCTGGTACCCGAGCAGAACCTGGCGGTCTACCACGAACTGACCGTCATCGCCGCCATCATGCTCGACCCCGACGGTGGCGACGACCCGGTGCTGGCCACCCAATGGCGTTGGCTGCCTGAAATTTTCACCACGGAGGACATCACGGTGCTGCAGTCACTGTGGCAGGACGCACTGGCGGAGGTGGCCTCATGACGGCGACACTGGCGATCATCGGTGCCGGACCGAAGGCCGTCGCGGTGGCGGCCAAGGCCGCGGTACTGCGCTCCATGGGCGTCCCCACGCCCGAGGTGATCAGCGTGGAACGCACCGCCGTCGGCGCCAACTGGCAGGCCAGCGGCGGCTGGACCGACGGCAACCACCGGCTGGGCACCGGACCGGAGAAGGACATCGGCTTCCCGTACCGCTCGTCGCTGGTGCCGCGGCGCAACAGCGAGGTCGACGAGCGGATGCTTCGCTATAGCTGGCAGGCGTACCTGGTGGCCACCGGGCAGTTCGCCGAATGGGTGGATCGCGGCCGGCCCGCACCCCGGCACCGCAACTGGGCGCGCTACCTGCACTGGGTGGCCGATCAGGTCGAGATGACCGTGGTGCCCGGTGAGGTCACCGCCCTCGGCGTCGACGGGTCGCGCTGGACCCTGGCTGTCGACGGGGAGGACGGCCCGAGCAGCACCGTCGCCGACGGGGTGCTGGTCACCGGCCCCGGCCAGGCCGAGCGGTCCATCCTGCCGGGGAACCCGCGGGTGCTGTCCATCGCCCAGTTCTGGCACCGTGCCGCCGGGCACGAGCGGATCACCGCCGAACGGGTGGTCGTCATCGGCGGCGGGGAGAGCGCCGCAGCGATCCTCAACGAGCTTTTCGCGCACCGGGTTTCGACGATCACCGTTATCTCCCCGCAGGTCACCCTGTTCACCCGCGGCGAGGGATTCTTCGAGAACAGCCTGTTCTCCGACCCGACCCACTGGGCCGGCCTGACCTCGGCGGAACGCCGCGACGCCATCGCCCGCACCGACCGCGGGGTGTTCTCCGCGCGGGTGCAGGAGTCACTGCTGGCCGACGACCGCATCCGGCACCTGCGCGGCCGGGTCGCGCATGCGGTCGCCCGCGACGAGCAGATCCGGCTGACCCTGCACAGCGATCGGGCCGGCGAGCCGTCGGAGACCGTGCACGGCTTCGACCTGGTCATCGACGGCTCCGGCGCCGACACGCTGTGGTTCACCGAGCTGTTCAGCCAGGACGCGCTGGACCTGATCGAGCTGGGCCTCGGCGGCCCGATGACGGGGGAGCGGCTCGCCGAATCCATCGGCCACGACCTATCCGTCGAACACCTGACGCCGAAGTTGTTCCTGCCCAACCTGTCCGGGCTCAATCAGGGACCGGGGTTCCCGAACCTGAGCTGCCTGGGCCTGCTGTCCGACCGGGTATTGGGTTCCGACCTGGCTGCCCCGCACCCCACGCGAAGGAGAACCGATGAGCACCAATCCGTTCGATGACGAGAACGGCACCTTCTACGTCCTGGTCAACGACGAGGAGCAGCACAGCCTGTGGCCGTCGTTCGCCGAGGTCCCCGCGGGCTGGACGATCGCCGTCGGCCCGGCGCCCCGCACCGACTGCCTGGCCTACGTCGAGGCGAACTGGGCCGATATCCGCCCGCGCAGCCTGCGTGAGGCGCTGGCGAACTAGCACACGCCCGCCGGACCGGGGGTCGGGGTGCCTGCACGGCGCCGGTGGCCGCACGAGACGATAGCCCCATGGCCGACGACGACGATCACGGACAGCTCTACGCCGAATTCGACGGCCCGGACCTCGACCCGCAGCGCCTGACGCGAGCCGCGGCGGCCCTGACCGCACGGCACCCGCAGCTGCGCGTCGGCGAGACCGCCGGTGACCCGTCGATCCCGGTCGACGACCTTCGCGAGCGTCCGGACACCGACGCCGAGCGGGAACTGACCGCCATCCGCGAAGCCGGCACGGCCGCCGGGCTCGGGACCAGCCCGCTGCGGCTGGGCCTGACCCGACTGCCGGGCGGGCGCGCCCGGCTGCACGTCCACCTGGACCTGCACGACGCCGACCTGCCGAGCCTCGGCATCCTGATGGCGGACCTGGCCTCGGCCTACACCGGCGCCGAGACTCCAGAGCTGAACGTCACCGTCGAGCAGTACCGGCGGGCCGTCCCGCCGCCCGACGACGCCACGGTGTCCCGCGACCGCGCGTGGTGGCGGGAGCGGTTGCCGGGACTGGCCCCGGCGCCGGGACTGCCGACATTGCCCCGCTGGGAACAGACCGACCCCCGTCGCATCACCCGTCGTTCCCGACGACTGGGCGACGCCGTCCGCGACGGCCTGTACCGCGCGGCGCACCAGCACGGCGTCAGCGTCCCGGCCGCCGCCGCATCCGTGTTGACCTCGTCGCTGGCCGCCTGGTCGTCGCGATCACCGATGCTGCTGGCCCTGATGATCTTCGACCGTCGCCCCGTGCACGCCCAAGTCGGTTGGCTGGTCGGCGATTTCAGCTCGGTGCTGCCGGTGCAGGTGGATCCGGGCGCGGCCGTCACCGCAGTCGACTGCGCCCGCGCGGTGACCGCCGCCGTCGGCGAGGCCGCCGCGCACGCCGGCTACCCCGGCCGCGCGGTGCTCGAGGAGCTGGCCGTGCACCGGGAAAAGGCAGCCCCGGTCGCGTTCACCGGCCTGCTCGGCGCCGGTGACTTCTTCACCCCCGCGGTCACCGCGACGTTCGGCGAGCCGGTCTGGCTGACCACCCGGATACCCGGGGTGGACCTGGACGTCCAGGTCATCGAGGTCGGCGGTGAGCTGCTGGTGAACTGGAGCGTGCGCGAAGACGTCTTCCGCCCGGGCGCCATGGACGCGATGTTCGCGCACTATGTCGACGAACTGGTGCGACTGGCCGACACCACCGCTGACGTCGACCCGTGGACCGTCGCGGCCAGCTCGGTGGTGCCCGAGGGCCAGTTCTCCATCCGCGCCGCACTGAACGCCGCGACCTCGGTGCCGAGCGGAAAACGCCTGCACGACGGTCTTTTCCGTGCCGCGCAGGTGCAGCCGAGCGCCATTGCGGTGATCGCGGCCACCGGCCAGATCAGCTACCTCGGCCTGGCCCGGCGGGCATTGGCGGTCGCGTCGGCGCTGACCCGGCGCGGGGTGGGCCGCGGTGACATCGTCTCGGTCACCGGCGACGGCATCGACTACATCGCCGCGCTGCTGGGCACACTGGCCGCCGGGGCCGCCTTCCTGCCGGTCACCGATCCGGCCGACCTGCCGGTGCAGCCGGCGCTGGTGTTGTCCGCGGCGGCCGAACCCGTCACCGGCGCGCTGTCGGTGGCCGACGCGGTCGCCGAGGGTCACCGCGCCGAGCCGGTGGACGGCGATCCGGGCGACCGGGCGGCGATCCTGTTCACTGCCGGATCGCACCGGGCCGTCGAGCTGACCCACGACGCGCTGATGAACACCGTCGAATTCGCGGCCCGCCACTTCGGTTTGAGCCCCGCCGACCGGGTCCTGGCCGTGTCGCCGTCGGCCACCGCCTGGACGATCCTCGACGTGTTCGCCACCCTGGCCACCGGCGGAACCGTGGTCGTCGTCGACGAGGCGCGCCGGCGCGACCCGGCGGCGTGGGCCCGGCTGGTGGCCGCCTACGGCGTCACCGTGCTCAACGCCGCCCCCGGCGCCGTGCGGCAACTCATCGAGGCGGGGGCCGGGCGGCTCGGGTCGCTGCGGGTGGTGGTCACCGGCTCCGATCCGATCCACGTCGACCTGGCCACCGCGGTGCGCCGGGAGGCTCCGCAGACCCGATTCATCGGCCTGGGCGGCTCGACCGAGACGGCGCTGGCCGCCTGCTTCTGCGAACCGGCGATCATCCCGTCGTACTGGACCGGGCTGCCCTACGGGAGGCCGCTGCCCAACACCGCCTGCCGGGTGGTCACCGCCGACGGCGCCGACTGCCCGGACTGGGTGGTCGGGGAGCTGCTGATCAGTGGGCGAGGACTGGCGCAGGGCTACTCCGGGGACCCGGAGCTGACCGCCCTGCGATTCACCGACGACAACGGCGGCCGGTGGTTCCGCACCGGCGACCGGGCCCGGTACTGGCCGAACGGCACGCTGGAAGTCGTCGGCCGGGCCGGGAACGAGGCGGTGATCGGTGACCGGCGGGTGAATCTCGACGAGGTGACCACAGCCGTGCACCGCATCCGTGGGGTCGCCGGCGCGGTCGTGCTCGCGTTGCCCGGCGACGACGGCGGCGTGCTGGCCGCGCTGGTGCAGGTCGACGACCCGGAGATGACCGAGGAGCGGCTGGCCCGGGCGATGTCCGGGCTGCTGCCGGTACACCAGGTTCCCACGGTGATCCGGCTGACCGGCCGGCTGCCGTATACCGCCGAGGGCCGGGTGGACCGGGTCGCCGCGGGGGCGGTGCTGACCGGGGAGGCCGACGATCGCCCGGCCGAAACGGACGCTGTCGAGCCCGTTGGCGGCGGCGCTGACGCAGCCCTTCCGCCGCTGGCGCCGATGGCGACCCGCCCCGATAATTTCTCACAGGATTCTTAGGGTTTGGGGTCTTGTTTTGTCGGTCTGACCGGCGTTTTTGTCAGTGGCTCGAACTAGCGTTTGGGTATGAGTTCGACGACGGTTCCCGGGGAGGGGATTCCCGGATGTGGGCTCCCGGAGCCGGGGGTGGCCCGGCTGGTGGGCCGGCTGGCGGATCGCGGGACCGTGGCCGCCGCTCTGGGCCGGCTGGAGGCCGCCGCCTCCGACTTCGACGCGTTGAACCTCGACGCACTGACCGAGGCCGATGTGCTGGCCGTCGCCGAGCGTTTAGAAGCCATGACCCGCTCCCATGCGGTCACCGATCACCGAGTCATGGGCCGCCTGGCCCGGCTCAGCCCGCGAGAGTTCGGCGCCAAAAGTGTGGTGGAGCTGCTCGCGACCCGTTTGCGGATCAGCCGCCGCGCCGTCCACACCCGGCTGCGCGCCGCGGCCCTACTGTCCCCGCAGCTCACCGTCACCGGCCCGGCGTTGCCGCCGAAACTGCCCGCAACCGCGGCCGGGGTCGCCGACGGGCGCATCAGCGGCGAACACGTCACCGTCATCGCCGACTTCATGGCCAGATTGCCCCAGCGCGTCGACCCGGAACTGCGCGCCGAGGTGGAAGCCGAGCTCGCCGGATACGCCACCGACGCCACCCCCGAAGACCTGCGCACCCTGGCGTTGCGGTTGGCGTCGATGATCGACACCGACGGGCCCCTCGATGACGAAGACCGGGCGCGGCGGCGCGGTATCGTCATCGGCCCCCAAGGCGTCGACGGGATGAGCAAACTCACCGGCTGGGTCACCCCGCAGTGGCGGGCCACCGTCGAAGTGATCTGCGCCAAACTCGGCGCCCCCGGCATGTGCGACCCCACCCCGAAGGATCCCTGCGTTGAGGGGACCCCGTCGGCCGAACAGATCGATGGTGACAAACGCAGTGTGGAGCAGCGCACCCACGACGCGCTACTGGCCGCCGCACGTGCCGTCCTCGCCTCCGGCAGCCTCGGCAAACTCAACGGCCTACCGGCGACCATCGTCATCACCACCACCCTGCAAGATTTGACCGACGCGACCGGAGTGGGCATCACCGCCGGGGGCACCGTCCTGCCCATGTCGGATGTGATCCGCGAAGCCCGCGAGGCCTATCACTACCTCACGGTGTTCGACCGCCACACCAACATCCCCCTGTACCTGGGACGCACCCGGCGCACCGCGAGTCCGGGGCAGCGGATCGTGCTCTACGCCCGCGATCTGGGGTGCACGTTCCCCACCTGCACCACTCCCGGGTACCGGTGCGAGATCCACCACTGCGACCCCTGGCGCGGTGTGGGACAGACCAACGTCGATGCCATGGCCCAAACCTGTCCGGGCCATCACCGGATGACCGAAGGCCACCCCAACACCCGCTGGACCGTCCGCCTGCGCAAAGACGGCCTCGTCGAATGGGTCCCACCCCCCAAACTCGACACCGACGGACCGCGGGTCAACAACTACCACCACCCGGTGCGCCTACTCACCCGCTACCACCACCGACCCAGAACCACCGGAACACTACGCAGCTAGAGAACTTGGGGCCGAGCCTCGAGTAAGCGCGGAAGAGCCGGCGCGGGAGACGCGAACGAGCGCGGAAAAGTCAGCGCGGACGAACGCAAGAGTCAGCCGCGGACGATGCTCGGCGGCCCCGACGGCGGCCCGGCCGGCGGGATCAGGCCGGTGTCCATGTCGAACACCCGGGCGTGCAGCACAGTCCGATTGCGCAGGGCGGCCCGCACCGCGCGGTGCAGACCGTCCTCCAGATACACCACGCCCTTCCACTTCACCGCGTGCGGGAAGAGGTCGCCGTAGAACGTCGAGTCCTCCGACAGCAGGCGGTCCAGGGCCAGCACCGTCGTCGTGGTCACCAGCTCATCGAGCCGGATCTGTCGAGGGGGGATCTTCGCCCAGTCCCGATGCTGTAGTTGGTGTGGGGGATACGGCTTGCCCTCCCGGACACCCTTGAAGATCATGTGCACACGTTAACCGCTCGGGTATCGGGCCGCCGTAAGCTGGGCGCAACACCGCAGCAGAGGGGAGACACCTACCGTGAGCAGCGCCGACGACCGCCGTTTCGGGGTGCTGCGGGCCATCGTGGCCGACTTCGTCGCGACCCGCGAACCGATCGGCTCGAAAACCCTCGTCGAACGCCACAACCTGGGTGTCTCCAGCGCCACCGTCCGCAACGACATGGCCGTGCTGGAGGCCGAGGGCTACATCACCCAGCCGCACACCAGCTCCGGGCGCATCCCCACCGAGAAGGGCTACCGAGAATTCGTCGACCGGCTCGATGGCGTCAAACCCATGTCGGCCCCAGAGCGCCGCGCGATCCTGGACTTCCTCGACTCCGGCGTTGACCTCGACGACGTGCTGCGCCGGGCGGTGCGACTGCTGGCGCAGCTGACCCGCCAGGTCGCCGTCGTGCAGTACCCGACGCTGTCGGCGTCCACGGTGCGCCACCTGGAGGTCGTCGCGCTCACCCCGGCCCGGCTGCTGCTGGTGGTCATCACCGACTCCGGCCGGGTCGATCAGCGCATCGTGGAGCTCGGCAACCCCCTCGACGAGCATCAACTGGCCCAGCTGCGGGATCTGCTGGGCAAGGCACTGGACGGCAAGAGTCTCTCGGCCGCGTCGATCGCGGTGGCGGACCTGGCCGGCCAGCTGGTCGGCGGGGACCGCAACCAGCCGATGGGCGCCGGCAATCCGCTGGCCGACGCGATCGGCCGGGCCGCGACCGTGCTGGTGGAGACCCTGGTCGAGCATCGCGAGGAGCGGCTGCTGACCGGCGGGACCGCCAACCTCACGCACAACACCGCCGATTTCGGCGGCTCGCTGCGCACCGTGCTGGAGGCGCTGGAGGAGCAGGTGGTGGTGCTCAAGCTGCTGGCCGCGCAGCAGGAGGCCGGTAAGGTGACCGTGCGCATCGGCCACGAGACGGAGGTGGCCGCCGGGGCCGGGGAGATGGCCGGGACCTCGGTGGTTACCACTACATACGGCACAATGGATACCGTCTACGGCGGCATGGGCGTGCTTGGACCGACCCGGATGGATTATCCGGGAACCATTTCCAGCGTCGCCGCTGTTGCGTTGTATATCGGAGAGGTGCTGGGCAGCCGCTGACTGGCCCCGGCCGGATTTGGCGAAGGTGTGGGACAAGCGTGGCTCGGGATTACTACGGTCTGCTCGGCGTCGCCCAAGGCGCCACCGACGCGGAGCTCAAGCGCGCCTACCGGAAACTGGCCCGCGAATTGCACCCTGACGTCAACCCCGACCAGCAGGCGCAGATCCGGTTCCAGGAGATTTCGGTCGCCTATGAGGTGCTGACCGACCCGGAGAAGCGCCGCATCGTCGACCTGGGCGGCGACCCGATGGAAACCGGCATGGGCGGCGGCGGTGCCGGCTTCGGCGGGTTCGGCGGCCTCGGTGACGTCTTCGAGGCGTTCTTCGGCGGTGGCGGCGGCTCCCGCGGACCCGTCGGGCGGGTCCGGCCCGGATCGGATTCGCTGCTGCGACTGCGCCTCGACCTGACCGAATGCGCCACCGGCGTCACCAAGCAGGTCACCGTCGACACCGCGATCCTGTGCGACGGCTGCCAGGGCCGCGGCACCCACGGCGACTCCCGGCCGAGCACCTGCGACACCTGCGGTGGCCGCGGCGAGGTGCAGACCCTGCAGCGTTCCCTGCTCGGCCAGGTGATGACGTCCCGGCCGTGCCCCACCTGCCGCGGCGTCGGCGAGGTCATTCTCGATCCGTGCCACAACTGCGGTGGCGACGGCCGGGTCCGGGCCCGCCGCGACATCAGCGTCAAGATCCCGGCCGGTGTCGGCGAGGGCATGCGGGTGCGGCTGGCCGCCCAGGGCGAGGTCGGCCCCGGCGGCGGACCGGCCGGTGACCTGTACGTCGAGGTGCACGAAAAGCCGCACGAGCTGTTCGAGCGCGACGGCGACGACCTGCACTGCAGCATCGACGTCCCGATGGTCGACGCCGCGCTGGGCACCAGCGTCAGCATCGACGTGATCCTCGACGGCCCCACCGAGCTGACCGTGCCCGCCGGCACCCAGCCGGAGACCGTCGTCACCCTGCGCGGCCGCGGCATGCCGCACCTGCGTTCCGGGGCCCGCGGTGACCTGCACGCGCACGTCAACGTGGTGGTGCCGACCCGGCTCGACGCCCGCGACACCGAACTGCTGGGCCAACTGCGCGCCAACCGGCAACACGAACGCAGCGAGGTCACCGCGACCCGCTCGGCGGCCGCCCACAACGGCGGCGGCATCTTCAGCCGACTCCGCGAGACCTTCACCGGCCGCTGACCGGTGTCCAAGCCGCTGTTCTATGTCGACGCGCTGCCCGCGGTCGGCGCCCGGGTACTGCTCGACGGCGACGAGGGCTTCCACGCCGCCTCGGTACGCCGGCTGCGGGTGGGCGAAGCGATCGTGCTGAGCGACGGCGCGGGTGAGGTCGCCGACTGCGAGGTCATCGACGTCGCCAAGAAGGAACTGACCGCACAGGTGCAGACCCGGGCCACCGTTCCGGCCCCGACGCCACCGGTCACTGTCGTGCAGGCCATCCCCAAATCCGAGCGCTCCGAGCTGGCCGTCGAGCTGGCCACCGAGGCCGGCGCCGACGCCTTCTGCGCCTGGCAGGCCGCGCGCTGCGTGGCCCGCTGGGACGGCCCGCGGGCCGAGAAGGGGCTGCGCCGCTGGTCGGCGGTCATCCGCTCGGCCGCCCGGCAGTCCCGCCGCGCACACATCCCGCCGGTCGACGGCGTCATCGACACCGCCGAACTGGCCCGCCGCATCGCCGACGCCGCCCCGGGCACCCTGACGCTGGTACTGCACGAGGACGCCGTCGTTGCGCTGGCGACGCTGGAGCCCGCCGCCGCGTCGTCGATCACGCTGATCATCGGCCCGGAGGGTGGCATCGGCGACGACGAGCTGTCCGCCCTCACCGCCGTCGGCGCGCACCCGGTGCGGCTGGGCCCCACCGTGCTGCGCACGTCCACCGCCGCCGCCGTCGCACTGGGCGCCCTGGGGGTGCTGACCCCGCGGTGGGCCTGAGCCCCGGCGGTAGACTCCAGGTGTTCCGGTGAACCGACAGGCAGGCAAAACACCCCACGTGACCCCCCGCGATCCCGCGCCCGGCAACTCGGTGCGCAGCACCATCGAAGTCCCCTCCGACCTTGTCGTCGCGCTGCTTGGTTCCGCCGACGAGAACCTGCGGGTGCTGGAGCAGGCCCTCACCGCCGATCTGCACGTCCGTGGCAACACCGTCACCGTCACCGGCGCACCCGCCGACGTCGCGCTGGCCGACCGGGTACTCAGCGAACTCATCGCCCTGGTCGCCGCCGGGCACGCGCTGACCCCGGACAGCGTGCGCCGCAGCGTCGGCATGATGACCGACTCCGGCGTCGCCTCGCCGGCCGAGGTGCTCAGCCTGGACATCCTGAGCCGTCGCGGCAAGACCATCCGGCCCAAGACGCTGAACCAGAAGCATTACGTCGACGCCATCGACAAGAACACCATCGTGTTCGCCATCGGCCCGGCCGGCACCGGCAAGACCTATCTGGCGATGGCCAAGGCCGTCAACGCACTGCGCACCAAGCAGGTCACCAGGATCATCCTCACCCGCCCGGCGGTGGAAGCCGGCGAGCGGCTGGGCTTCCTGCCCGGCACGATGGCCGACAAGATCGACCCCTATCTGCGGCCGCTGTACGACGCCCTGCACGACATGATGGACGCCGAGGCGATCCCGAAGCTGATGGCCGCCGGGGTGATCGAGGTGGCGCCGCTGGCATTTATGCGCGGCCGGACCCTCAATGACGCATTCGTCATCCTCGATGAGGCGCAGAACACCACCGCCGAGCAGATGAAGATGTTCCTCACCCGGCTGGGCTTCGGCTCCCGGATCGTCGTCACCGGCGACATCACCCAGGTGGACCTGCCCGGCGGGGCACGTTCGGGGCTGGCCGCCGCGGTGGATATTCTCGACGGCATCGACGACATTCATTTCGCCCAGTTGACCAGCGCCGACGTGGTCCGCCACCGGCTGGTGTCCGACATCGTCGACGCGTACGCGCGTGCCGAGGGGCCGGCCAACCGGGAGCAGCGACGGCGACCGTCGCGGGGACCGCGGGAGGTCCGGCCGTGACCATCGAAGTGTCCAACGAATCCGGCGTCGACGTCAGCGAGGAGGAGCTGATCAGCGTCGCCCGGTTCGTCATCGCGGCGATGGAGGTCAACCCCGGCGCGGAACTGTCGATGATCCTGCTCGACTCCGAGGCGATGGCCGATCTGCACCTGCGCTGGATGGACCTGCCCGGTCCCACCGACGTGATGAGCTTCCCGATGGACGAGCTGGAGCCCGGCGGTCGCCCGGACGCCGGTGAGCCCGGCCCGGCGATGCTCGGCGACATCGTGCTGTGCCCGCCGTTCGCCGCCGAACAGGCCAAGGCCGCCGGACATCCGCTGGCCCACGAACTCGCCCTGCTCACCGTGCACGGCGTGCTGCATCTGCTCGGCTACGACCACGCCGAGCCGGATGAGGAGAAGGAGATGTTCGCCCTGCAGAACCGGCTGCTGGCCGAGTGGTACCGCGATCAGGAGAAGCTGTATCACCGCAACCGCCAGGGCGAGAAGGACCGCTACCTGCTGGACCGGTCCAACGAGTTCCACAACCAGTCCGACGGCCTGTGAGCGCAGCGCCGGTGAGGATCGCAGCGCAGCGAGGACCGGAGCCTGCGCGCAGCGAATTGGGAAGCTGGTGAGCGGACCGGCCGCGCTGGTCGGCGCGATCGCCCTGGTTGCGCTCGGCGGACTGTTCTCGGCGCTGGACGCGGCGATCGGCACGGTGTCGATCGCGCGGGTGTCGGAGATGGTGCGCGAGGAGCGGCCCGGCGCCGTGCGGCTCTCGGCGGTGATCGCCGAACGGCCCCGCTACGTCAGCCTGGTGGTGCTGCTGCGCATCGTCTGCGAGACCACCGCGACGGTGCTGCTGGTCGCCTACCTCAGCGCGCATATGAGCCTGGGCTGGGCGCTGGTGGTCGCCGCGGCCATCATGGTGGTCACCAGTTTCGTCCTCATCGGCGTCGGGCCGCGGACCGTCGGTCGGCAGAACGCCTACTCCATCTCGCTGATGTCCGCCGCTGTGCTGCAGGCGATTTCGGTGCTGCTGATGCCGATCAGCCGGTTGCTGATCCTGATCGGCAACGCGCTGACACCCGGTCGCGGGTTCCGCAACGGACCGTTCGCCTCGGAAATCGAACTGCGCGAGGTCGTCGAGCTGGCCGGCCAACGCGGCGTCGTCGCCGACGAGGAACGCCGGATGATCCAGTCGGTGTTCGAACTGGGGGACACCGTCGCTCGCGAGGTCATGGTGCCGCGGACCGAGATGGTCTGGATCGAGCACGACAAGCACGCCGGGCAGGCCACCTCGCTGGCCGTGCGCAGCGGACACTCCCGCATCCCGGTGATCGGCGACAACGTCGATGACGTGCTCGGCGTCGTCTACCTCAAGGACCTGGTGCGCCGCACCTACACCTCGACGACGGGCGGCCGCGACACCCAGGTGTCCCAGGTGATGCGCCCGGCCGTGTTCGTCCCGGACACCAAACCGCTGGATGACCTGCTCGCCGAGATGCAGCGCACCCGCAATCACATGGCGCTGCTGGTCGACGAGTACGGCGCCATCGCCGGGCTGGTGACCATCGAGGACGTGTTGGAGGAGATCGTCGGGGAGATCGCCGACGAGTACGACGACGCGGAGATCGCCCCGATCCACGAGCTCGGCGACGGGCGGTACCGGGTGTCGGCGCGGTTGCCGATCGACGACCTCGCCGAGCTCTACGGCATCGAGTTTGACGAGGACCAGTCCGAGACCGTCGACACCGTCGGCGGGTTGCTGGCCCTCGAGCTGGGCCGGGTGCCGTTGCCCGGTTCGGAGGTGACCGCGCACGGTCTTCGGCTGCGCGCCGAGGGCGGGCGTGATCAGCGCGGCCGGATGCGGGTCAACACCGTGCTGGTCGAACCTGGTGTGGAGGCATCGTGACCGAATTCCGTTCTGGCTTCGTCTGTCTGGTGGGCCGGCCCAACGCCGGGAAATCCACCCTGACCAATGCGCTGGTGGGGGCGAAGGTGGCCATCACCTCGAACCGGCCGCAGACCACCCGGCACACCATTCGCGGCATCGTGCACCGCGACGGTTTCCAGATCATCCTGGTCGACACCCCCGGCTTGCACCGGCCGCGTACCCTGCTCGGCAAACGGCTCAACGACCTGGTCCGCGACACCTACTCGCAGGTCGACGTGATCGGTCTGTGCATCCCGGCCGACGAGCCCATCGGCCCCGGCGACCGGTGGATCTACCAGCAGATCCGCGATGTCGCCCCGCGCACCGCCCTGGTGGTGCTGGTCACCAAGATCGACAAGGTGTCCAAGGACCGGGTCGCCGCGCAATTGGCCTCGGTGGCAACCGAATTCGGTGAGCACGCCGCCGAGATCGTGCCGGTTTCGGCGACCACCGGACAGCAGGTCGACGTGGTCATCGACGTGCTGGCCGGCCTGCTGGAACCGGGCCCGGCGTTCTACCCCGACGGCGAACTCACCGACGAGCCCGAGGAAACCCTGATGGCCGAGTTCATCCGGGAGGCCGCCTTAGAGGGCGTGCGCGATGAACTGCCGCACTCGCTGGCCGTCGTCATCGAGAGCGTCGAGGACCGCCCCGACCGGCCCGAGGACGACCCGATGGTCGACGTGTACGCCGTGCTCTACGTCGAACGGGACTCGCAGAGGGGCATCGTCATCGGCAAGGGCGGGGCGCGGCTGCGCCACGTCGGCACCGCCGCGCGCGGCCAGATCGAAAAACTGTTGGGCACCAAGGTGTTCCTGGACCTGCGGGTGAAGGTCGCCAAGAACTGGCAGCGCGACCCCAAACAGCTGGGCCGGCTGGGCTTTTAGGGCTGGGGCCGAGCCGGGGCGTCCCACCAGCGCTGCGGCCGGCGCCCGGACCAGTCGCTGACGGCTTCCAGTTCGGCGGCCAGCGACACCAGCAGCGGCTCGGAGTTCGCCGGGCCCATCAACTGCACGCCGATCGGCAGCCCGTCGGTGGTGAACCCGGCCGGGATGTTGATCGACGGCCAGCCCAGCGCATTCCACGGCCAGCACACCGGGCAGGCGGCGATGATCGCGCGGTCGGTCGCCGTCGGGCTCAGGCCGTCGAACGCGTCCACCCGGGGTGGGGGCAGCGCCGTCGTCGGTGCCAGGACCACGTCGACCAGGTCGAAGATCGCGCCGATCCGGCGCTGCTGGTTCTTCTCCTCGCGGCGGGCCCGCTTCAAGATGCGCTGCGAAAGTAGTTGCCCCATGGTGAAATTCGACAATGTCCGACGGTCCCAGCGGGCACCCGGGCTCAGCCGTTCCCGCCAGGGCAGCAGTCCGGAGGTGGAGCGCGCCAGAAAACTCCAGGACAGTCGCAGCCCGTAGTCCGGGTTGCCCTCGACCACGGTGTGCCCGAGCTCGGTCAGCTGACCGGCCACCGTCCTCAGCGCCGCGGCGATCTGCGGATCCAGCCGGGCCGGGAACCCGGTGAACGGGAACCGGGTGGACAGCGCGACCCGCAGATCCCCCGGTGCGCTGCGGACGCCGTCGTACGCCGACACCGGCTCGGGGATGTGCACGTCGCCGTCGGTGCTGCCGGATATCGCGTCGAGCACCAGCGCGGCGTCGGCGACGGTGTGGGCCAGCACCCCGTTGACGGTGATGCCGTTGAAGGTGTCCGGCAGCGGCCACGTCGAGATGCGGCCGCGCTGCGGTTTGATGCCGACCAGATTCGTCCAGGCCGCCGGGATGCGGACGCTGCCGGCCCCGTCGGAGCCGATCGCCGCGGCCACCAGACCCGCCGCGACGGCCGCCGCGGCGCCACCGGAGGAACCACCCGGGGTGTGTTTGCGGCTCCACGGATTCCGCGTGTGCCCGAAGCCCGGCCCGCTGGTGAACGGCCACTGGCCGAGCTCGCAGGTGTTGGTCTTGCCGACGATCACCGCGCCGGCCGCGTCCAGGCGGCGGACCAGCTCGGCGTCGGTGGCCGCCGGGGGGATCCAGCCGTCGGTGCCGAACGCCGTCGGCGCCCCGGCCAGGTCCACGTCGTCCTTGATGGCGATCGGCACACCGAGCAGCGGCGCCCTCTGCCCGGCGGCGCGGCGGCGGTCGGCCTCGGCCGCGGTGGCCAGCGCCCGCTCGGCCAGCACCACCCGAAAGGCGTTCAGCGTCGGCTGGCTGGCTTCGATGGCGGCCAGCGACCGCCGGGTCAGCTCGAGCGCGGTGCGTTCGCCGCCGGCGAGCTGGTACAGCTGATGCGCGACGGTGGGGAATTCGGAGAAGGCCATGGTGCCGTCAGCGTATCGGTGGCGGTGAACCCGACGGGAGCCATTCTGGGTGTGAGCGGCACCCCAACGCCTCTGCGGCGCGCGTCCCGCGCACTGTCGGCATCCGGTGCCAGACTGTGTCCCCATGCGGCTGTATCGGGACCGGGCGGTGGTGGTGCGTCAGCACAAGCTCGGTGAGGCCGACCGCATCGTCACCCTGCTGACCCGCGATCACGGCCTGGTCCGCGCCGTCGCCAAGGGGGTTCGGCGCACCCGCAGCAAGTTCGGCGCCCGGCTGGAGCCGTTCGCCCACATCGACGTGCAGCTGCACCCGGGCCGCAACCTCGACATCGTCACCCAGGTCCAGGCCATCGACGCGTTCGCCGCCGACATCGTCAGCGACTACGGCCGCTACACCAGCGCCTGCGCGATCCTGGAGACCGCCGAACGCCTCGCCGGCGAGGAACACGCCCCGGTCCCGTCGCTGCACCGGCTGACCGTCGGAGCGCTGCGCGCGGTCGCCGACGGGTCCCGGCCCAAGGACCTGGTGCTCGACGCCTACCTGCTGCGCGCCATGTCGATCGCCGGCTGGGCGCCGGCGCTGACCGAATGCGCCCGGTGCGCGGCCCCGGGACCGCACCGGGCGTTCCACATCGCCGCCGGTGGCAGCGTGTGCATGCACTGCCGGCCGTCGGGCTCGGTCACCCCGCCGCAACAGGTGCTGGACCTGATGGCGGCGCTGCACGACGGGGACTGGGCCGGTGCCGAGGTGGCCACCGCCGCGCACCGCAGCCAGGCCAGCGGTCTGGTGGCCGCGCATCTGCAGTGGCACCTGGAGCGCAAGCTGCGCACCTTGGCGCTGGTGGAGCGGTCTTCGGGCGAGCGGGTGGGGGAGCATTCCGAGCGGGTCGATCGCCAGGTTTACGCCGTGGTCGGGCAGGATGTGGCGCATGGCATTGAAACGGGACCGGAAGCCGACGGGCTATCCGCAGCTGCCGCCGGCGCCTGACGACTACCCGGTCTTCCCGGACATCTCCACCTGGCCGGTGGTGTTCCCCGAGCTGCCGGAGGCCCCCGACGGCGGGCCGCGGCGCCCCCCGCAGCACCCGTCCAAGGCCTCGGCCCCGCAGATCCCGGCCGATCAGCTGCCCAACCACGTCGCGGTGGTGATGGACGGCAACGGCCGCTGGGCCCAGCAGCGCGGCCTGGCCCGCACCGACGGCCACAAGATGGGCGAGGCGGTGCTGATCGACATCACCTGCGGGGCAATCGAAATCGGCATCAAGCACCTGTCGGTGTACGCCTTCTCCACGGAGAACTGGCGCCGGTCGGCCGAGGAGGTGCGCTTCCTGATGGGCTTCAACCGCGAGGTGGTGCGCCGGCGCCGGGTGGCCCTGGACATCATGGGCGTCAACATGCGCTGGGTGGGATCGCGGCCGCGGATGTGGCGCAGCGTCATCAAGGAGTTCGAGATCGCCGAGCAGATGACGCTCACCAACGACACCATCACCGTCAACTACTGCGTCAACTATGGCGGGCGCGCCGAGATCGCCGAGTCCGCCAAGGAGATCGCCCGGCTGGCCGCCGACGGGAAACTCGACCCCGAGCGGGTCGACGAGGAGACCGTCGCCGCGCACCTGAACCGCCCCGATATCCCCGACGTGGACCTGTTCATCCGGACTTCCGGGGAGCAGCGGGCCAGCAACTTCCTGCTCTGGCAGTCCGCCTACGCCGAATACGTCTTCCAGGACAAGCTGTGGCCGGACTACGACCGCCGCGACCTCTGGGCGGCGTGTGAGGAGTACGTGTCGCGCAACCGGCGTTTCGGTCGGGCCTGAGATGGGCGCCCCGGCGCTGGTGGACCGGCTCGCCGGGGTGCTCGGCGAGGCGGCCACGGTGACCGTCGAACCCGACGGTGCGCTGACCGTCGCCGCCGCCGGATCGGTGGCCTCGGTGCGGGTGGTCGGCATCGCCGACGGGCTGGACATCGTCTCGCTCAACCAGCCGCTGGCCTGGGACCTGCCGTGCAACGCCAAGACCCGCGAGCAGGTGCTGCGGCACGCCGCGGCGACCATGCTGGGCACCGTCACGCTGGTCGAGCGGACCGAGGAGGTGGCGGCCAACGGCGATTCGTCCGGCGGGGCCCGGCGGAAGGCGCCGGCGAGCAAGGTCGCCGACGTGATGCTGCGCTACAACTTCCCGGGTAACGGGCTGTCCGACGAGGCGCTGCGCACCCTGATCCTGATGGTGCTGGCCAACGGCGCGGACCTGCGGGCCGACCTGGCGTCGTGAGCGTCATCCGGATCGTGGCCGCCGTGGTTCTCGACGACGACGGGCGGCTGCTGGTGGTGCGCAAACGCGGCACGACGGTATTCATCCAGCCCGGCGGCAAGGTCGAGCCGGGGGAGACCCCCGCGGAGGCCCTGGTCCGTGAGGTCCGCGAGGAACTCGGTGCCGGGGTGTTGACCGTGCGGGAGATCGGCCACCGTGAGGCGCCTGCGGCCAACGAGCCCGGCCACACGGTCGAGGCCGATCTGTTCCTCGTCGAGCTGGACGCGCCGCCGCGGGTGTGCGCCGAGATCGACGAGCTGGCCTGGGTGGATCCCCATGCCCCGGGCGACGTCGAGCTGGCCCCGCTCACCGTCGGTGCGGTGCTGGATTGGGTTCGCGCTCAGGCGAACTGAATCAGTCGCACTTCCCGCACACCCCGAAGATCTCCACGGTGTGACTGACATCGGTGAAACCGTTGGCGGCGGCGACCTCGGTCGCCCATTCCTCCACCGCGGGCCCGTCGACCTCGACGGTGGCGCCGCACTGGCGGCACACCAGGTGATGGTGGTGGTGCTCGGAACAGCGCCGGTACACCGACTCGCCGGTGTCGGTGCGCAGCGTGTCGACCTGGTTGGCCGCGGCCATCGACTGCAGGGTCCGGTAGACGGTGGTCAGCCCGATGTTCTCGCCCCGGCGGCGCAGCTCGTCGTGCAGCTCCTGGGCGGACCGGAAGCCGTCGATGGTCTCCAACAGGTCGCCGATGGCCGTGCGCTGGCGGGTGGAGCGGGTCGCCGTCATGCGTGGCCCTCGCCGGCGTGCGCGACGGCATCGAGCACGATGTGCGCCAGGTGGTGGTCGACGAGGCGGTAGACCATCTCGCGTCCGGACCGTTCGGCGGACACCACGCCCGCGGCCTTGAGCACTCGCAGATGCTGGCTGACCAGCGGCTGGGGTACCCGCAGCACGTCGACGAGCTCGTGTACCCGGCGCGGAGTCTGGTGTAGCTGCAACACGATCGCGATGCGCACCGGAGCGGCCAGTGCCCGCAGCAGATCGCCCGCGGCGTCCAGCAGGGCCGGGTCGGGCGCCTCGGGCGAGGTGCCGTCACGGTCTGGCTGCGTCTCGTCGTCGGTCGTGATCGTCATCGGGCTCCCTGCGCCGTTATTGGAAATCGTTTTCAGTTTAGCTGAAAATTGGGAACCATGCGGTTCTACGCATATCGGCGCGTCCGAACCCCTGTGCCGGGCCGGTTCTTGGGTGTCGGCAGTGCGGTGAGCGTGTTCGGGAGTGCGGTGAGCGTGGTTTCGGGCGTCGACCTCGCCCAGGCGGGTGCCCGCCCTCGGAGCCCACGTGCAAAGTGCCGCTCTGCGCCTCGTCTACGCTGATCGGACTGTCTCAACCACCCACCAAGGAGTGCCGAGCATCGTGGCGTCCATCATCGACACCGTCGCCAACCTGGCCAAACGCCGCGGTCTGGTCTACCAGTCCGGCGAGATCTACGGCGGCACCAAATCGGCGTGGGACTACGGGCCGCTCGGGGTGGAGCTCAAGGAGAACATCAAGCGCCAGTGGTGGCGCTCCATGGTCACCAGCCGCGACGACGTCGTCGGCCTGGACTCCTCGATCATCCTGCCGCGCCAGGTGTGGGTGGCCTCGGGCCACGTCGCGGTGTTCAACGACCCGCTGGTGGAATGTCTCAACTGCCACAAAAGGCACCGCCAGGACCACATGCAGGAAGCCGTCGCGGCCAAGCTGGCCGCCAAGGGCACCACGGTCGATCCCGACGACATCCCGATGGCCGATGTCGTCTGCCCCGACTGCGGCACCAAGGGGCAGTGGACCGAGCCCCGCGACTTCAACATGATGCTCAAGACCTACCTGGGTCCGATCGAGTCCGAGGAAGGCCTGCACTACCTGCGCCCGGAGACCGCCCAGGGCATCTTCGTCAACTTCGCCAACGTCGTCACCACGGCCCGGCGCAAGCCGCCGTTCGGCATCGCCCAGATCGGCAAGAGCTTCCGCAACGAGATCACCCCGGGCAACTTCATTTTCCGCACCCGCGAGTTCGAGCAGATGGAGATGGAGTTTTTCGTCGAGCCGTCCACCGCACCCGAGTGGCACAGGTACTGGATCGAGCACCGGCTGCAGTGGTACATCGACCTGGGCATCGACCCGGAGAACCTGCGGCTCTACGAGCACCCGCTGGAGAAGCTGTCGCACTACAGCGCCGGCACCACCGACATCGAGTACAAGTTCGGCTTCGCCGGCAGCGGCTGGGGTGAGCTGGAGGGCATCGCCAACCGCACCGATTTCGACCTCACCACCCACGGTGAACACTCCGGGACCGACCTGTCCTACTACGACCAGGCGACCGACACCCGCTACGTGCCCTACGTCATCGAACCGGCGGCCGGGCTGACCCGCTCGCTGATGGCATTCCTGGTCGACGCGTACACCGAGGACGAGGCCCCCAACGCCAAGGGCGGGGTGGACAAGCGCACCGTGCTGCGGCTGGACCCGCGGCTGGCCCCGGTCAAGGCGGCCGTGCTGCCGCTGTCGCGGCACGCCGACCTGTCGCCCAAGGCTCGTGACCTGGCCGCCGAACTGCGCGGCTACTGGAACATCGAGTTCGACGACGCGGGCGCGATCGGGCGCCGCTACCGCCGCCAGGACGAGATCGGCACCCCGTACTGCGTCACCGTCGACTTCGACACCCTGGAGGACAACGCGGTCACCATCCGCGAACGCGACGCCATGACCCAGGAACGCGTCGGCATCGACCGGGTGTCGGACTACCTGGCGAGCCGGCTCAAGGGCTGCTGACCCGGGACCCCCGGGTGAGGAGAGTAGCGGTTCAGAACCGGCCGCTGCCCCCGCCGTAACTGCGGCCCGACGACCGCGCGGCGCCGCCGTAGGACGTCGGGCGCCCCGAACTGCGGCCACCGCCGTAGCCGCCCCCGAAACCTCCGCCGAAACCGCCACCCCCGCCGCGCAGCACACTGCCGATCAGGATCCCGCCGAGCACCGACCCCAGATCGGACTGCTGCCCGTAGTCACCGGCGTAGGACCGCTGCGCCGCGCGCACATCGTCGTTGGCCAACGCCTGGGCCTGGGCGGCCAGGGTGGTCGCGCCGTTGGCGTACGCGATGGCCTCGCCCGGATTGGCGTCCTTCTTGGCCTGGGCGGCCTCCAGTTGACGACGGGCCTCGGCCAGCCGGGTGCGCGCCTCCGGACCGATGCTGCCGCGGCGGGTGTCGATGTACTCCGACACGGCGCCGACCCGCGCCTGGGCGGCGAACAGGGACTGGGCCAGCACCTGTGCCTGGGCCGCGGCGGCCTGGCGGGCCTCGGTGACCTGGGTCAGCACCCGGTCCAGGTCCGCGTCGGCGCGGGTCAACCGGACGAAAACGCCCAGTGGATCGGTGGCCGAGCCGGTTTGGGCGTCGGCGACGGCGCGGGTGGCCGCGTCGTGGGCGGTCTGCAGTTCCGGCGGCACGCCCGGCCCGAGTTGCTCGGCCTCGCCGATCCGGGCGCCCAGATCGGCGATCGCCTGCGGCAGCGCCGCCGTGGCCCGGTCGATGTCGCCGGATGCGGTGTCGATGGCATCCAGCAGCGCCTGGGCCTGCTGCAGCGCCGCCTCGGCGGCCCGCACGCGGTCGACCAGGGCCGTCTGATCCGCTGCGGGTGCGGCAATCAGCGTGCGACTCGCCGCGATGGTCTCGTCGGCGAACCGCACCCGGTCCCGGGCTTCCTCGACATTGCCGGCCACCGACGCCAACGCGGTTTCGGTGTACCGGTTGCGCAGCGCGCCGAGTGTCGCCTCGGCCGGATCCACCCGCGCGGTCAGCGCCACCAGCTGCTGGGCCAGCGCATCCAGGCGTTCGGGAGCGTTGATGACCAGGTCGCGCAGCTCGTCGAAGGCGTGCGTCTGCGCGTCGAGCTCCCGGTCGGCCTGGGCGGCGGAGACGATCACCGCGGTCAGCAGCTCGCGGCGCTGCTGCGGCGTCTCCGGGATGGCGTCGTCGAGGATCTGGCGGGTGTGCAACGCCTTGGCCAGCGCGGCTTGGGCGGCGTCGACCGCGGCGCGGAACGGTGCGGTGCGCGCGGTGCCGAATTCCTCTTCGGCCAACGCCAATTCGTTGCTGCTGGTGCGCACCGCATTGTCCACGTCGACGACGATCTGGCGGCTCAGCCCGTCCAGCGCCTCCAGCGGCACCCGGGCCAACGCCCGCGGGTCGGTCGGATCCACGTGTCGCGCGGCCTCCAGCTCGGCGGCCCGGCGGCGGCGACGGCTGCGCCGCGACCACAGCCACAGCCCCAACATGGCCAGCACGACGAGTCCCAGGATCAGCGCCACCGTGGTCAACGGCAGGTTCCCGCGGCTTTCGGTGTCGTTGCCGACGGTGCCCAGCTGCTGGGCGGCGGTGATCGCGGCACCGGCCCAATCGTCGCGGCTCAGCGCCGGTTCGATGTAGTTGCGCCGGATGACGTCCGCGGGTGCGGCGGTGCCGCCGGTCAGCTCGACGGGCACCTGGAACGCCACCGAGCGGTCCTTGACCGCGACCGCCAGCAGCGCGTCGTTGTCGCCGAAATCGGAGACGGTCATCGTCTGCTTCGCCCAGTTCAGCGCACTCTGGCCGGAGAAGTCGTCGACGTAGACCACCCAGAGTTTGATCCGGTGGCCGTCGTAGAGATCGTTGAGCGCGCCGGTGACCGAGGCCCGGTCCGACGCCGACAGCACACCGGAGTTGTCGGTGATCCGGCTGATCAGCCGGGCCGGGGTATCGGCGACGGCGGCGGGGGCGACCGCGCACGCGGTCAGCAGTACCGCCAGCAACGCGGCCAGCAAACGGAGGATGCGCATGACGGCCAATCTATGCTGTGGCCATCGTGAACGCCCAGACCTGCGAGCAATACACCGACCACGACCGGCAGCGCGCCGTCGAGGAGGCCCCCAAGACCGCGGGGCTGCCCGGCACCGACGCGTTGGCGCGCAACGATTTCGCGCGGGACCGGGCGCGGGTGCTGCATTGCGCGGCGCTGCGCCGGCTGGCCGACAAGACCCAGGTGGTGGGGCCACGCGAGGGTGACACCCCGCGCACCCGGCTCACCCATTCGCTGGAGGTGGCACAGATCGGCCGCGGCATGGCGCTGGGGCTGGGCTGCGATCCGGACCTGGTCGATTTGGCCGGGCTGGCGCACGACATCGGGCATCCGCCCTACGGGCACAACGGCGAACGCGAACTGAACCGGCTGGCCGCCGAGTACGGCGGGTTCGAGGGCAATGCGCAGAACTTCCGGATCCTGACCCGGTTGGAGCCCAAGGTGTTCGGTCCCGACGGGCGTTCGGCCGGGCTGAACCTGACCCGCGCGGCGCTGGACGCCGTCACCAAGTACCCGTGGCCGCGCGAGCCCGGCCGGACCGGGCCCACCAAGTTCGCGTTCTACGACGACGACCTGCCCGCCGCGGGGTGGATGCGCTCCGGTGCCCCGTCGGCGTGGCCGTGCCTGGAGGCCCAGGTGATGGACTGGGCCGACGACGTCGCCTACTCGGTGCACGATGTGGAGGACGGCGTCATCTCCGGGCGCATCGACCTGCGGGTGCTCGCCGACCCGGACGCCGCCGCGGCGCTGGCGGAACTCGGCGATTCCAGCCACGGCGCCGACTATGACGACCTGCTGGCCGCCGCCCAGCGGCTCTCGGTCATGCCGGTGGTCGCCGCCGTCGGCCGCTACGACGGCAGCCTCGCCGCCTCCGGCGCCCTCAAGCGGCTGACCAGCGAGCTGGTCGGACGGTTCGCCAACGCCGCCGTCGCGGCGACCCGCGAGGAGGTCGGGCCGACGCCGGTCCGCCGTTACCGCGCCGACCTGGCGGTTCCGCCGCTGGTGCGCGCCGAGGTCGCCGTCCTCAAGACGCTGGCGCTGCAGTTCATCATGAGCGACCCGCGGCATTTGGCCATCCAGCGGGTGCAACGTGAGCGCATCGCCGCGGTGTACGACCTGCTGCTGCACGGCGCCCCCGGCTCGCTGGACCCGCTGCTGGCACCGGTGTTCGAGAACGCGCCCGACGACGCCGCCCGCAAACGGGCCGTCGTCGACCAGATCGCGTCGTGCACCGAGACCCGGCTGGAGCGGCTCCTGCTCAGCTCTTGACGGCAGACGGTCAGAACGGATCCCAGGAGAACCGGTACCAGTCGCCGTCGAGGTGGGTGTAGCCCATTCCCTTCGCCGGGCGCTCCGGGGGCCCGGCGGGCAGTCGGACCCAGCCGGTCTGGGTCATGAACGGCGCGTACTGAAACAGATGACAGTGCCCGTTGATCCGTTGGACCCTGGCCAATCGGACCGCGCCGGACCAGCTCGTCGACGAGCTCTGCGGGCACTGCTCGGCGGTGCGCGCCAGTGCATCGCGGGACACCGCCCACTGCAGCTTCGGCCCGACGTCGATCATCGCCAGGCTCGCCGCCACACCCAGCACCGCCGGTGCCGCCCAGCCGAGCACGCCGCGGCGCCGGCCGGTGAACTGCGCCAAACCGATGATCACCAGTACCAGCCACACCAGGCCGCAGCCGAGTAGCCCGAAAACGCCGAACAGGCTGCCCGGGAGCAGGTCGACCCAGCGCAGGTCCGCCGCCACGCCGACCAGGCAGCACACCGCCGCCGCGGCCGTCGTCAAGGCCATCCTCACCCGCCACCACCGGGAGATCTTCGGTGCGGGGGCCGCGGCGCCGTAGCCCGACGTCATCACCGCTCGCCTCCCGTTCGCTCGTCGCCGGTCGTCAGATCAGCGTAAGCAGTGCGCAGCCCCGGTCACCGCGGCAGTTTGTCGCACCGGCCAGTGCCTACACTGTGCCCATGGCCGGCCGTATCTCCGATCGCGATATCGCGGCGATCCGTGAGAAGGTCCGGATCGAGGACGTGGTCGGGGACTACGTGCAGCTGCGTCGGGCCGGGGCGGACTCGATGAAGGGACTGTGCCCGTTCCACGACGAGAAGTCCCCGTCGTTCCACGTCCGGCCCAACCACGGGCACTTCCACTGCTTCGGCTGCGGCGAGGGCGGCGACGTCTACGCCTTCCTGCAGAAGATCGAGCACGTCAGCTTCGTCGAGGCCGTCGAACTGCTGGCCGACCGGGTCGGGCACACCATCAGCTACACCGGCGCCTCGGCGACCAACGTGCAGCGCGACCGCGGCAGCCGCAGCCGGCTGATCGCCGCCAATGCCGCCGCCGCCGAGTTCTACGCCGGCGAGCTCGGCTCCGACGAGGCGGCGACCGCGCGAAAGTACCTGACCGACCGCAACTTCGACGCCGCCGCGGCCAACCGGTTCGGCTGCGGGTACGCGCCATCGGGCTGGGACCGGTTGACAAAACACCTGCTGCGCAAGGGTTTCGAGTTCAAGGAGCTGGAGGCCGCCGGCGTGTCCCGGGAAGGCCGCCGCGGCCCGATGGACCGGTTCCACCGCCGGCTGCTGTGGCCGATCCGCGGGGCGTCCGGCGAGGTGGTGGGCTTCGGGGCGCGCCGGTTGTTCGACGACGACCCGATGGAGGCCAAGTACGTCAACACGCCGGAAACGGTGCTGTACAAGAAGTCTCACGTGCTGTTCGGTATCGACCTGGCGAAGCGGGAGATCGCCAAAGGCCACCAGGCGGTGGTGGTCGAGGGCTACACCGACGTGATGGCCATGCACCTGGCCGGGGTCGGTACCGCGGTGGCTTCCTGCGGAACCGCGTTCGGCGACGAGCACCTGTCGATGCTGCGCCGATTGATGATGGACGACAAGTTCTTCCGCGGCGAACTGATCTACGTGTTCGACGGCGACGCGGCCGGACGGGCGGCCGCGCTCAAGGCGTTCGCCGGTGAGCAGAACCTGGCCGGCCAGTCGTTCGTGGCCGTCGCCGCCGACGGAATGGACCCCTGCGATCTGCGGCTGGCGCATGGCGATGCCGCCCTGCGGGACTTGGTGGCACGGCGTACCCCGTTGTTCGAGTTCGCCATCCGCACCGCGCTGACCGAGTTCGACCTGGACACCGCCGAGGGCCGGGTGTCCGCGCTGCGGCGCTGCGTGCCGATGGTCGCCCAGATCAAGGAATCCACCCTGCGCGACGAGTACGCCCGTCAGCTGGCCGGCTGGGTCGGCTGGGACGACGTCGCCATGGTGCTCAAACGGGTCCGCGACACCGCCCGCAGCGGGCCGCGGCCGGCCGGCACCCCGGCGCGGGGCACCGAGCAGCGCGGCGCCGAACCGGCGCGTACCGAACCGGCCCGTCGTCCCGACCCACGGGACCCCACCCTGTGGCCGCAGCGGGAGGCGCTCAAGGCGGCGCTGCAGTACCCGGGACTGGCCGGACCGGTGTTCGATTCGCTGACGGTGGAAAGCTTCACCCATCCCGGCTACGCGGCCGTCGCCACGGCGCTGGCCGCCGCCGGCGGCACCTCGGCCGCGATCTCCGGGCCGACCTGGATCGACGCGGTCCGCCGTCAGACGTCATCGACGGCGGCCGCGGCGCTGATCAGCGAACTCGGCGTGGAGAGCATCAACGTCGAGGAGGAGAAGCTGCCGCGTTACATCGGCGGGGTGCTGGCCCGGCTGCAGGAGGTCTGGGTGGGCCGCCAGATCGCCGAGATGAAGTCGAAACTGCAGCGCATGTCGCCGGTCGACGACAATGAGGAATATCACGAGCTGTTCGGCGACCTGGTGGCGATGGAGGCCTATAGGCGCAGCCTGCTGGCTCAGGCCGTCGGCGACGACGTGTCGGCCTGAGCCGTGCGCGGCGCGCCAACACCACGCATCGCGGACGCGCACCGGTTAGGGTGGAGCAACTGCACCAGTGGGAAAGGGGCCCGAATGGGTACACGCGTGGGACGGCTCGTCGCCGCCGCAGCGGTGCTGACCGCCGTGGCCGGATCGGCGATCGCCGCGATTCCCGCCCCGACGGTGTCCCACGAGGCCGGCCCCAAATGCCTGGCCTGGATCGGTGCCCGCGGCACCGGCAAGTGCATCGGCTACTCGATGTCCAACAGCGGCGGCATTTCGGCGGGCACTCCGGGTATCGGCGTCGGCAACGGCGGCGTCCAGTCCGGGCCCATGCTGCCGGGCACCTCGGTGAGCGGGTCGATCCCGGTCGGCTGAGCCACAGACCTCCGGCGGCCGGCTCTTGAAGAGCCGGCCGTTATATTTCTTGCCACCGCACCCCAGAGACGTTTATCGCGCGCTGGCTCGGGATACCTTCGGGTATGAACTCAGTTGCGGAGCATTTGCGGGACACCCTCGACGGGCGCTGGCGGGACGTGAAGAACAGGATTCGCGCGGAACTGGGTACCCAGCCGTTCCGGCCGCAGTACACGCCCAACACCGTGATCGCCCGGTCGAGGGTTGCCGAACAGCTGCGGATCGTCGCTGCGTTCGGCGCAGCGGCGGACGGGTTTCGGAAGGAGAACGGCGGCACCGGCGACGTCGGCGCGGCGATCATTCAGACCCAGATGATCGCCATGTCCGATCTGTCGCTGATGGTCAAAGCCGGGGTGCAGTGGGGGCTGTTCGGCGGGGCCATCGAGAACCTGGGTACCGAGCGGCACCACCGCGCCTACGTGCGCAAGATCATCGACCTGGATCTGCTGGGCTGTTTCGCCATGACCGAGACCGGTCACGGCAGCGACGTGCAATCCCTGGAAACTACCGCCACCTACGATCCGGGCACACAGGAATTCGTCGTCCACTCACCGACGCCGTCCGCGCGCAAGGACTACATAGGCGGCGCGGCGGCATCGGCCCGGGTGGCAGCGGTGTTCGCGCAGTTGATCACCCCGGACGGCCAGGGCCACGGGGTGCACTGCCTGGTGGTGCCGATCCGCGACGACGACGGCAACGACCTGCCCGGGATCACCACCTCCGACTGCGAGTTCAAGGGTGGGCTGCCCGGGGTGGACAACGGCCGGATCACGTTCGACCGGGTGCGGGTGCCGCGGGAGAACCTGCTCAACAAATACGCCGACGTGGCCCCCGACGGCACCTACAGTTCGCCGATCGAGAACCCCAGCCGCCGGTTCTTCACCATGCTCGGCACCCTGATCCGGGGCCGGGTCACCGTCGGCGGCAGCGCAGCCGCCGCGGCGCAGGTCGCCCTCGACATCGCGACCCGCTACGCCCTGCTGCGCAGGCAGTTCGACGCACCCGGCGGCGGCCCGGAGATTTTGATCATGGATTACCTGGCGCATCAGCGGCGGCTGCTGCCGCTGATCGCCGGTTCCTATGCGCTGCAGTTCGCGCAGAACGAGCTGGTGGCCAAGTGTCACGAGCTGCAGACCACCGATGGCCCCGACCCGGAGGAGCAGCGTGAATTGGAGGCCCGGGCGGCCGGGCTGAAGGCCGCCAACACCTGGCATGCCACCCGGGCCATCCAGGAGTGCCGCGAGGCCTGCGGAGGGGCGGGCTATATGGCTGAGAACCGGCTGGTGGCACTGAAGGCCGATACCGACGTGTTCACGACCTTCGAGGGCGACAACGTCGTGCTGACTCAGCTGGTGGCCAAGGAACTGCTCACCGCATACGCCGACGACATCAAGAGCATGAGCCCGGTCGGCTGGGTGCGGTTCGCCGCCAACTTCGCCGGGGAGCGGGTGCTCAAACGCACCGCGGCGGAGACCATCATCCAGACCATCCTCGACACCCGTCAGGACAACGAGGAGGAGGGCAGCCTGTTCAACCGCGGCACCCAGGTCAAGATGTTCGAGGACCGTGAGGAGTACACGCTGTCCTCGGTGGCCCGGCGGCTACAGGGCAAATCCAAGGAGTCCTCGGAGTTCGACGCCTTCAACGCCGTGCAGGATCATGTGCTGCACGCCGCCAAGGCCCATGTCGACCGGATCATTATGGAAGCCTTCGTCGCCGGTATCGATTCCTGTCGGGACGATCAGGCCCGCGAGGTTCTGGAGATGGTCTGCGACCTCTACGCGCTATCGACAATCGAGCAGGACAAGGCCTGGTTCATTGAGCATCGGTTCCTGTCCACCGAACGGGCCAAGGCCGTCACCCGGGGGATCAATGAACGCTGCCGCACCCTGCGCCCGTATGCCGAATTGCTGGTCGACGGATTCGGTGTGCCCGAACAGTGCCGGGATGCCGAGATGCTGCACCCGCTGCGGTAGTGGGGCGACGCTGTCAGGAAGGCGCGTAAGGCACGTGCGGGGTCTAGCGCTTCTTCGGCGGCTCGATCACGGTGACCTCGTCGATCTCGGTGATGACGGGCATCCGGTCGGGGGAGACGCGGCTGGCGATCTTGCGTCGGCCGGCGTCGACGATCGCCTTGGTGGCCGGACTCTCCGACACCGCCTTGTAGGCGACGACGATCTGCTCATACCGGCGACGTCCGGCCTTGGTGCCCAGCACATAGCCGACGCCGAGCACGGCCACATATCCCAACAATCCACTGCCTCCCGACAACTTCGTTCGGTGTCCATCCTGCCTGATGTCGAGGCGGCCGTGCACGCGCCCGGCGCGCGACCACCCGATCTGGTCACGGGCGGTCCCGGTTTCGCTTCGGCTCCGCCGGCACTCGCTGCGCTCGCGCCACCTCCGCCTGCGCTCGCCGAACCACCCGTTGTAGTTGCGGGCGGTCCCGGTTTCGCTTCGGCTCCGCCGGCACTCGCTGCGCTCGCGCCACCTCCGCCTGCGCTCGCCGAACCACCCGTTTTGGCGCCCGGCGGGTGCTGTGCGCTAGAGTCATGCCTCGGTCCGCGCGCGCCGCGGATGGCCAATCCCCTGTAGCTCAACTGGCAGAGCTCCCGACTGTTAATCGGGCGGTTGATGGTTCGAGTCCATCCGGGGGAGCAACACCGAACTCCGCGCTCTCGGCGATGTTTCCTCTGGCCTGTTGCACATTCGGCGCTCTACGCTGACCGGATGAGGATTCCACGGCTGATCGCCGTTCTGCTCGCGATTCTCGGGCTGACCCTGACCGGCTGCGGGTGGAGTCCGTCGGGTCCCGAGGCAAAACCCGCTGACTCCTGCACCGAGGCGGACAGCCCGACGGCGCCTACCGTGTCGGCGGCGATCGCCGGGGTGGCCGCACCCCAGGGGATGACCTGGCAGGAGACCGGGCGTGGTCACACCGGCAACTGCCGGCTGTACTGGGTGCAGATCTCCGTCGAGCACGCCACCGGTTCGTCGCCGTCGCAGGTGCTGTTCTTCGACCGCAACACCCCACTGGGCCCGGCGACCCCGGAGCCCAAGCCGTACCTGACCGTCCGTGAGACCGGCGCCGAAACTGTGACGCTGCAGTACCAGTGGCTCAAGGGAGACGAGCCGAACTGCTGCCCGACCGGTATCGGCAGCGTCCGGTTCGGCATCGGCAACGACGGCAAGCTGGCCGCGCTGGACCCGATCCCCAACCAGTGACGCGGCTACCGGTTGTGACCGGCGGCCAGTAGCCGACCGAGAATCTCCACCGCGGAACCCAGCGTCTGGCGTTCGTCGTCGTCGAGGTCGGCCAGCAGCGGGTCGATGACGGCGGCGCGGTCGGCGCGCACCCGGGCCAGCGTCGCCACACCGGCCTCGGTGATGGTGATGCGCACCGCGCGGGCGTCCACGGGATCGGTGGTCCGGGTGACCAGGCCGGCGTCTTCGAGCCGGCGCACCTGGGTGGTCATGGTGGGTTGAGAGCAGTGATCCAGCGTCGCCAAGTCGGAGATGCGAGCCGAACCGCAGCCCTCGATGGTCGACAGCAGCCGGGCCTGGGCCCAGGGCAGCGGTAGCCGGGTGCGCTGGGTGGCCAGCCGGTTGAGCTGGGTGACCACCGTCAGCAGCGCCGAGCCCAGCTCGGTTTTCGGTGCGCCGGACGTCATACCACCAAGTTACATAGCATTGCTATATACATCAACCATATACCGTGCCCCGCGAAGGGCCGTCCGGTCATGCACCGGTCACCTGGCAGAATTGGGCGGTGACTGCAGACAGCCCGCCGGCCGCACGCCGACCGTCGCGTTCCCTGCAGCCGACCGAAACCGCCCACGCCGCCGTCACCGCGGCGCTCACCGCCGCCTGCGCGGTCATAGCGGTGGTCGTTCCGTTCGCCCAGGGGGCATCACTGCTGGGCATGGTCCCGATGGGACTGCTGGCCTACCGGTACCGGCCGCGCGTACTGCTGGCCGCCGCGGTTGCCGGCTCGGCCATTGCGTTCCTGGTCGCCGGCGTCGGCGGCCTGATGACGGTGGTCAACTGCGCCTACATCGGCGGGCTGGCCGGGGTCGTCAAGCGCAAAGGCCGGGGCACCCCGACCGTGCTCGCCGCATCGTTCGTCGCGGGCGTGGCGTTCGGGGCGTTCGTCGTCGCCGCCCTGGCGGTACTGTCCCGGCTGCGTGAACTGATCTTCGACACAGTGCGCGCCAATGCCGAGGGCACCGCGCGGTTCCTGGAGGCCATGGCCGACGGTGTCCAGCGGCTGGATCTGCCCAATGGCCAGCAGAGCGCCGACATCATCCGCGGGCCCGCCGAGCCGCTGCGCAACCTGGTCGACGGCGCCCTGCGGTACTGGCCGCTGCTGATCGGCGGCTACTCCGTCGTCATCATCATGGGAGTCACCATGTTCGGCTGGTGGATCCTGTCGCGGGTACTGGAGCGGCTGCGCGGCATCCCCGATGTGCACAAGCTGGAGACACCCCCGCCCGGTGCACCCGGTCCGGTACCGGTCCGTCTCGACGACGTCGCGTTCCGCTATCCCGGCGCCGACCACGACGCACTGGCCCCGGTCAGCCTGGAGATAGAGCCAGGCGAGAACGTCGCGGTGACCGGCGCCAATGGCTCCGGCAAGACCACGCTGATGCTGATCCTGGCCGGCCGCGAACCGACGTCGGGCACCATCGTGCGCCCCGGCGCGGTGGGGCTCGGTGAGCCCGGCGGCACCGCCGTGGTGCTGCAGCATCCGGAAACCCAGGTACTCGGCACCCGGGTCGCCGACGACGTGGTGTGGGGACTGCCGCCGCAGCGCCGCGTCGACGTCGACGGCCTGCTCACCGAGGTGGGGCTGGCCGGGTTCGGCGAGCGCGACACCGGCGGCCTGTCCGGCGGCGAACTGCAGCGGCTGGCGTTCGCCGGCGCGCTGGCGCGCGATCCGCATCTGCTCATCGCCGACGAGGTCACCTCGATGATCGACCAGGCCGGCCGCGACGCGTTGACCTCGATGATGTCCGGGCTGACCGAGCGCCACGACATGAGCGTCGTGCAGATCACCCACTACGCGGGCGAGGCGCAGACCGCCGACCGGATAGTCACCCTGTCCGAGTCGCTGGACAACACGACCATGGTGGAGACCTCCGCGGTGCCGTCGGCGGCGGCCCCCGAGAGCCTGGGCGAGGTCGTCATCGAATGCGACCGCATCACCCACCGTTACAACGCCGGCACTCCGTGGGCCAAGACCGCGCTGCGCGACGTCAGCTTCACCGTCCGCGCCGGTGACGGGGTTCTGGTGCACGGCGGCAACGGGTCGGGCAAGTCGACGCTGGCCTGGATCATGGCCGGGCTGGTGACGCCGACGGTCGGCGAATGCCGGGTGGCCGGCCGTCCCGCGAGCAGCCAGCACGGCGAGGTCGCGGTCGCCTTCCAGGCGGCCCGGCTGCAGCTGCTGCGGCCCCGGGTGGATCTGGAGGTCGCCTCCGCGGCCGGCTTCTCCCCGGACGACCGGGCGCGCGTCGCCGAGGCGCTGCGCACCGTGGGCCTGGACGCCTCGCTGGCCCGGCGTCGCATCGACCAACTTTCCGGCGGCCAGATGCGCCGCGTGGTGCTGGCCGGACTGCTGGCCCGGCGGCCGCGGGTACTGATCCTCGACGAACCGCTCGCCGGTGTCGACGCGCCCAATCAGCGAAAGCTGGTGCGGCTGCTGGAAGATCTGCGCCGCGACACCGGGCTGACCGTCGTCGTCATCTCGCACGACTTCGTCGGGCTGGAGGGCCTGTGCCCCCGGATCCTGCACCTGTCCGGCGGTGTGCTGGAGCCCGCGTCGGCCTCGGCGGAGGGAGTGTCATGACCCGCGAAGAACCCGCGACGAAACAACCGCGGCCGGTGGTGCTGCTGCGCCCGGTCCCGGGTGACTCGGTCATCCATCGGCTGTGGGCCGGCACCAAGCTGTTGACGGTATTCGTGTTGTCGGCGCTGCTTACGTTCTATCCGGGCTGGGTGGGCATCGGTGCGGTGGCGGCGGTGGTCGTCCTCGCCGCGGCGTTGGCCCGCATCCCGTTCGGGGTGCTGCCGTCGGTACCCAAGGTGCTGTGGCTGCTGATCGCCTTCGGCGCGTTCACCGCGGCGCTCAGTGGCGGTGAACCCATCGTGCAGCTCTTCGACACCAATGTGGCCCTCGGCGGGTTGTTGACGTTCACCCGGGTGACCACGCTGGCCGTGGTGCTGCTGGGTTTGTCGATGATGGTGTCGTGGACCACCAATGTCGCCGAAATCGCGCCCGCCCTGGCCACATTGGGCCGGCCGCTGAAATTCCTGCGCATCCCGGTCGACGAGTGGGCGGTAGCGATCGCGTTGGCGCTGCGCTCCTTCCCGATGCTGATCGAGGAGTTCCGGGTGCTCTACGCCGCCCGCAAGCTGCGGCCCCGGACGGTGCTGCCCATGCGCCGGATGCGGTGGCGGCGTTTCCTGTTCGAGCTGGTCGACATGCTGGTCGCGGCGATCACCGCCGCGCTGCGCCGCGCCGACGAGATGGGCGATGCGATCACCGCCCGCGGCGGCATGGGCCAGATCTCGGCAAGCACCGCCCGGCCCGGCCGCAGCGACGCGGTGGCGCTGGCGATCGTGGCGCTGGTCTGCGTCGCGGTTATCGCGCTGTAGCCGCCTGCGCTCGGGCCAGCGCGGTATCCACCGGCAGCCGGCCGAGAAACATCTCGTCGAAAAACGGCTTGATGGCGGCCAATCCTGCCGGCACGCCCGCCCCGGCGGGCACCTCGGCGTGCGGGCCGGCCAACACATCGAAGAACGGCGCGACGTCGACGCCGCGCCCGGCCCAGTACTGCAGGTAACCGTGCTGGGCGGACCGCACCGCCGGGATGGCCACCCCGTCGGCCCCCAGATACGCGTTGGCCTCGGCGCTGCCGAGCCAGGCCAGCAGCCGTCGTACCTGCTCGGGATGGGCGGTCGCGGCGTTGCCGGCGGCGACGATGCCGTTGGTGACGCTGACCCGGCCTTGCGGGCCGGCGGGCATCGGGGCGATACCCCAACCGAAGTCGGCCGACCCGGCGATCATCGCCAGGTTGTAGGTCCCGGACTGGAACAGCGCCATCTTCCCGGCCAGGAACTGATTCCGGGAGAAATCGCCGTTGTTGTTGGTGGCCGACGCGGGAGGGGCGACCCGGTCGGTATTGATCAGTGCGACCAGATAGCCGAACGCCGTGCGCCCGGCCGGACTGTCGAAGGTGAACGCGTCCTCGGTGACCAAGCGCCCGCCCGCCGACGCCAGGTAGTTCAGGTTGATCGCCTGCAGGTCGTTGGCCGCGTTGTAGCCCCACGTCCGGGTGCGCCCGGCATCGAAGCCGGGATCGGCGGCACTGCGGCCCACGGTATCGACGGTCAGCCGGGCCAGCAGCGGTCGCAGGGTGTCGGCGTCGGTGCCCCAGCGCAGGTCGGCCAGATCGTCGGGACCCACGCCGGCGGCGGCCAGCAGATCGCGGTTGTAGTACAGCGCGATGCCGGCGTCGGTGAGCTGCGGTACCCCCCACAGCGTGCCGCCGCGGGTGAACTGTCCGACGACGCTGGGCTCCCAGTCCGGGTCGGCCTCGATCGGCAGCAGCCGCCCGCTGTCGGCATACGGCGCCAGATAACTGCTGTTGAGCCAGAACACGTCATCGGCGCTGTGCCCGGCGACGTCGGCGCGCAGCGAGTCGAAATACCCGGCGTAGGCGACCGTGTCGATGCGGACCTCGATGTCGGGATTCGCGGCGGTGAACGCATCCAGCGACTTGCGGTAGGCCGCACCGATCTGCGGATCCCACAGCCGCAGCGTCAACACCGTGCGGTCCGACGGACCGGGTTCGCGGCCCAGCAGCACCGCCGCCGACAGCAGCAGCACCAACACCAGTCCCATCACCAGCGCCGCGTACGTCGAAAACCGCAGCCTCATTTTAGGCCCGTCAGCACAATGGATTTCACGATGTGACGCTGAAACACCACGAACAGCACCAGCAACGGGAGCATCGCGACGGTGGTGGCCGCCATCACCAGCGGCCACTGTGCGTTGTACTGCGACTGCAGGCCCGCGGTGGCCACCGTCAGCACCCGCCACTTGCCGCCGCTGGTGATCACCAGCGGCCACATGAACGAATTCCATTGCGACACCACGGTGATCAACGTCAACGTCACCAGCACCGGGCGACTCGCCGGGATGATCACATGCACCAGCACGTCGAGGGTGTTGGCCCCGTCGAGCCGCGCCGCGCGCTCCAGATCCCGCGGGATACCGCGAAAATGCTCCCGCAGCAGGAAGATCGCATACGGCGAACCGAAGACGAACGGCAGCACCAAAGCCCAGAAGGTGTTCCGCAGCCCCAGCGACGCCATCATCAGATACAGCGGCACCACGGTCACCGTGGCCGGCACCATCAACGTCGCCAAGTACACCCAGAACAGCGCGTCCCGGCCGGGAAAACTCAACCGCGCGAACGCATACGCCGCCGCCACCGACGACGTCAACTGACCCACCAGGATCACCGCCGTCATCAGCGCGGTGACCACCGCCGCCCGGCCGAACCCCGCACCCGAGAGCGCCGCGTAATTCTGCACCGTCGGCGGTGCGGGCAGCGCCAGGCCGGCCGAGGTGGCGAACTGACTCGCCGACGTCAACGACGTCACCAGACCCAGCGCGAACGGCACCAGGGTGATGACGGCCGCGGCCGCCAACAGCAGGTACACGCCACCGCGGCGCAGCGCCCGGGACTCAGTGCAGGTCATAGCTGATCCGGCGGCGGAAATAGAGCTGCTGGACGACGGTGACGCCGACCAACAACACGAACAACACGATGGCCATCACCGCGGCCCGCCCGATCGCGGCGTTGCCGAACGCCTCGGCATAGATGCGGTGCGCGACCAGGTCGGTGCGCCCGGCCGGCCCACCGCCGGTCAGCGCGTACACGGTGTCGAAGATCTGCGCGGCGCTGATCACCCCGGTCACGGCGACGAAGAACAGGGTGGGGCGCAGCATCGGCAGGGTGATCCGCCAGAACCGCTGCCAGGACGTGGCACCGTCGATCCGGGCGGCGTCGTGCACCGCGGGCGGAATCGACAGCATCCCGGCCAGGAAGAACAACGCCACATAACCGACGTTGGTCCACACCGTCACCGCCGAGACCACCGGCAACGCCAACCCCGGGTCGGTCAACCACTCGACGTGACGGCCCAGCACCGTCGCCACCGCGCCGTCGGTCGGCGCCAGGATCCACCGCCACAGCACGGCGATGGCCAGCGGCGCGCAGATCCACGGCAGCACGTACACCGTGCGGAAGAAACCGCTGCCGGGCAGGTCGCGGGCCAGCAGCGCCGCCAGCGCCATCCCCAGCACGATCTGCACCGGCACCACCAGGGCGATGAATGCCAAGGTGACCAGCAGGGAATTCCCGAACGACGCATCGGTCAACACCGAACGCCAATTGTCGGTCCCCACATAGCCGATCGGCCCCAGCAGGTCCCAACTGCGGAAACTCAGCCAGATCACCACCAACATCGGCAGCAGCAGGAACACCAGCACCCCGAACAGGCTCGGCGCCAACAGCGCATAGCCGAGCGTGGTGTCGCGCCGCCGGGACATGAGGCCATTAAACCGCGCGGATGTCCGGCACAGGGCGCGGCCGGGCCGCTACGGTAGCTCAACGTGAACGCCGTCGACGCCGAGTTCCTGTCGCTGCCCCGGGTGGAACTGGCCGACGCCGCCCTGTCGGCGGCGGTGGCCGCCGGGGCCAGCTACGCCGACCTGCGGGTGCACCGCATCAGCACCGAGATCATCCAGTTGCGCGACGGCGAATTGGAGAGCTCGGTGCTCACCCGCGAACTGGGCCTGGCGGTCCGGGTGATCGTCGCCGGCACCTGGGGCTTCGCCTCACACGCCGAGTTGAGCGTCGACGTCGCCGCCGCCACCGCCCGGCGCGCGGTCGAGGTCGCCAACACCCTGGCCGCGCTCAACGCCGAAGCCATCGAGCTGGCCGACGAACCCGTCTATGCCGGTGTGCAGTGGGTGTCGAGCTACGGCATCGACCCGTTCGTGATCCCCACCGGTGACAAGATCGCGGTGCTCGGCGAGTACTCGGAGCGACTGCTGGCCGCCGACGGCGTCGACCACGTCTCGGCCGGGCTCAACGCGGTCAAGGAGCAGGTCTTCTACGCCGACACGTTCGGCTCGTCGATCACCCAGCAGCGGGTGCGGGTGATGCCGACGCTGGAGGCCGTCGCCGTCGACGCCGCCGCCGGGCACTTCGAATCGATGCGCACCCTGGCCCCGCCGATGGGCCGCGGCTGGGAGGCACTGGCCGGCGACGACGTCTGGGACTGGAGTACCGAACTGGCACGGCTGCCCGAGTACCTCGCCGAGAAGACCAAGGCACCCTCGGTCACCCCCGGGCCCACCGACCTGGTCATCGACCCCACCAACCTGTGGCTGACCATCCACGAATCCATCGGGCATGCAACCGAATACGACCGGGCCATCGGCTACGAGGCGGCCTACGCCGGCACCTCGTTCGCCACCCCGGACAAGCTGGGCACCCTGCGCTACGGGTCGGAGGTGATGAACGTGACCGCCGACCGCACGGTCGAGCACGGCCTGGCCACCATCGGTTTCGACGACGAGGGGGTGGCCGCCCAGTCCTGGGACCTGGTGCGCGACGGCATCTTCGTCGGCTACCAACTGGACCGCGTCTTCGCGCCGCGACTGGGCAAGACGCGCTCCAACGGCTGCTCCTACGCCGACTCGCCGCACCACGTGCCGATCCAGCGGATGGCCAACGTGTCACTGGCCCCGGCCCCCGAGGACATCTCCACCGACGACCTCGTCTCTCGGGTGGACGACGGCATCTACATCGTCGGCGACAAATCCTGGTCAATCGACATGCAGCGGTACAACTTCCAGTTCACCGGGCAGCGCTTCTACCGGATCCGCGACGGGCGGCTGGCCGGTCAGGTGCGCGACGTCGCCTACCAGGCGACGACGACGGACTTCTGGAACGCGATGGAGGCCGTCGGCGGGCCCGGCACCTGGCGCCTCGGCGGCGCGTTCAACTGCGGCAAGGCGCAACCCGGCCAGGTCGCCGCCGTCAGCCACGGCTGCCCGTCGGCGCTGTTCCGCGGCATCAACGTGCTCAACACCGTCACCGAGGCGGGCCACCGATGATCCCCGCGCATCAGGTCGTCGAACGGGCGCTGGCCGCGGCCGTCGCCGACGAGACCATCGTCCTGGTCACCGACACCGCGACCGCCGCACTGCGCTGGGCCGGGAACACCATGACCACCAACGGCGTGTCCACCTCGCGACAGCTCACCGTCATCTCCATCGTGCGCGACGGCCGGGTGGCCCGGGTGGGCTCGCTGTCGACCGCCCAGGTCGATCCCGACGACATCCCCGCGCTGGTGGCGGCCTCGGCCGCCGCGGCCCGCGGTGCACCACCGTCACGGGATGCCTTTCCATTGCTGGGCGCCGGCACCACCCCGCCGGATTGGGAGACTCCCGCCCCCGGGACCGGGGTCGACGCCTTCGGCTCGGTCGCCGCCGATCTGGCCCGCGGCTTCACCGGGCCCGACACGCTCTACGGGTTCGCCCATCATGTCGTCGAGACCACCTGGCTGGCCACCTCGACCGGGGTGCGCCGGCGCTATACCCAGCCGACCGGGTCGGTGGAGATCAACGCCAAACGGGACGGGGGCAGTGCCTGGGCCGGTGTCTCCACCCCGTGGTTCGTCGACGTACCGACCGAAGGGATGCTGGCCGAGCTGTCGATGCGGCTGGACTGGGCGCGGCGGCGCGTCGAGCTGCCGGCCGGGCGGTACGAGACGATCATGCCGCCGTCGACCGTCGCCGACATGATGATCTACCTGGGCTGGACGATGGGCGGCCGCGGCGCGCAGGAGGGCCGGACCGCACTGGCCGCCCCCGGCGGCGGCACCAGGGTGGGGGAACGGCTCGGCGATCTGGGGTTGACCCTGTATTCCGATCCGGATGCCCCCGGTCTGGAATGCGCCCCGTTCGTCGCGGCCGCCAGCTCGTCGGACACCACGTCGGTGTTCGACAACGGACTGGATGTCGCGCGGGTCGACTGGATCCGCGACGGGCGCATCAACGCGCTGGCCTACCCGCGTGCCGCTGCGGCGGAATTCGATGCGCCGGTCGCCGTCGGCGCCTCGAACCTGTTGATGACCGGCGGTGACGCCGATCTGGCCGATATGGTCGCCGCCACCGAGCGGGGTCTGCTGCTGACCACGCTCTGGTACATCCGCGAGGTCGACCCCACCACGCTGCTGCTGACCGGGCTGACCCGCGACGGGGTGTACCTGATCTCCGACGGCGAGGTGACCGCCGCGGTGAACAACTTCCGGTTCAACGAATCGCCGCTGGATCTGCTGCGCCGCGCTACCGAGGCCGGCCGCACCGAGACGACGCTGCCGCGAGAGTGGGGCGACTGGTTCAACCGAGCCGCGATGCCGTCGCTGCGCATCCCGGATTTCCACATGTCCTCGGTCAGCCAGGCTCAGTAGAGCAGGCGACACACGCGCGTCGATGGCCGATACTGGCAGGGTGCTGACAGATCTGAAACGCCTGGTGGCCATCTCGCCGCCCGCACACTCGGCGACCAACGCCGCGGTGCGGGAAGTATGCGCGACGACGATCGGCCTGGCGCCGTTGCCCGCGGAATCACCCGGCGGCGCGGTGGACCCGATGATCACCGAATTCGCCGAACAGTTCAGCGCCGACGTTTCCGGGATCACCGCGGCGCAGCGCGCCGCCTACACCGAGCTGCTCGGGACGGACGCGGCAAGCGTGACCCTGCTCATCTACGTCGCCGACTTCGTCCCGCGGGTGATCGCCGGACTGCGCGCACTCGGGGTGGACATCACCACCGAGGTGACCGAGTGGGACCACCGCACCGATCCGGGGGCGCTGCTGCTGGGCAAGATGGTCGGCCGCATCGGACAGGGCCAGCAGCTGGACCCGGTGACCACCGAGGTGGTGCGGCTGCGGGTGGCCCGCGCCCACAACTGTCGGCTGTGCAAGTCACTGCGGGAGACCAGCGCGCTGGACGCCGGGGCGTCGGAGTCCATGTACTCCCGGATCGACGACTACGAGAGCTCGGACCTGTCGGTGGCGCACAAGGCGGCGCTGCGCTACACCGACGCGATGATCTGGACGCCGTCGCAGCTCGACGGTGCGGAGTTGCTGTCGCACTATGACCGCGACGCGGCCGTCGAGCTCACCTTCGACATCCTGCGCAACTCCTGCAACAAGATCGCGGTGTCACTCGGTGCCGACGCCGCCCGGGTCGCCGAGGGTACCGAGAACTACCGGATCGGCCCCGACGGGTTGCCGATCTACGGCTGAGCAGGCGCGCAATACCCGGTATTCGGCGCCGGACGGGATACGGTTGGCCAATGTCGGATGCCGGTTACGGGGATTTCGAATTCGAGCGGAAGTTCTTCGTCGACGGGCTGCCCGCGGTGGCGGCCTCGGACCCGGCCCCAGGACTGATCGTGCAGGCCTACCTGTTCGGCGTCGACGGCTATGCCGTCCGCATCCGGGTGCAGGGCTCGGCGCCGGCCACGGTGGATGCGCCGGTGCCGGCGTTGCTCGACGCACTCGGTGACGACGCGGTGGGCACCATGACCGCGAAGGGGCCCGCCGTCGGGGGCACCCGCTACGAGGCCGAGCGGGAACTGGACGCACAGGTCGCTTCTCAGATTGTCCGCCGCGCCGACGACGTCGTGGTCAAGGTTCGTTACTCGGTGTGGTTGGGCGAGGACGGCTGGGTGCTGGATCGGTTCCTCGGTGGCAATGCGCCGCTGGTGCTGGCCGAAGTGGAGCGCGGCGGGCCGGTGATCGATCTGGAGATCCCCGACTTCTGCATCACCGAGGTGTCCGAGGACGACCGGTTCCGCAACGAATACCTGGCAAAGCATGCCTTCGGCGCCTGGGCGGGGCAGTACCGGCGCGACCTCGACCGCCGCGGCCCGGCGTTCATCGGTCATCTGGGCAGCAACCGGTTCGCCGGGAGCTGAGCCGAGTATCGATCAGGCCGGGGCCGGGGAGTCGACGACGGTCAGTCCGCATTCCCGGGCGCGCGCGGCGAGGGGCCGATCGAAGGTTGCGACGGCGGCCCGGGATGTCTCTGCGGCATAGAGCACGCAGCAGTCCGGCAGCTTCAGACCGGTTGCGGCCCGGATCGCTCCGAGCCGCTGGGCTGCTTCGGCGGGTAGCTCCAGTGTCCGGATGCCCAGGCGGCGGATCAGCTCGGTGAGCCGGTCGGAGCGTCCTGCCCGGGCGGCGCCGACGTAGAGCTCCGCGAGTGTCACCACGCTGGAAGCGAACTCCTCGGCTGCGTTCGCCGTGAGCAGGCGGGATGCCCGCCGGTGGTGGAGGTCGGTGGACTCGAAATGGCCGATCAAGACACTGGCGTCGAGAACGATCATTCGGGCCAGTCGCGGCGGAGCTCGTCGAGGTAGCCGGGTCCGAAGACCCCGGTCAGTGCTCCGCTGGTTTCGGTGATCGCGTCCTGACGGCGGTGGTGGTCCTCGGAGTCCATCCGCGCCAGTGCGTCGCCGCCGGTGAGGATGAGGCGGCGCAGCAGCAGGCCGGGCTTGGCCGCGAGTTCCGGCCATCGGCGTCGGGCGATTCCGAGGGCCTCGGCGATGTCCTCGGTTTCGGTGACGGCGTGGCGCCGGTGACTGGTCGGCACCCGCGAAGTGTAACACTTCGATTCTAGGTGTCACACATGGCTGTCGGATCACCCAGGGCGGTGCCGGCTGCGGCGGCGTGCGAACATGGGTCCCGCGCAAAACGCTGGGGGCGATAGCTCAGTCGGTTAGAGCCGCGGACTCATAATCCGCTGGTCCCGGGTTCGAGCCCCGGTCGCCCCACTGAACTGCCCCGCTGAAGAGCTCCACCGAACACGCACCGCCCTGGTGCTGGTGTACACGCGTGTCCCAAAACCCCGGGCAGCGTCCCTCTCGCCGCTAGCATCGGCTCCCATGCGGGATGTGGACCGGCGCGCGATACTGCTCGGCGCGGGGGTTCTGGCCGGCCTGGCGGGCTGGACCACCCGCACCGCGCCAACGGCCCGCGCCGACCCCGATGAACGGGTGGATCTGAACCTGTTGCGGCGCACCTTCACGCTGGCCGAGCAGGCGCGCAGCATCGGGGGAGCGCCCTACGGGGCACTGGTGGCCGACGTCGACGGCAACGTCGTCGCCGAACAGGGCAACACGTCGTCGCTGTCCGGGGGAGACCCGACCCAGCACGCCGAGCTGGTCGCGACGTCGTCGGCCTGGCGGACCCTGGGTTACGACGGCATGGCCGTGGCGACGCTGTACGCCAGCACCGAGCCGTGCACCATGTGCTCCGGCGCCGCCTATTGGACCGGGATCGGGCGCGTGGTCTACGGGCTTTCCGTCGCCCGGCTGCTCGAATTCACCGGGGACACACCTGATCACGCGTCGTTCGCGCTACCGTCGCGCGAAGTTCTGACGCACGGGGCGCGCCCGGTGACGGTCGTCGGGCCGCTTCTGGAAGATGAAGCCGCACAAGCGCATCGGGGCTACTGGCGCTGATCAGCGTTGGCTGCGACTGCAATTCGGTTCGGCGGGCTTGGTCGGCCAGGCGCACACATCCAGGTAGGTGGTGGTGTTGAATCCGCCGCCGTCGAACACCCCGTACGCCTCGCCGTGGGTTCCGGTGTAGGTGGCGCCACCGCCGCCAGAGCCCCCGGAGGTGATGATCGTGGTGACCTGCCAGCCCTTATCCTGCAGCGCCTTCTCGTAGGCCGCCATTACCTCCGCCGGTGCGCCGTCGGCCTGGAAGTGCAGATGGATACCGCCGTCGGCGATGCCGTCGGGCCCCTTGGTCACCGTCGCCTGCGCCGGAGTGGGCACCAGCGCGGGCAGGTCAGCCGCGGCGACGGTGGAGGCCGGCGTCGGCGAGCCCGTGGCCGAGGAGGCCGTCCCCGGGTTCGACGACCCGCCGCACGCGGTGGTCAACAGACCGGCGGCGAGCACCGTCGCGGCCAGTGTTCGTGATCCCGGGTTCATGCTGCTCAGAATCCCACGTGCCGCGCCAACCCACATACGATTCCGTCCCGCAATCTGGGCGTGGCCTTCCGGTCGGCGCCTGTTCACCTCGGGCTTCGAGCATGGGAGAGCCTGAAGCCGACGACGACGGGGAGACCGAGGATGATCCGCATGCGCTATCTGGTGACGGCCGCCATTGCCGGTGTCCTGCTGGCCGGCTGCAGCGGGGGCACCAACGATCAGGGCGCGCCGCCGCTGCTCGATCCCATGGCCACCGGCACGCTGTCCGAACACGGCGGCGCCACTCGGGCCGGGGACAACCGCGCCCAGCTCATCGCCGACTCCATCCGTAACAGCGGCGCCCGCAACGTCATCCTGCTGATCGGCGACGGCATGGGTGACTCGGAGATCACCGTGGCCCGCAACTACGCCCGGGGCGCCGGTGGCGCATTCGCGGCCCTGGACGCCTTCCCGCTGACCGGCCAGTACACCCACTACTCGCTGACCAAGGACGGCAAGCCCAGCTACGTCACCGACTCCGCCGCCAGCGGCTCGGCCTGGGCCACCGGCACCAAGACCTACAACGGCGCGATCTCGGTGGACATCGCCGGCCACGACCAGAAGACGCTGCTGCAACTGGCAAAGGAGGCGGGCAAGGCCACCGGCGACATCTCCACCGCCGAAGTCCAGGACGCCACCCCGGCCGTGCAGGTCGCCCACGTCGCCTCCCGTCGCTGCTACGGACCCGAGGAGACCAGCGCCAAATGCCCGACCAACGCGCTGGAACACGGTGGCGCCGGCTCGATTACCGAGCAACTGCTGACCACCCGCGCCGACCTGGTGTTCGGCGGCGGGGCCAAGACTTTCCAGCAGGTCGCCAAGGCCGGTGACCACCAAGGCAAGACACTCGAGGTGCAGGCCAAGGAACGCGGTTTCCACATCGTGCGCACCGCCGATGAACTGGCGGCGACCACCGCGGCGAGCCAGGACGCGCCGCTGCTGGGCCTGTTCGCCGACGGCAACATGCCGACCCGCTGGACCGGCCCCGTTGCCAGCAGGGGCGGCTACCTGGAGCCCGCGGTGGAGTGCACCGACAACGCCGCGCGCTCCGCGGCGGTACCGACGCTGGCGACGATGATCAAGAAGTCGATCGAGTTGCTCGGTCACAACGAAAACGGATTCTTCCTACAGGTCGAGGGCGCCTCGATCGACAAGCAGGACCACGCCGCCAACCCCTGCGGCCAGATCGGCGAGACCGTCGACCTCGACGAGGCGGCCCAGGTGGCCCTTGATTTCGCCCGGCAGAACAAGGACACCCTGGTGATCGTCACCGCCGATCACGCGCACAGCAGCCAGGTCGTCGAGTCGATGACGGCCCAGGACGTGCAGGCGGCCGCCGACGAGGCCAAGGTGTCGTGGCCGATCGCCCGGGACGCCATCTACCCGGGGCTGACCCGGGTGTTGCGCGGCAAGGACGGCGCACCGCTGACCGTCTCCTACGGAACCTCGGACAACCTGGACGTGCTGGACCAGGGTCACACCGGATCCCAGCTGCGGATCGCCGGCTACGGTCCGGGCGCGGCCAATGTCGTCGGTCTGAGTGATCAGACCGACCTGTTCTTCACCATTGTGCGGGCACTGGGGCTATCAGAGCGCTGATCCCCAGGCCGCGTCCCCGGGCCGCTGCCGGGCGAGCTTCGCAACGCGGCATTTGCTCCCACGGCCGCCGTGCGCAAGAGTGAGCCGGTGACACCCGCCAGTGCCGAAACGCCCCCGGAACCGTTCCCGGCCGAGCAGTCTCCGGCCGAGCAGTCTCCGGCCGAGCAGGCCTCGCCCCAGCCGGGCACCGAGAACTCGCCGAAGAAGGCGGGCCCGCGGATGCCCGCGGCGGTGCAGACCGCGCTCGGGCCCATCACCCGCACCGGCCGGTTCTATGCCGGCGCCTGGCGCCACTACCTGGGCGGCGCGGACACAGAGTCCGGACTGCCGGTCGCGCGCCCGACGGTGGCGCTGCTGGGCCAGGCGCTGCGCGACGAGATCGTGCTCACCGGGCTGCGCACCACCCGCCCGCTGAGCCGCCCGAAGGCATTCCAGCGGATCGATCGGGAAGTCCACGCCGCGCTGGACTTCTACGGCGAACGGGGATTCCTGGAAAACCCCGAGGCGTTCTTCGCCGCACCACCGGAGCTCGAAGTCGCCGAGGTTGAGATCCACAAGGTCAAAGGCCGCGGCCGATCCTATTCGCGGTTTGAGTTCGAAAGCAGCTACCACCCCGATCCCGACGAGCCGGGGGCCCAGCGGTGGGCGTCCTACGCCGCCAACGCGCAGGTGTACGGCCTGCTGCTGCGGCACAATGAACCCCGCCCCTGGCTGGTATGTGTGCACGGCGCCGAAATGGGTCGCGCCGGTATCGACCTGGCGCTGTTTCGGGCGCGGCATCTGCACGAGGACTTCGGCCTGAACGTCATTCTTCCGGTCATGCCGCTGCACGGCCCGCGGGCGCGAGATCTGCCCCGCGGCAAGGCGATTCCGGGCGAAGAGGTCCTCGACGACGTGCATTTCGCGGCCCAGGCCGTCTGGGATGTGCGCCGGGTGCTGTCCTGGATCCGCAGGCAGGAACCGGCCGCGCCGATCGGGCTCAACGCCATCTCCCTCGGCGGCTATGTGTCCTCGCTGGTAGCCAGCCTCGACCCCCACCTCACCTGCGCGATCCTCGGGGTACCCGTCGCCGACCTGATCAGCCTGCTCGGCCGGCACTCGGGTTTCGCCCCCGGCGACCCGCGCTATCAGACCCTGCAGGACGCTGCACCGCTGGCCGCCATGGTGACACCGCTGTCGCTGGAACCGAAGGTGCCACCGAAGGGCCGGTTCATCTACGGCGGCGTCGCCGACCGGGTCGTGCATCCCCGGGACCAGGTGGTCAAGCTCTGGGAACACTGGGGTAAACCCGAAATCGTCTGGTACCGCGGTGGCCATGCCGGGTTCTTCACCGCCCGGCCGGTACAGAAATTCGTCGATGCGGCGCTGGTGCAGTCGGGGCTGGTGGGAAACCGTTAGCTACTTTCGCACGGGTACATAAAAACCGAATTGTGTTTGATTACCGCCGGTACGTGTAGCGTTGTAGGCGGAGGATGCCGGTACGGCTCCACCGCTCTCACGTCATATTGCGCTCCGCGCGCCTTGCGCAGGCCCCGCACAGACGTCCGCGACGTTAGGAAAACGCGCAATGGATTCGGCATCTTTGTTCTCCCATCCCGACGAGACCTGTTCGCCCCCGGTGATCGACAGTAATAACGTTGTAGCGCTGGTCTTTTCGGATATTCCCGCCTCCCCGCCCGCTCGGCACGTCAAGCGGATCGAATCCACACGATGACCGCCCGGCGGTTGGCGCGCCCGGTACGCCTGGCGCTTGCGCCCCGGCTCGGCTCAGACATCGACGGGGCCTGGTGGCCGAGGCACGCATCCGTGGCCGGTGAGCTACCGGAGCTGGTGTCGGTGCTGCGAACGCGGCTGGGCGAGGTTGACGGCATCGAGATCAACTGGTCGGCGACCGAAGGTGCGTCCGATCTTCGCTCCGTTGCGATGGAACCTGCTGCGCCTGTGGGATTGCATCGGCGGCCCAGGGTGATGTGGGTCCGTGGTGCCCGCAGTTCGGCGAAACTGTTGGTCATTCCGAGCTTGACGTCGGTGGAGTTCGGCACGTTGGTGCTCAAAGTTGCTGCCGGACTTCCGATCCGCGGATCAGATGACTCTGGCGAAGGTACGCGGCAGGCTCAGCGGGTGGTGGTCGCCGCGCGTGCCGAGAGCCTGTCCTGGACCCACCGCGGATGCGACGCGGGCACCGGATGAATCGCCAGATCCGGTAGACGAAAAGAACAGGGCTGGTGCATACCGCACCAGCCCTGTTCTGAAGTTTGCGTCTTGATCAGATGGCCGAAACGCCTACGGCCTGCGGGCCTTTGGCGCCCTGCTCGACCTCGAACTGAACCCGAGCGTTCTCTTCGAGCGTGCGGAATCCGCTGCCCTGGATCTCGGAGTAGTGGACGAAAACGTCAGCCGCGCCGCCGTCCGGAGCGATGAAGCCGAAGCCCTTTTCGCCGTTGAACCATTTCACAGTACCCTGTGCCATTGAATCTACTTCTCTCATTTCAAAACGCGACAACCAAAATGCGCGCGTACCCACCCTAACACGGAATTCGCCAGAAAGACTCGGCGAAGTTCGATTCCCGGTATCCCGCCGGCGGCTGGTCGACCGCCCATCGACCCCGGGAAATTCGATTTTCCGGATCCGGCCCCTGAGGCCACGGGCAATTCCGCACCGGGTTTGCGGAGTTGTGCGGTCGGGACCGGTCGGGAAGCACTACTCTCCGTCGATGGCCACCGAGCGACCGATGGCCGCGCTGGACGCGGCGATGATGACCGGAGACGTGCTCACCAACCCGATGCACGTCGCCGCGCTGCTCATCTTCACCCCGCCGCCCGGTTCCGACTGCCACTACGTCGACGACCTGTTCCGCGACGGTCTGCTCCACCTCGGCGGCGTCGATCCCCGGCTCAGCAAGCGCCCGCACATCGGGGCGGGCACGTTCGGCCGCTGGGTCTGGCAGGAGGTCGACGTCGACCTGTACAGCCATGTGCAGCGGCGGGTGCTGCCGCCGGAGTCCGGGGAAGCCGGTCTGTGGCAGCTGGTCGCCGACCTGCATAGCCTGCCGCTGGACCGGCACCGCCCGCTGTGGATGGCCTATCTGATCGACGGGCTGCCCGACGGCCGGTTCGCGTTTTACATCAAGCTGCACCACACCCTGGTCGACGGGGTGGAAGGGATGCAGATGATCGCCGACGGTCTCACCACCGACCCCGACGCCCGCGACGTCAAACCCTTCTACTCCGCCGGCGTGCACGCGCCCGAACCGAGGGCCGAGGCCGCGGGCGGCCCGCCGAACCCGCTGTCGCTGCTATCGGCGATCGCCTCGACCGCCGGATCGTCGATCGGGCTGGCGCGCAACCTCATCGGCGGCGGCATCGACTACCTTGCCGCTGCAGCCGAGGGCATCAGCCCGGCACCGCTGAGCGCGCCGTTCACCCGGTTCAACGACGCCCTGGGATTCAAACGCGCGGCCGCCGGCGGTAGTTGGCCACTGCCACGATTCCGCAGCGTCACCCAGGTGGCGCGGGAGGGCATCGCCGACACCGTCACCATCAACGACGTGCTGACCGCCGTCGTCTCCGGGGCGCTGCGCGGTTGGCTGCAGGATCACGACGAGCTCCCCGCCAGCTCCCTGATCGGTTTCTGCCCGATCAGCGTGCGCGCCGGGGACGGCAGCGCCGGATCGGGCACCGGCAACATGTTCGGCCTGCAACAGTGCCCGCTGGGTACCGACCTGGCCGATCCGGTGGCCCGGCTGACCCTGGTCCACCGGGCCATGGCCTGGGCCAAAGACCAGGTGGCCCGTCGGGGCTCGGCGGCCACGGTCCTGCTGACCACACCGAACCTGGTCCCCACCCTGCTGCTGTCCATGCTCCCGCTGACGCCGAAATGGCGCACCGGCTACAACGTGCCGATCTCCAACGTCCGCGGGCCGGCGCAGGACATGTACTTCAACGGCGCCCACCTGGACGCGCTGTACCCGGTCTCCACGGTGTTCGACGGCTTCGGCCTCAACGCCACGATCTGCTCCTATGCGGACACGGTGTCCTTCGGCTACGTCGCCGGGCGCAACCTGGTGCCCGACGTCGACACGCTGATCGGGCACACCGAGGCTGCGCTGACCGAACTGGAAACCGCGCTCGGCCGCTGAAACCGGTCGGAAAACCCCTATTAGTCGGAGCGAACGGCCGAAAAGTTCCCGGCCGTACCCGGGTTTTCTCGCTGTTTGCGCAGGTCGCCGAGCGCATGCGACGGTAGGCGAAATGCCTGCCCGCCCGGCGGGTTCGCACCCCCGGAAGAGAGGCCCGGTTGTCGACCGTCGAAGCCGACCGCGCCGAACCGCTCGCCCGCACCGGCCACCGCTTCCTGGTCGTCCGGCTGCACTTCTACGCCGGCCTGCTGGTCGGCCCCTTCCTGCTGATCGCCGCGCTCACCGGCGGCCTGTATGCGGTGGCCCCCAGCATCGAATCCTGGATGTACCGCGACCAGTTGCACACCGCCAACCGGGGCCCGGCCCTGCCGCTGGCCGATCAGGTACGCGCCGCCCAGGATGTGCGGCCGGATCTGGTGGTGTCGGCCGTGCGCCCCGCCGAGCGCCCGTCGGACACCACCCGGGTGATGTTCACCGACCCGATGCTGGGGGAGTCGGAGACCCGGGCGGTGTTCATCGACCCGGTCACCGGCGCCTCAACCGGTGAGCTGACCGTCTACGGCAGCAGTGGCGCACTACCGGTGCGGACCTGGCTGGACAATCTGCACCGTAGCCTGCACCTTGGGGAACCCGGCCGGCTCTACAGCGAACTGGCCGCCTCCTGGCTGTGGGTGATCGCCCTCGGCGGCCTGTGGATGTGGATCCGGCGGTACCGGCGGATGCGGGCTCAAGGTTCCGCGCGGGCCCGGCTACTCACCGTGGAACGTACAGCCAAGGGCCGACGGCGCACGCTGAACCGCCACGGCGTCGTCGGCATCTGGATCGCCGTGGGCCTGCTGTTCCTGTCGGCCACCGGGTTGACCTGGTCGACCTACGCCGGAGCCAACGTCGATAAACTGCGCGCCGCGCTGTCGTGGACCACGCCGTCGGTCAGCACCGAGCTGGTCCCCGGCGGGTCCACTCCGATGGCCGGTGAGCACGCCGGACACCATCACCCGATGACCGCCGCGCCGGCGGTCGCACCGTCGGGAACGCCGATCGCCGACCTGGACCGGGTGTTGGCGGCGGCGCGAGACGCGGGGCTCGACGGCCCGGTGCAGATCGGGATCCCGGCCGAGGCGACGACGGCGTTCACGGTCGCCCAGACCCGTCAGCCCTGGGTGCTGTCGAACAACGCCGTCGCCGTCGACGGCGCCACCGGGACTCTCACCGACGTCTCGTGGTTCGCCGACTGGCCGTTGGCCGCGAAGCTGTCGGCGTGGGGTATCCAACTGCACATGGGCACCTTGTTCGGCCTGGCCAACCAGGTGGTGCTGCTCGCACTGGCCGTAGCCCTGGTGGTGCTGATCGTGTACGGCTACCGGATGTGGTGGCAGCGCCGGCCCACCCGCTGCGGATTCGGCCGCCCGCCCGGACGCGGGGCGCTGGCCGCGATGGGGTCCGCACCGGCGGTCGCGACGCTCCTGGTGGCGGCGGGGATCGGCTGGTTCATCCCGCTGTTGGGCATTAGCCTGGCCGCGTTCCTGGCCGTCGACGTGCTGATCGGTCAATACCGGCGCCGCCGCGGCGTGCGTCTGGACATCCCGACCGCCACTCGATAGCCTCGCCGCACAACAGAGGGAGAGCTGATATGCGAATCGGCCTGGGCATCAACTACGCGGGCGGATTCAAGGAGGTTGCCGCCGAGGTCGCCGACCTGGAACGCGCCGGCCTCGACGTCGTCTTCGTCCCCGAGGCATACTCCTTCGACGCGGTCAGCGCGCTGGGCTACCTGGCCGCGAAAACCGAACGGGTGCAACTGGCCTCGGGAATCCTGCAGCTCTACACCCGCACCCCCACGCTGACCGCCATGACGGCCGCCGGCCTGGACTACGTTTCCGACGGCCGCTACATCCTGGGGCTGGGCGCGTCCGGCCCGCAGGTGATCGAAGGGTTCCACGGCGTGCCGTATGACGCGCCGATCGGGCGCACCCGCGAGGTCGTCGACATCTGCCGGCGGGTGTGGCGGCGCGAACCGCTGGAATACGACGGCCGCTACTACACCATCCCGCTGCCGGCCGACCGGGGCACCGGCCTGGGCAAGCCGCTCAAGCTGATCAATCAGCCGGTGCGGGAACGCATTCCGGTGCTGCTGGCCGCCCTCGGGCCCAAGAACGTCGAACTCGCCGCGGAGATCGCCGAGGGCTGGCAGCCGATCTTCTACCTGCCCGAGCGCGCGGGCGACGTCTGGGGCGACGCGCTCGCCGCGGGTACCGCCAAACGGGACCCGGCACTCGGACCGCTGGACGTCTACGCCGGGCCGGCCCTGGCCATCGGCGAGGACGTTGAGCCGCTGCGCGAACTCATCAAACCGCACCTGGCGCTCTACATCGGCGGCATGGGTGCGCGCGGCAAGAACTTCTACCACGACCTGGCCACCCGGTACGGCTACGGTGCGGCGGCCGACCGCATCCAGGAGCTGTACCTGGCCGGGGAGAAGGAGGCCGCGGCGCAGGCGGTGCCCGACGATCTGGTCCGCGACGTGTCGCTGATCGGGCCGCTCGGCTTCGTCAAGGAGCGGGTGGCGGCCTACCGGGAGGCCGGCGTGACCGTGCTCAACGTCGTGCCGCTGGCCGGGACCCCGGCCGAGCGGGTCGCGCTCATCGAGCAGCTACGGGAGCTGTGCTGACCCGTACCCGCTAAACCCCGGCCGGTTCCTCGTCCCTGGTCGGCACCTCCGGCCAGGGAGAGGGCTTGGGACGGGGCCGCACCAGTTGCGGCCACCAGAACCAGCGTCCCATCAGCGCCGCGATGGACGGTGTCATGAACGCACGGATGACCAGGGTGTCGAACAGCAGGCCCAGCCCGATGGTGGTGCCCACCTGGGCCACCACCGTCATCGCGCTCACCGACATGGAGATCATGGTGAACGCGAACACCAACCCGGCCGAGGTGACCACCGACCCGGAACCGCCCATCGCCCGGATGATCGCGGTGTTGATACCGGCGGGCAGTTCCTCGCGTAATCGGGCCACCAGCAGCAGGTTGTAGTCCGCACCCACGGCGAGCAGCACGATCACCGCCATCGCCATCACCATGAAGTGCAACTCGATGCCGATGATGTGCTGCCACAACAGGATCGACAGGCCGAACGACGAGCCCAGCGATACCAGCACCGTGCCCACGATCACCGCCGCTGCGATCACCGAGCGGGTGATGATCAGCATGATGATGAAAATCAGGCTCAGCGCGGCGATTCCGGCGATCAGCAGGTCGTAGTTGTTGCCCTCCTGCATGTCTTTGAACGCCGAGGCGGTACCGGCCAGATAGATCTTCGAGCCCTCCCACGGGGTGCCCTTCATCGCCTCGCGGGCGGCCTGCTTGATGGCATCGATGTTCTTGATGCCATCGGCGGTGAGCGGGTCCGCGTCGTGGGAGACGATGAACCGCACAGCCTTGCCGTCGGGGGAGATGAAGCTCTTCATCCCGCGCTTGAAATCGGCGTTGTTGAAGATCTCCGGCGGCACGTAGAACGAGTCGTCGTTCTTCGCCTTGTTGAACGCGTCACCCATCTTCGTCTGGCCGTCGGACATGGCGTTGCCCTGATCCTGCATGCCCTTCTGCACCTGATACATCTGCAGCATCATGGTTTTCGACGAGCGCATGGTCTCGATCTGCGTCGGCAGCGTCGCCAGCATCTGCGGCATCAGGATGACCAGACGGTCCATGTCGGACATCATCGAATTGAAGGTGTCCAGCATCGGGTCCATCTTGTCGATCGCGTCGAAGATCGACCGGATCGACCAGCACATCGGGATGTTGTAGCAGTGCGGCTCCCACTGCAGATAGTTGCGCAGCGGCCGGATGAAATCCTCGAAGTCGGCGATGTGATTCCGCAGATCGTCGATGTCACCGAACATGGTGTGCATCTTGGTCACCATGGAGTTCATGGTGCCGATCATCTCGCCCATCAGCTTCACCATCGACTCCATCGTGTCGATGGTCGTCTGCATGTCCTGGGCCTGGGTGAGCATGTCCGCCAGGCCCTTCTCCTGATAGCTGCGGTTCATCTCCGACATCACGCCGCTGCGGCTGATCATCGCCGGAAGAGTGGTGAAATCAATGGGTTTGCCGTCGGGCCGGCTGATCGCCTGCACGCTGCCGATGCCCGGCACCCGGAACACGGTGCGGGCCACCTTCTCCAGCACCAGGAAGTCCGCCGAATTGCGCAGGTCGTGATCGGTCTCGATCAGCAGGATCTCCGGGTTCATCCGGGCGGGGGAGAAATGCCGGTCCGCCGCGGCGAATCCCTCGTTGGCGGGCAACGACTTCGGCAGGTAGTTGCGGTCGTTGTAGTTGGTCCGGTACCCGGGCAGGGTCAGCAGGCCGACCAGTGACAGCGCGATGGTGGCCAGCAGCACCGCGCCCGGCCAGCGCACCACCACCGCACCCAGGCGGCGCCACTCCCGGATCCGCATGGCGCGCCGCGGTTCCAGCAGCTTGCCGAACCGGGTGGCGATGCTGATGATGGCCGGCCCCAGGGTCAGCGCGGCCAGCACGGCCACCGTCATCCCGACCGAGATGGGGATGCCGAGGGTCTGGAAGTACGGGAGATTGGTGAAGTGCAGGCAGAACAGTGCGCCGGCGATCGTCATACCCGAGCCCAACACCACGTGTGCGGTGCCGTGGAACATCGTGTAGTAGGCCGACTCCTTGTCCTCGCCGGCCGACCGCGCCTCCTGATAGCGCCCGATGAAGAAGATCGCGTAGTCGGTGGACGCGGCGATGGCCAGCGTCACCAGCAGTTGGGTGGCGAACGTGGAGAGCCCGATCAGATCGTGGTAGCCCAGGAAGGCGACGACACCGCGCGCAGCCGCCAACAGCAGCATCACCATGAACAGCATCACCAGCACGCTGGTAATCGAGCGGTATACCCACAGCAGCATGCCGATGATCACCCCGAAGGTGGTGAACTCGATGATCCGCACGCTCTTGGTGCCGGCGACCTGCTGGTCGGCGGCCAGCGCCGTCACCCCGGTCACGTAGACGTCGAGGCCGTCGGGCCGGGGCAGATCGCGCACCAGATCCTGGACGGCGTGGGTGGACTCGTTGGCCAGGGCCTCACCCATGTTGCCCTTGAGATACACCTGCACGTAGGTGGCCAGGCCGTCGTTGCTCTGGGCGCCGGCCGCGGTAATCGGGTCGCCCCAGAAGTCCTGCACGTGCTCGACGTGGGCGGTGTCGGCGCGCAGCCGGGCGACCATCTCGTCGTAGTAGCGGTGCGCGGCGTCGCCGAGCGGGTCCTTGCTTTCCAGCACGATCATCGCCGAGGCGTCGGACTTGAACTCGTCGAAGTCCACGCCGATGCGCTTCATCGCGATCATCGACGGGGCGTTGTCCGGGCTCATCGACACCGAACGCATTTCGCCGACCACTTCGAGCTGCGGAACGGTGGTGGACAGGACCGCGATCAACCCGATCCAGGCGAGCACGACGAACACCGCGTAGCGGCGCAGGAATCGTCCGATGCCGCGGTGCGTATTGGTCTGCGCCGCTTGGTCAACGGCCGGGGGTGCCTCCGACACGGGCGTCGGCGCTCCTTCCTCCCGCGGCAGGTATCTAGTCTATCTAGAGGTCGTTACGAGAGCCTAACCTACCCCGGCGCGCCGGTGGTTCCGCCGTCGTCGGCGGGACGGGCAGACCGGATCAGACGCGAGCGGCGATGAAGCTGGCGGCCTGCTGCGGGTACGGCGACTGCTCGTAGTTGCTGTGCGCCGAGCGGTCCCGGCCGTCGGAGCAGATCGGGTCACCCGGGCTGCACAGGTCGATGGTGCGGCCGGCGAACTGACCGTTGGACGACAGCGGCTCACCGAAGCGACGGCCCGGGTTGCCGAACACCGCCACCGCGGCGACGTTGTTGGCCAGATCCGGCGCCAGTGCCGGGGCCGAACCGAACATGCCGATCCGCTCACCCACCGGCGGAACCCCGGCCAGCATCGACATCGCGGCGGCGCCCTGCGAATAGCCGCCCAGCACGATCTTGGTGTTCGGGCAGTTATCCGCCATCCACGCGATGTGCGCGGCGGCGTCGTTGGCGCCGTTCTGGGTGTTCAGGAAGTTGTAGCTAGCCGGATAGTTCACCGCGTAGGTGCCCATGCCGGAAACCTTGTTGGTCAGTGCGGCGGCCAGCGCGTCGCCGACGAGGCCCAGTCCGGGGGCTTCGGCGGTACCGCGGGCGAACACCAGCTCGGCGCGGGGGCAGTCGTCGGCGATTGCGGCCGGGGCGGCCGCCACGGACAGCGGGGTCAGTACGGCGGCGGCGAGCAGGCCGCTGAGAGACAGGCGAGAAAGCATTAGGGCATCCTCGCACAGCTCGCCGGACAGCGACGAACCGGCGACGCGAAACCGCAGGTCAGGACAGTAATAGGTATCCGATGCCGATCACCGTCGCCAGGCACACCACGGTCAGCGGCAGACCGAACCGGAAAAACGTCCCGTTGGTGTAGCGACCGGGTTTGAGCACCATCAGGTTGGACTGGTGGCTGTAGGGGTTGAGGAAGGTGAACGAGATGCAGGTTCCGATCAGGGCCAGCAGCATGACCGGGTCCATCTGCATCTTGTCGGCGACCACCAGGGCCATCGGGGTCAGGATGGCCGCCGCGGCGGCGTTGGTGACGAAATTGGTCAGCACGGTGGTGGCGATCGCAATCGCGGCCACCTCCACGGCGATATTGCCCTGTCCGATGGCCAGCAACCCGTCGCTGATGTAGTTGCCCAGTCCGCTCTTGACGACGATCACCCCGAGCCCGACCGAGCCCGCGATGATCGTCAGGATTTGCCAGTTCAGGGCCCGAACCGCGGATCGGGGCGTCAGCACCCGGGTGATCACCATCAGGGCCGCGCCGGTGGTCGCGGCCAGTTCGATGGGGGCCAGGCCCATCGACCCCGCGACGATGACCGCCGCCAGGATGCTCAACGCCACCCAGGTCTTGCCGGTTTCGGGTGCCTTGTCGGACACCTTCTGCCACAGGCCGACCAGCGGATGGTTCTCCAGCACGTCGACCGAGCGGGCGGTCACCATGCACATCTCCCCGGGGCGTGCCGGCGTGTCGCGCAGCAGCTCGTCGGTCTCGGCGGCGATCACCTCGACGTCCTCGTCCTCCTCGAGGTCGCGGATGGTGGCCTGCTCGTCGGTGGCGATCGACACCATGTAGAGGTGCTGCGGTGACTGGCCGAAGCGCGGACTGGCCCACAACATCCGTACACCGGACTCGCTGGCCCGGTAGACCAGCACGTCGCCGCTCTCCAGCACCTCGTTGTCGGGGATGCTGCGGCCCCAGCGCTGCACCTCGACGAGTTCGAACTCCGGGGTGGTGGACACGCCCACCTCGGCCGCGGTGTGGCCGACGGCGATGGCGCCGGAGGCGATCGGGATCTCCGCGCGCCAGGACAGCTCGGGCTGGTGGCGGTGCGGGGTGCCGCGCAGCATCGGGCGGCTGGTGACCACCAGCACCACCCAGCCGACCAGCGCCACCGGGACCGCGATCGGCGCGAAGGAGAACATCGACATGTGCACCTGGGGGGCGGCCAGCCCGGCGATCAGCAGGTTGGAACTGGTGCCGATCAGCGTCGCCGACCCGGCCAGGGTGGTGGCGTGCGCGATCGGCAACAGCACGCTGCGGGCCGGCACCCCGGACTGCTGCTCCAGTTCCCGGGTCGCCGGGATCAGCATCGCCACGATCGGGGTGGTGTTGATCAGCGCCGAAATGGTTCCGACCGGTGGGATGAGCCGCAGCAGCGCGTGCCGGGAGCTGTCCACCCCGTTGAGCAGCCGGTAGGTGACCCGGGAGATCACCCCGGTGTGCAGTACGCCCTTGGCGATCACCAGCATTGCCGCGATCGTGATCACGCCGCCGTTGCTCAGCCCGCCGAACAGCTCGGTGGGCGTGGCGATCCCGACCAGCCCGGCGACCACCAGCCCGGTGATCAACGCGAGCACCGGCTGGACCCGGCCGCTTGCCATCGCCACCAGGGTGAGGATGACGATGATCGCCGCCAGGATGGCCATGGCGTGCATTATTGACCACCGGTGCGACGGCGGTTCCCCTGTTGACCAGACCGTGTCCTCGCACCGCCGCCGGCCGGAGCGCGTCGACCGCCGATGTCCACCCCGGTGTTGTAGCTTCAGATCCACGCATGGGGTAGCGAGGAGATCGGGGTGGAAGCCAGACCGTTTGGCCACTATGAGCTGCGGGAGCGGCTGGGTCGCGGCGGGATGGGCGAGGTGTACCGCGCCTACGACACCCGCACGGATCGCGAGGTGGCACTCAAGCTGTTGCCGCCGGAGCTTGCCGAGGACGAGGCGTTCCAGCAGCGTTTCCGCCGCGAGGCGCACGCGGTGGCCGCGATCACCGAACCGCACGTGGTCCCGATCCACGGCTACGGCGACGTCGACGGCCGGCTGTATCTCGACATGCGCCTGGTGGAGGGGCGAACGCTGGACACGGTGATCACCGAGGACGGGCCGACGGGCCTGCCCCCGGAACGCTGTGTGCGCATCGTCGAGCAGATCGGTGCGGCGCTGGACGCCGCGCACGCCGAGGGCATCACCCACCGCGACGTCAAACCGTCGAACATCCTGGTCACCGGCAGCGATTTTGCGTACCTGATCGACTTCGGGCTGGCCCGCGGTGCCCGGGACTCCGGGTTGACGACGGCCGGCAGCACCCTCGGGACGTTGGCCTACATGGCGCCCGAACGATTCGACAACACGGTCACCGATCCGCGCTCGGACATCTATGCGCTGGCCGCCGTCTTCTACGAGTGCCTGACCGGGGAGCGTCCCTTCCAGGGCGACAGTCTGGAAGCGCAGCTGTCGGCGCACGTGCGCCACGCGGCGCCCAAACCGTCGGCGAACCGGCCCCGGCTGGCGGCCTTCGACGAGGTCGTCGCCAAGGGGATGGCCAAGAACCCCGAACGGCGCTACCAGACCGGTGCGGCACTCGGCGAGGCCGCGCGCAAGGCGCTGGCCGTCCCGGTGCGCGCGGGTTCGGGTCGGCACTCGGCACCGATGCCGACGCGAACCGTGACTCCCAAACGGTTGGCGTTCGCTGCCGCCGCGCTGCTGATCCTCGTCGGCGCGGTCACCGGCTGGTGGGTGTGGCGCGACCGGTCTGCCCAATCGCCCGCGCCGGCGCCCGGGGACACTCTCGCGTCCATCGCCGCCGGGGTTCCACAGGACATCAAGGACCGCGGCACCCTGGTGATCGGCGTCAATGTGCCTTACGCGCCCAACGAGTTTCGCGGTGCCGACGGCCGGCTCCAGGGATTCGACATCGACCTGATGAACGCGATCGCCGACACGCTGAACCTGAAACCGCACTACCGGGAAACCGAATTCGACGCCATCGTGACCGGTGTCGTCGACGGCGACCTCGACGTCGGAGCCTCCTCGATCGCCGACACCCGGGAGCGGGAGCGGCAGGTGCGGATGGTCGGCTACCTGCGGTCGGGCACGCTGTGGGCGCGCCGGACCGGATCGGCGGTGGACCCGGCGCAACCGTGCGGCCTGCGGGTGGGCGCGACCAGCGGACTGCAGCTCAGTGCCGAACTGCCCGCCAAGAGCGCGGCGTGCGTGGCCGCGGGCCTGCCGGCGGTCGATGTGGTGAACTTCGACGCCCAGAACGAGGTGACCGCCGCCCTGCTGGACGGGCGCATCGACGCGATGTCGGCCGACGCGCCGGTCACCGGCTACGCGATCGGGCTCAGCCACGGCAGCCTGGAGGCAGCCGGTGAGACCTTCGACCGGGTGCCCTACGGCTGGGCCGTTGCGAAGGGTTCGACGCTGACCGAATCGCTGCAGAAGGCGCTGCAGCATCTGATCGACACCGGGGCCTACCGCGACATCGCCAAGAAGTGGGGGATGGAGACCTGGATGGTGCAACGCGCGATGGTCGACGCGGCGCCGCGCTGAGTTCCCCGCCCGGGCGTCAGCCGAACAGGGTCCCCAGCGAATCGCGCACGAAGAACAGCAGGAAGCCGGCCGCGACCACCCACAGCAGCGGGTTGATTTCACGCGCCCGGCCCGCCGCCGACCGGATCACCACCCAGGACACGAATCCGACCCCGATGCCGTTGGCGATCGAGTAGCTCAGCGGCATCACCGCCACGGTCAGCACCACCGGCAGGGCGACCGAGAAATCGGACAGGTCGATGTCGCGCAGGTTGCCGGCCATCATCGCGCCGACCACCACCAGGGCCGCCGCGGCAACCTCCGACGGCACGATCTCGGCCACCGGGGTCAGGAACATCGCGGACAGGAACAGCAGCCCGGTGGTGATGCCGGCCAGCCCGGTGCGGGCGCCCTCGCCGATACCCGAACCGGACTCGACGAACACCGTGTTCGACGACGCCGAGGCCAGGCCGCCGACGACGGCGCCGGTGCCCTCGATGACCAGCGCGGACTGCAGGCGCGGGAAGTTGCCGTCGACATCGGCCAGACCCGCCTGGCGCGACAGCCCGGTGAACGTGCCCATGGCGTCGAAGAAGTTGGTGAAGACCAGGGTGAACACCAGCATCAGCGCGGCCAGTGCGCCGATCCGGCCGAACCCGCCGAAGCTGACGTCGCCGAGCAGCGACAGGTCGGGCACCGCGACCGGTGAACCCGACAGCGACGGCACCGACAGCCGCCACCCGCCCGGGTGCTCGTTCGCCGGACCGAGATGCCAGATCGCCTCGACGGCCACCGCCAGCACGGTGCCGGTCACCAGTCCGATCAGGATCGCGCCGCGCACCTTGCGCACGATCAGCACCCCGGTCACCAGCAGCGTCACGATGAACACCGCGGTCGGCGCACCGTTGATCGACCCGGCTCCCTGCGGTCCGAGTCCGACTGGGGGAGAGGGACTTCCGGTCGCGGCGACGAAGCCGGCATTGACCAGGCCGATAAACAGGATGAACAGTCCGATGCCGGCGGTGATCGCCAGCTTGAGTTGAATCGGGACGGCGTCGAACACCATCTTGCGGACACCGGTGGCCGCCATCGCCACGATGATCAGACCGTTGACGACCACCAGGCCCATCGCCTCGGCCCAGGTCAGCGATCCCACCACCGAGCTGGCAAGAAACGAGTTGATGCCCAGGCCGGCGGCGAATGCGAACGGCAGCCGGGCCACCACCGCGAAGACCACGGTCATCACACCCGCGGCGAGTGCGGTGACCGCGGAGACCTGCGCGAAGCCCAGCCGGTGTCCGTCGACGTCGGCGGCCGAGGACAGGATGATCGGATTGAGCACCAGGATGTAGGCCATCGCGATGAACGTGACCAGCCCGCCGCGCAATTCGGTGCCGACCGTCGAGCCGCGGGCGGTTACCTCGAAGAACCGGTCCAGCCGGGTGCCGATCCCGTCGCTCAAGTGCGCACGTTCATCGGCGGAACATTCCAGATCTGGTCGCAGTATTCGCGGATGGACCGGTCCGAGGAGAACTTGCCGCTGCGGGCGGCGTTGAGGATCGACATCCTCGACCAGGTGTCGCGGTCCTTCCACGCCTGGTCCACCCGGTCCTGGCATTCGATGTAGGACGCGTAGTCCGCCAGCACCAGGAACGGATCATGGAACACCAGCGAATCCAACAGCGGCCGAAGGATTTCGGTGTCGCCGTGGGTGAATGTCCCGTCGGCGATCAGCTGCAGCGCCGCGGTGAGTTCGGGGTTGCGCTCGATGTAGTCGGCGGGCCGGTAGCCGGTCGCCTGCAGGTGCTCGACCTCCTCCACGGTCAGCCCGAACAGGAAGAAGTTCTCCGGTCCGGCCTCCTCGCGGATCTCGACGTTGGCGCCGTCGAGCGTACCGATGGTCAACGCGCCATTCATCATGAACTTCATGTTGCCGGTGCCGGAGGCCTCCTTGCCGGCGGTGGAGATCTGCTCGGACAGGTTGGCCGCCGGGTAGATCAGATGCGCGTTCTGCACGTTGAAGTTCGGCAGGAACGCGACCCGCAGGAACCGGTTGACGTCGGGGTCGTTGTTGATCGTCTCGCCGACGGCGTTGATCAACTTGATGATCCGCTTCGCCATGTGGTAGCCGGGCGCGGCCTTGCCGCCGAAGATGAAGGCCCGCGGCGGGATTGACAATCGGCGCTGGGTCTTCAGCCGGTGGTACAGGGTGATGATGTGCAGCACGTTGAGATGCTGGCGCTTGTACTCGTGGATCCGTTTCACCTGGATGTCGAACAGCCAGGACGGATCGAGTTCGATGCCGGTGGTGGCGTGCACGTACTCGGCCAGCCGGGCCTTGTTGGCGCGCTTGACCATCCGCCAGCGGCGGCGGAACTCGTCGTCCTCGACGTAGTTCTCCAACTCGCGCAGCTTGCCCAGGTCGGTCAGCCAGCCGTCGCCGATGGTGTCGTCGAACAGTTCCCGCAGCCCGTGGTTGGACAGGGCCAGGAAGCGCCGCGGCGTCACCCCGTTGGTGATGTTGCCGAACCGCTCCGGCCACATCTCGTAGAAGTCTTTGAGCACACTGGCTTTGAGCAACTCCGAATGTAGCTCGGCCACACCGTTGACGGCATGGCTGCCGACCGTGGCCAGGTACGCCATCCGCACGCTCTTGCCGCCGCTCTCGTCGATCAGCGACATCCGGCGCACCCGGTCCTCGTCGCCGGGGAAACGGTCGCGGACCTGCTCCAGGAAATGCTGGTTGATCTCGTAGATGATCTCCAGGTGCCGCGGCAGCGACTCACCGAACAGGCTCAGCGGCCAGGTCTCCAGGGCCTCGGGCAGCAGGGTGTGGTTGGTGTAGCCGAAGGTGGCCACGGTGATCTTCCAGGCCTCGTGCCAGTCGAGGTGGTGCACGTCGACGAGCAGGCGCATCAGCTCGGCCACCGCGATGGAGGGATGGGTGTCGTTGAGCTGGACGGCCCAGTTGTTCGGCAGCTCGCGCAGCGGCAGCCCGGCGACGTCGATCTGGATGTGGATGATGTCCTGCAGCGAGCAGGTGACGAAGAAGTATTGCTGCAGCAGCCGCAGGCGCTTGCCGATGTCGGGCTCGTCGTTGGGGTAGAGCACCTTGGTGACGGTCTCGGCGTGGACTTCCTCTTCGACGGCCTTGTAGTAGTCGCCGGTGTTGAACGCGTCCAGGGCGAAGGATTCGATGGCCCGGGCGCTCCACAGGCGCAGGTGGTTGCAGTTGATGACGTCGTAGCCCTGGATCGGGGTGTCGTAGGCGACGCCCTTGATCACCTGCCCGGGCACCCAGCGCACCCGGAAATGCCCGGCGACGTCGACGTATTTCTCGGTGTGTCCGCGCCAGAAGACATCGTGGGTCGAGTCGGGCTTGGCGATCTCCCAGGGATTTCCGCGAACCAGCCAGTTGTCGGTCTTCTCGATCTGCCAGCCCTCTTGGATCTGCTGGTCGAAGATGCCGAATTCGTAGCGGATGCCGTAGCCGACCGATGGGCGCTGCAGTGTCGCCAGCGAATCCAGATAACAGGCCGCCAGCCGGCCGAGACCACCATTGCCCAGGCCGGGTTCTTCCTCGCAGGCCAGCACCTCGTCGAAGTCCTGACCGAGGTCGGCCAGCGCCTCCCGCGCCTCGTCCTCGATCTGCAGGTTGATCAGGTTGTTGCCCAGCTGCGGCCCCATCAGGAACTCCGCGGACAGGTAGCAGACCGCCTTGAGGCCCTGGCTCAGGCCGGTCTGCACGGTGGACATCCACCGGGCTTGCATCCGGTCCCGGATGGCCAGCGCGAGCGCGTGGTAGTAGTGCTGGGTGGTCAGGATCGCCGGGGGGCTGGCGATGGAGTACAGCAGATGATCGGCGATGGCGGTCCGCAGTGCGTGCGCCGTCATGCCGGTGCGGGACAGGCCCGTCGGGCTGCGCTGTTCGTCTTCGCCGAGATCGTCCATAACGTCGCTCATCGTCATCCTTAGGCCGGCGGTCAATGCGTCCGACCGGAAGCTAACACCGCCCCGACGGTTCTGCAGCACCAATGCTCGCCACGACCGGCCACCGGCGGCGCCGTACCATGCCGTCATGCGGTTGACCGAGGGGGACGAGTTCGCCGGCTACACGATTGTGGCGTCGCTGGGTTCGGGCGGAATGGGCGAGGTGTACCTGGCGCAGCATCCGCGGCTGAACCGTCGCGACGCGCTCAAGGTCCTGCCGGTGGCGCTGTCGGCCGACCAGGAGTACCGGGCGCGGTTCGTCCGGGAGGCCGATCTGGCAGCGGGGCTGTGGCATGCGCACGTCGTCGGTGTGCACGATCGCGGTGAGCACGACGGTCAATTGTGGATCTCGATGGACTACGTCGACGGTGCCGACGCCGACAGCCTGCTGGAGTCCCACCCCGGCGGCTTGCCGGTCGACGATGCCGTGGAGATCATCGACGCCATTGCGGGAGCGCTCGATTTCGCGCATGACAGCGGGTTGCTGCACCGCGACGTCAAACCGGCGAATCTGCTGATCGCCGACCAGGGCGGCAAGCGGCGGGTGCTGCTCGCCGATTTCGGCATCGCCCGGGGTATGGAGGACACGGCAGGTCTGACGGCCACCAACTTCACCCTGGGTACGGTGAATTACGCGGCGCCCGAGCAGTTGACCGGGTCGGCGCTGGACGGGCGGGCCGATCAGTACGCGTTGGCGGCCACCGCCTACAACCTGTTGACCGGGGTGAAGCCGTTCGCCGATTCGAACCCGGCGGTGGTGATCGGGCGGCATCTGTCGGCGCCACCGCCGCGGGTGTCCGACGTGCACCCCGAGCTGGCCGGGCTGGACCCGGTGCTGGCCCGGGGGATGGCCAAGGAGCCCGGTGAACGGTTCGAGAGCTGCGCGGCATTCGCCGCGGCCCTGCGCGCCGGTGCCGCCGAGCCGCCACCGGCACCGACCGCGCTGATCCCCACCGAAGCACCGGTCTCGGTGGGCACACCGCAATGGACGCCGACGCCGCCGGTCGGCCCGCCGCCGACGGGCCCCGCCGCCATACCGTCCGGCACTATGCCTTCCGGGCCGATCGGGCCTCCGATGGGATCCGGACCGATGGGATCCGGCCCGATGGGGCAGTACCCGATGGCGCCGGTCCCGCCGCCGTCGGGACCGCGCACCGGCCTTCTGGTCGGCGCCGTCGCCGTGGTGCTGGCACTGGTGGCGGCGGGGATCTGGGCCGGCACGCGGATCTGGGGCGATCACGACGAGACCCCGGTGGCCACCACCCGGACCCGCACCGCCCCGTCGACCTCGGGAACTGGCACCCTGGCCGCGGCGCCGGTGGTGCCGACCTCGGAGACCGTCGCCGCGCCGCCGACGCCCACCGTGGTGCCCGGCGACCTCGGGCTGAGCACCCCGATGACCCGCCCGGAGTGCGACGGCCAGGGCATCGTCGTGCTGTACAACGCGGTCACCCCTGGGCAGTACGCGCAGGAGATCTCCTCAGCCTTGGCGCAGTACCCGGGTGCGTCGTACCTGCGTACCGACCAAGCCTGCCCGTCGTTGCGGCCGGTCGACGACAAAGGCAACGCCATCTATGCGGTGTACCGCTACGGCGGGCGCAGCATGTCTGAGCTGTGTACCGCGGTCCGGGCCGCCGGCCCGGGCAAATACGGCAAGTTCCTGGACTACACCAGCGACCCGAAGATCCCCATCACCTGCTGAGCCTGTATGCACCGCCGGCCGCGGTCAGGCTTCCGGGCAGAATCCCGGGCCGACGAAGCGGGCCACCAGCTCGTACTCGGCATCCCGATCTTTCATCGGGAAGTACCACAGGGCCAGCGTGACTCGGATCAGCCACTGCGCAGCCAACGGATCGGAGCGTCCCATCATGTGCTCGGCAAGCCCGGCGACCAGCGGCGACGCCGTCAGCCAGCTGTTGTCCCGGTCCGGCCTGATGGTGCCCATCGCCGCCGGGCCGAGTGGCTCGGAGCGAATGTGATCCAGAGCGACGACCAGGGCTGTGACGACCCGCTCGGAACCGTTCAGACCCTCGATCGCCTTCGAAACCCGCTCCACGATGCGCGCGGAAAGTCGCTGCAACAGACCTTCGGTGATCACGGCCTTGCCGCCGACATGCCGGTAGATCGTGGCGGGCGAGCAGTGCGCCTTCGTCGACAACGCCTCGATGGTGAATGCGTCGAACCCCTGCTGGGAGACGAGCTGTGCGGCCGCGGCGAAGATCCGTTCCACCGCTTCGGTTCTCCGGTCTCCGCCGATCAGCCAATCCTGCCGCTTCGCCATGCACCCTCCCGGCGGTTGGTCTCGAAGCTCACACCTTAGGCGGTCAGATTCTCACAGTGAGAACCGATTGCCTTACCGTGAGTGAAGAAACTGCAGTCCAGACGGGTGCGGTGAGAATTACTGCCCCGAGATCACGTCGGTGTGATGATCAATATTCTGCTCAGTCCTTGACCCGTGCACTCGTCCGGGACAGCCTGGGCGGATGACAGTGCTGGCGGACCCCCGGAGCTTCTTCGGCGCCGACGCCATCCAGGACCCGTATCCGCTGTACGCCCGGATGCGCGCGGAGGCGCCCGTGCACCGCGTCGGTGATTCCGAGTTCTACGCGGTGTGCGGCTGGGACGCGGTGGTCGATGCGGTCACCCGGGTGGACGACTTCTCGTCGAACCTCACCGCGACCATGGTCTTCAACGCCGACGGCTCGGTGACGGCACTGTCGATGGGGGAGCCGGGCGGGTCCATCCACTCGCTGGCCACCGCGGACGATCCGGTGCACGCCGTGCACCGCAAGATCCTGCTACCGCATCTGTCGGCGCGGCGCGTGCAGGTCATCGAGGAGTTCGCCGCCGCTACCGTCGAACGTCTGTGGGTGGAGAACCTGCATGACAACAGGATTGAGTGGATGAGTGCCGTCGCCAACCGGCTGCCGATGATGGTGGTGGCCGGGCTGCTCGGGCTACCCGACACCGACGTCGACGACCTCATCCGGCTGGGCTACGCGACGACCACCCTGCTCGACGGCATCGTCGATTCGGAGCAGATCGCCGCCGCGGGCGCCGCCGCGATGGAGCTGGCCGGCTATGTGATGGAGAACTTCGAGAAGGCGACGGGTGAACCCGGCGTGGCGACACGGGGTTCCGGCCTGATCGCCGATATGGCACAGAGGTACGCCTCGGGCGAGCTGGAGCAGATCACAGCGATGGGCATGATGCTGACGCTGTTCAGCGCCGCCGGTGAGTCCACCGCGTCCCTGCTGGGCAGCGCAGCGTGGATTCTGGCCACCGAGCCCGACGTTCAACGGCGGGTACGCGAAGACCCAGCTCTGCTGGGGCCGTTCATCGAGGAGACCCTGCGTTTCGAGGCGCCCTTCCGGGGGCACTACCGGCATGTCTGGCGCGACACGGCGCTCTGCGGGGTGGACATTCCGGCGGGTTCTCACCTGCTGCTGCTGTGGGGCGCGGCGAACCACGATCCGGCGCAGTTCGAATCCCCGGAGGAATTCCGGCTCGATCGTGCTAATGGAAAGGCGCACATCACCTTCGGCAAGGGCGTGCACTTCTGCGTCGGCGCGTCGCTGGCCCGGTTGGAGGCCCGAATCGTCCTGGGTCACCTGATCGAGAACACCAACTGGGTCGATGCCGTCGACGTCGGACAGTGGTTGCCCAGCATCCTGGTCCGCCGGCTGGAGCGACTGACCCTGCAGACCCGCTGACCTACCGGGTCGGTACCGGCGCCGGAGCAACGGCGGCCGGTGCTGCCGCGGGGGCAGCAGCCGCCGGTGCTGCCGCGGGTGCCGCGCCGGTGGCCGCGGCTCCGGTCGCAGGGTCGACGGCGACCGGCGCAGGTGTCGGCGTGGGCGGCGGGGCGTATTCGCCGACCCGGAGCACCTTGAGGATCTCCGGTTTCATCTGCTGCAGCTGCGAACCCCAGTAGCCCCAGTTGTGCGTGCCGTTGGACGGGAAGTTGAAGACGGCGTTGCGGCCGCCGGCGGCGACATAGCGCTGCTGGAACTCCTTGTTGGTGGAGATGGTGATGTTCTCCAGGTAGGACGCGGAGAAGTTGAGCCCGAAGTCGCCACCGGTGTCGAACTCGGCCATGGTGCCGTTGCCGCAGTACACCCACAGGGCGGTGCCGTTGGCGACCAGCCGCGGGATGTTGACCATCGGGTCGTTGCGTTGCCAGGCCGGGTCGCTGCTCGGACCCCACATATTGCGCGGATTGAACCCGCCCGCGTCGTTCATCGCCACGCCGATCAGCGTGGGCCACAGGCCCTGCGACGGGTTGAGGAACCCCGACAGTGCCGACGCGAACAGGAACTGCTGGGGGTGCCAGGTGGCCAGCGTCAGCGCGGCGCCACCGGCCATCGACACCCCGACCACCGCATTGCCCAGCGCGTCCTGGTTCTTGTGCGCGGCCATCCAGGTCGGCAGCTCCTGGGTCAGGAACGTCTCCCACTTGTAGGTGAAGGTGCCCGCGTTGCCCTTGGCCGGCTCATACCAGTCGGTGTAGAAGCTGGACTGGCCGCCGACCGGCATGATCACCGACAGTCCCGACTTGTAGAACCACTCGAACGCCGCGGTGTTGATGTCCCAGCCGTTGAAATCGTCCTGGGCGCGCAGGCCGTCGAGCAGCAGCACCGAATGCGAGCCGCCGTTCTGGAACTGGATCTTGATGTCGCGGCCCATCGACGGCGACGGCACGTTGAGGGTCTCCACCGGCAGCCCTTCGCGGGAAAACGCGGCGGCGGTCGGTGTGGGAATGGCCGCCAGCATCGCGACGGTGGCCACCGCCGAGGCCGCCGTCCGCGCGCAGCGCCGTGCGATAGTGCCGATCACAGCTGACCTCCTCGACGCGCTCATCGCTGGTGAAGCTAGCAGCGGAGGATCGAGAGACCGGTTCACGGCGCGCGCCGTGATTGCGTTGTTACCAACCCATTTGGAAGTCGTGACCCGCAGGGTCCGGGGGCGATTATCGAGGCTTGCAGGTCCCGGCGGGCAGCTCGGCGCGGTGCTCGTCGAGCCAGCGACCCAGGGCGGTGAGCATCGAGGTGCCGGTGTCGAAGCTGCCGTTGGCCGGATAGGCGGCCATCGCCACCCCGATGGTGGCTTCCCCGCTGGGTATCAATGCCACCTGTCGCACCAGGTAGCCACCCGAGGTGTCCGGACCCCAACCGCCCTTGGCGGCGACGCCGTCATCGACGGCCAGGCCCCACTGCTGATTTCCGCCGAGTTGACGCATCTGCGTCAGCACCGATTCCGAGCCCGCCAGGCAGGGCAGCTCGAAGGCCAGCCGGGCGGCCTGACTCAGCGGCCAGTCGGTCTGCCCGAACGGGCTGAACGGCGGGCGGACCTGCCAGGGTTGTACGACGGTTTCGCTGTCACCCGCATCGGCGAGGACCTGCTGCACGGCCTGGGCGGCCTGCTCGCCGCCGCCGAGCCCGTTCCACAACCGGTCGGCGGCGGCGTTGTCGGATTGGGTGATGGCCGAGGCGATGTCGGCGCCGGGGGCATCGGACTGCGACTGCTGCGCGTGCCGGACCGCGGCGATCGACAGCGGCACCTTGATCGTCGACCAGGCCGGGCCGCGGGTCCAGTCGCCGAAGGTCAACGTCGTCGTGCCGTCGGTGACCGCGATTCCGACTTGACCGCCGGGCAGGTCCAGGCCCGCGAAGCTGTCGGCCAGCGCGGCCGGGGCAGCCGGTTCGGTGGTCTCCGGGGCGGGGGTTTCGGCGGGCACCTCGACGCCGGGCATACGCGTCGCCTCACCGTGTTTGACTGCGGTACAACCGGTTAACGTCATCAGGACCGCGACGGCGGACGCGGCGGCGCGCAGCCGACGGCACGCGCGTCTAGTAGATGTAGACACGCGCTAACGTGCCTCCCTCGCAGGTGATCCAGTCATCGGTGGACAGTTTGAAGCATTCCACGACGAAATTGCTGCCGTTGCAGCGCTGCGAGGCGGGTTTGCAGAGGACCGCACCCGGAACGCTCAGTGTCCGGCGGCCGGAGTCGGGGGTGCCCGCCGCCCAGTAGGCGTCGAGGATGTTGCGGGCGAAGGTGCAGCTGGTGCCGTCGGTACCGCGTACCGCCCGGCTGCCGAACTCCGTCGAACTGCCGTGGCTGAATCCGGCGTCGCAGGAGTTGCCCAGGCTGTCGGCGCCGTGCACCCCCGGCGGCAGCGCGGCCGGGCGGGTGGGAACGCTGGAGGTGGGGCTGGCGTAGCTACCGGTCTCGGTGGACCGGCCGCGGCTGGTGGTGGGTGCGGTCGCGGTATCCGAGCCGTTGTCGGACATGCCGACGACGATGCCGATGCCGCCGAGCACCACGGCGATCACCGCGACGGCGATCAGTACCGGGATCAGCCAGGGCTTGTTGTTGCCGCCGGTGGGCTGGGCCATCACCGGAGGCGCGGCCGGCGGCGGGTAGGCCGGTCCGGCGCTACTCATCGGCGGGGCGTAGTAGGGCGTTGGCCCGGTCTGGTACCCCGAGGGCCCGCTCTGCTGCGGCGGGTAGGGGACGGGTCCACTCGGTGGCGGTGTGGGTTGCGGCGGCTGCTGCGGCCGTGGCCCGGTCGAGTGCGTGGGGCCGTAGCCCACGGGTGCGCCCGAGGAGACGGGCGGATCGTCGGGACCGGGCGTGTGCAGTGCGTTGAACCAGTCGCCGGTACCGGCCTGCCGGGTCGGGGAGGGCGCTTCCTCGACCGGCGCGCGCAGGGCGTCCGCGGCGGCGCGGGCCAGCCCGGCGGCGGTGGAGTAGCGGTCGCCGGGCTCCTTGGCCATGCCGCGCGCGATGACCGCGTCCATCGCCGCGGGTACCGCGGGATTGACCAGGCTGGGCCGTGGCGGCGGCTTGGTCAGGTGCGCGGTGAGCTGCTGCTGCGCGGTGCCATCACCGAACGGTCTTGCGCCGGTGAGGGTTTCATGCAGGACGCAGGCCAGTGCGTAGATGTCGACGGCAGCGGTGGCCTCTTCCCCGGACAGGCGTTCGGGCGCGATATAGGCGAACGAGCCGACGGTCATCCCGGTCTGGGTCAGGTGCGATTCACCGGCTCCCTCGGCGATACCGAAGTCGAGCAGATAGGCGAAATCGTCGGCGGTGAGCACGATGTTGGCGGGCTTGACGTCGCGGTGGATGAGGCCCGCGGCGTGCGCGGCGTCGAGCGCCCCGGCGACCTGGCCGATGACGTTCACCGAGCGCTCGGGTGCCATCGGCCCGCGGGTCAGGATCGCGTGCAGGTCATCGCCCTTGACCAGGCGCATGTCGATGTACAGGTTGCCGTCGATCTCGCCCCAGTCGTGAATGGGGATGACGTGCGGGTCCTCGACCTTGGCGGCGGCGTGCGCCTCCCGGGTGAATCGCTGACGGAACTCGGCGTCCTGGGTGTACTGCTCGGAGAGGATCTTCAGCGCGACGGTGCGGTCCTTCTCGGTGTCGCGGGCCTCGTACACCTCGCCCATCCCGCCTCGGCCCAGCAGCGCGACCAGCTCATACTTCCCGAACCGGCTACCGGCCCGTGAGGTTCCCGCAGACACGCTCGTCGCCCCCTCCAGATCTCATTGACATGAGTGAATCACTATCGACGGCTGATCGCCGCCGGAATGCGCCGACCGCTAGGAGCTGGCGCCGTTGTCCTTGCGGTCCTTGTGATCCGCATGGGTCCGTGCGTTCGAGCCCGCCGACTCATCGCCGGTGCCCTTGCGGTGCCGACCGAACCCGGACGCCCGGTGATCGGTGGTGTCGTTGGCCGAGTACTGGCTCTGGTTGGGCTGCTGCGCCTGGCGCTCGGTTTCGTTCTCGGGCTTGACGGCGGGTGCGGCCTCGGGCTTCGGCTTCGCCGTGAAGAGGCGGCTCGCGGTGGTGGGCTTGAGCTTCGGCAGGGTGAACTGGCCGGCCTTGAGCTGCGGCAGCGTGAACTGCTTGGCGGGTGTGGGCTTCTCGGGGTCGGCGGGGCCGTCCGTCAGGTCGTCGGTGTTGGAGACCGCGGCGGCTTCGGCGGGCCCGCTCTTGCGGAGCAGCTGGTTGGTCGTGGTGGTCGTCGTTTGCGGGGTCAGCGGCTTGAGCGCGGTGGCGATGGCACCGGCGACCGAACCGGTTGCCTGCGCGCTGAGCTTCTCCGCGCCGGAGGCGTTGCCCGCGATGACGTCGGCGTCGGTGGCGGTGTTGTCCAGGGACTTCTGCAGTGCGCTCAGCGACGGGAACAATTGGGCCGTGGTCGGCTTGCTGTAATCGGTTCGGTCGTAACCGGTTTCGATCAGCGCCCGCAGCGGCGGGTCCAGCGCGGCGGCCAGCTGCGGGGAGATCGCCGCGACCGGCATGAGCAGCGGGAGGGTGTCGGTGCGGATCAGGTAGTAGGTGGTGTCGCCGTGCTGCTGGTAGTACATGCTGTCCGTGCCGTTGCCCTTGGCGTCGACGAGGTTCTGGTCGGTCAGCTCGGTCTGGGTCTTACCGTGCACCAGCACGATGCCCATGATGGCGTTCGCGGTGGCCAGCAGGTTCAGCGGATAGGTCGGGAAGTCGGCCCATCCGTCGTACTGACGGGCGACGTCGATCGTCTTGCTCGGCGAAGTTTCGTCTCCCACCGGCGTCGCGCCGCTGAAGGTGAGGTCCATGATCGGTACCGTCAGCCCGGCGAAGCGCGCCATGACGCCGCCATTGGGTCGGCTGGGGTTCTCGACCAGGACGTATGTCGGGCCGGGATTGGCCGCGGTGCTGGGATGGTCCGCCTTGTATTTGGACGCGACGACGGCGCCCTGTGAGAAGCCGAAAACCACGTCGCCGGTTGTTGGGTGCTTTTCGCCGAGATTGTCGACGCCCTCGGCGACCGAGTCGTTCCATTTCGGGTCGTTGAAGTAACCCTTGGACACGGGCCAAATGCTGGCGGGATAGTTGATCTTGCCGCCATCATCCGCGACACCACCGATGTTCGTGCCGGTCAGCACCCTATCGACGAAGTCCACGTACTGGTTGTCGGTGGGCTCGTTGCCGATATTCGTCCCGCGCAGGTAGTACACGTTCCCGGCCAACCGGGCATCCGCGCTGACGGTCCGCGTCGTGTCCGCGGCCTGCGCAACCGGCGCCAGCCCCGGCGTCAGGGCGAGCATGGTCGCCCCGGCGACGGCGATGCCCGCGACCGGCAGGCCCGTTGCCCGGCGGACCTGGCCAGTGGGGAGAACGCGGCGAGCCCGTCGGACCGGCTGCGCGCGGTGTCGGCCGCCTGCTCGGTTACCCATGACCAAATCCCCAGAATCTCCCCGGACCCAGCGGGAATGCTACGGCACGGCCGCCCCGGGCGCTTATGGTGACGCCATGAAACGAGTGGTGGTCTGGGGTACCGGGTTCGTCGGCAAGATGGTGATCGCGGAGATCGTCGACCACCCCGGATTCGAGCTGGTCGGCGTCGGGGTCAGCAGCGCGGACAAGGATGGTCGCGACGCCGGCGAGATCTGCGGCCTGGAACCCCTGGGCATCACCGCCACCCGGGACATCGACGCGCTCATCGCGCTGCGGCCCGACGCGCTGGTGCACTACGGGCCCACCGCTGCGCACGCCGACGCCAACATCGAGGTCATCGGCCGTTTCCTGCGGGCCGGCATCGACGTGTGCTCCACCGCCATGACGCCGTGGGTGTGGCCGGCCATGTCGCTGAACCCGCCGGGCTGGATCGAGCCCATCACCCAGGCCTGCGCCGAGGGCGGCGCGTCCTGCTTCACCACCGGCATCGATCCCGGCTTCGCCAACGACCTGTTCCCGATGACCCTGATGGGCCTGTGCTCGCGGGTGCGCCGGGTCCGCGCCTCGGAACTGCTCGACTACACCAACTACGAGGGCGACTACGAGTTCGAGATGGGCATCGGGTGCGAGCCCGACTACCGTCCGCTGCTCGAACACCGTGACATCCTGATCATGGCCTGGGGTGCGACGGTCCCGATGATCGCCCACGCCGCCGGGATCGAGCTCGACGAGATCACCACCACCTGGGACAAGTGGGTCACCGATACCCCGCGCCGGACCGTCAAGGGCGTGATCGAACCCGGCCGGGTCGCGGCCGTCCGGTTCACCATCAACGGTGTCTACCGGGGCGAAACCCGCATCCAGATCGAGCACGTCAACCGCATCGGCCGCGACGCCGCGCCGGACTGGCCGTCGGGCACCCAGGACGATGTCTACCGCGTCGACATCGACGGCACCCCCAGCATTTCGCAGGAGACCGCGTTCCGGTTCACCGACGGGTCCGGTCGCGACGCCGCGACGGCGGGCTGCCTGGCCACGGGGCTGCGGGCACTCAACGCGGTGCCTGCCGTCAACGATCTGCCGCCCGGCTGGGTCACCGCGCTGGACCTGCCGCTGATCCCGGGGACCGGCACCATCCGGTGATGTAACGCTTGCGCGCCGCCCGCCGAGAAACCCAACGAAAGGTTCGTGGAACTAATTACTTGGGCGGGTGAGATGGCGGACGTCCCCGGTATCGGGCTCTCGGTCGGTGCTACCCGGCTGGCGGCGGTGACCGCCGAACGCGGCATCACCGGCGATGCGGTGCGCCGGTTGCCCGGCGGATTCGGCGAGCGGTGTAGTTCCGCGAGCACGAGGTCCGCCGCAGACTCAGGCGGAGTCGGCGCAGAGGGCGCGGGCGCCGCGCCGATCGGCGGGTTCGTGGACCGGGTCGGCGACCCGATCGCCGTGATCGACGAGCGCGGCGGGGCCCATCGCGCCGAGGACCTGCTGGCCGGTGCGCTGCGCGATATCGCCGACGTCGCGCTCGGCGGCCGTCGGCGTCCACCGGGCCTGGCGATCAGCCTGCCCGGCCACTGGAGCCCGGCCGCGGTCACCGCCCTGCGCCACGCACTTCCCCGGTATTTCGACGGCACCCCACCCGTGCTGCTGCCCGACTACGCGGCCGCCGTCGCCGCGCTGATACGACGGCCCGGCCTGCCGACCCACGGAATCATCGCGCTGTGCGACATCGGCGGCAGCGGGACATCGCTGACCCTGCTCGACGCCGACAACGGCTACCGCCGCGTGGGGGAGACCCGGCGATCGGGTGAATTCGGCGGGGACCTGGTCGACCGCACCGTGCTGACTCATGTGCTCGACGCGCTGCCCGGCCGGTTGGATGCCACCGCCACCTCCGCGATCGGCACCCTCGGCGAACTGCGCCGCGAATGCCGCGATGCCAAACACCGATTGTCGGCCGCGACGGTCACCGCCGTGACCGCGCACCTGCCCGGCGGGCCGGCCGAGCTGCGGCTGACCCGCGCCGAACTCGACGAGCTGACCGCGCCGGGCCTGCGCCGTCTGCTCGACGAGATGGAGAGCCTGCTGACCGACCACGGCATCGGGCCGTCGCGGCTGGCCGCGGTCGCCACCGTCGGCGGGATGGCCGCCATGCCCGCGGTGACCACCGCGCTGTCACAGCGGCTGCGCGTCCCGGTGATCACCGCGCCGGCACCGGCGCTGACCGCAGCCACCGGTGCGGCGCTGCGCGCCGTGCGCAACCCGGCCGCCGAGGCCGCCACCGCACTGCAGTCCGCCGCCGTCGCACCCGCGGTCGCCCCGGCGACCGAGCTCGCCAACGCGGCGCCCGTGCTGGCGCTGGCCTGGTCGGAGTGCGACGACGCCCCCGAACCGGTGCCGTTCACCGGGGAAATCGACCTGGCGGCCCTCGACGCGGACATCGACGACGCGGACAGCTACGGCCCGGATGTCGACCGGGAGCCGGCCGAGGCCGGGGAGAACCGGACGACGGCCCGGCCGCTGATCGCCTTCGACCCGGTCCCGGAACCGCCCGCCGTCCCGGATACCCGGCGTCGCCATCCGGTGCTGACGGCCCTGGTGGCGGCGGCGCTGATTGCCGGCGGGATCAGCGGGGTGGCCGTTGCGCTCACCTACACCTCCTCGGAGTCCTCCACGGCGACGCAGGCAGCTCCGGTCACCGCCGCCCCGGCGGCTTCACCCGCTCCGCAGGCGGACGCGCCGACGATGGCCCCGGTGGCCACGCCCGTCGCGCAGACCGGGACCGCGCCCGTCGCGCCGACCGTCGCCGCCCCGGCGGCACCTGTCGCCGAAGCGCCGCAGGTTGTCCAGGGTCCGGTGGTCCAGGTCAACAATCAGCGGCCGATCGCGGCGGCTCCGGCACCCGAACCCGCCGCGGCGCCCGCCGAGATACCCGCGCCGGCGGTGGACCCCGTTGCGGTGCCGTTCCCGGTGCCGAGCCTGCAGATCCCCGACCTCACGCTGGGCCTGCCGATCCTCGGCGACGGCCTGCCGCGCGGCAACCAGCCGTCGCAGCCGCGTGAGGCCCCGGCATCGCCCACGCCGAGTCCGACCTCACCGGCGCCCAGCCCCAAGCCGAGTCCGGAGCCGTCCAGTCCGAAGCCGGCGCCGAGTTCCCCGAGCCCGACGCCGAAGTCACCGGAGCCGAGCGCCCCGTCGTCAACCGCGACGCCGCCCAGCCCGACGCACAGCGCCCCGGCTCCGAGCCCCAGCCCGGCACCCAAGCGCCAGGAACCCGAACCTCAGGAGCCGGCACCGTCGGCCGGGTCACCGGCTTCCACTGCCAACCCCGACGCGCGGGGCCACCACGGTCAGTGACCGCGGGCGACCCAGTCGTCGTAGTGCACCATCTCGTCACCGATGCGGGTGGTGTCCCCGTGTCCGGTGTAGACGACGGTGTCGGCGGGCAGCTTGCCCAGCTTGTCCTTGATCGACCCCAGGATGGTGGGGAAGTCGGAGAACGACCGACCGGTGGCGCCTGGCCCGCCCTGGAACAGGGTGTCCCCGGAGAACACCGCGCCGAGGTCCGGCGCGTACAGACAGGTCGATCCGGGCGAATGCCCGGGAGTGGCGATGGCGTGCAGTTCGATACCGTCGGCGCGGAGCGTCTCGCCGTCGGTCAGAGTCCGGAATGTGCTGTCCGGGTGGGTCATTCGCCACAACATCTCATCGGCCGGGTTCAGCAGCACCGGTGCGTCGAAGTCCTTCGACAGCTGCGGGGCGACGGTGATGTGGTCGTTGTGGCCGTGCGTGCAGACCACCGCCACCACATGCCGATTGCCGACGGCCGACTCGATGGCCGCCGCGTCGTGGGCGGCGTCGATGACGATGACCTCCTTGTCGTCACCGACGATCCAAATGTTGTTGTCGACTTCCCAACTGCCGCCGTCGAGTTCGAAGGTGCCGTGGGTGACGACGCGCTCGATCCCGGGCTGTGGACTCACTTGAGCACCACCACGGAGCGCAGCACCCCGCCATCGTGCATCTTGTGGAAGGCATCCTCGACGGCTTCCAGGCCGATGCGCTCGGTGACGAATTTGTCCAGCGGCAGCCGACCCTGCAGGTAGAGGCTGATCAGGGTGGGGAAGTCGCGCTCGGGCAGGCAGTCGCCGTACCACGACGACTTCAGTGATCCGCCGCGGGAGAAGAAGTCCACCAGCGGCATCTCCAGTTGCATGTCGGGCGTCGGAACACCCACCAGCACAACAGTTCCGGCCAGATCGCGGGCGTAGAACGCCTGCTTCCAGGTTTCCGGGCGGCCGACCGCGTCGATGACGACGTCGGTGCCGAACCCGTCGGTGAGGTCCTGGATGGTCGCGACGACGTCGAGCTCTTTCGCGTTGATGGTGTGGGTGGCGCCGAATTCCCGCGCCCAGCGCAGCTTCTGGTTGTCGGTGTCGACGGCGATGATGGTCTTCGCGCCGACCAGCGCGGCACCGGCGATGGCGGCATCGCCCACGCCGCCGCAGCCGATCACCGCGACGGTGTCGTTGCGCCCGACGTTGCCGGTGTTGACCGCCGCGCCCAGGCCGGCCATCACGCCGCAGCCCAGCAGGCCGGCCACCGCGGGATCGGCAGCGGCGTCGACCTTGGTGCACTGCCCCTGGTGGACCAGGGTCTTCTCGGCGAACGCGCCGATGCCCAGCGCCGGGGTCAGCTCGGTGCCGTCGGTCAGCGTCATCTTCTGGGTGGCGTTGAAGGTGTCGAAGCAGTACTGCGGCCGGCCGCGCTTGCAGGCCCGGCATTCGCCGCACACCGCGCGCCAGTTCAGCACGACGAAGTCGCCGACCTCGACGTGGCTGACCCCGGGCCCGACGGCCGAGACCGTGCCGGCGGCCTCGTGGCCCAGCAGGAACGGGTACTCGTCGTTGATGCCGCCCTCGCGGTAGGTCAGGTCGGTGTGGCAGACGCCGCACGCGATGACGTCGACGACGACCTCGCCGGGGCCGGGATCGGGGATGACGATGTCGACCAGCTCGACCGGGTCGCCCTTTTTCCGAGAAATCACACCGCGCACTGTCTGGCTCATGGCTATCAACCTAGCGCCCCGCGCAAGGTTTGTTGGAATGGTGTCCAAACACTCGTCTCGGTGGCCTGAGCGGGCGCGGCGCACGTTGCGCGAGTCCGCGACGGCAGTACCGTGGGGTGGTATGACCACCTCCGCGCAATCCCGCGATGACGTGCGGCGCGGCCTGACGGCTGCGGCGCGGACCGCGCATGCCGCGGGCGACTGGCAGGGCAGCTATGCGGGCTTCACCGCCGCCAGCTCGCTGGGCCCCCTGGACACCGAGGACCTGGCGGCGCTGGCGATCGCGGCCCGTCGGCTGGGCCGACTGGCCGAGTCCACCCGCTTGGCCGAGCTGGTCTTCACCCGCTACGCCCGCCGCGACCCGGTGTTGGCCGGCGAACAGGCCACCGAGCTGGCCCTGGCCTGGCTGACCCGCGGTGACCGGGTGAGTGCGCGCGGCTGGATCCAGCGGGCGCGCGCGCTGACCGACGGCGCCGGACCGGGCAGTGGCTATCTGGCCTATCTGGAGGTGTCGATCCTGGCCGACGAGCACCGGGTCGACGACGCCACCGCCGGGACCGACGAGCTCGCCGCGCTCGACGATCTGCTGGCCAACCCGGCCGTGCGGGCGCTGACCCTGGTCGCCCGGGGCCGGCTGGCGCTGGCCGACGACCGTGCCGATGCCGGTCACCGGCTGTTGGCGCAGGCACTGGCGGGCGCCGACGACCCCCGGGTGCCGATCGAATGGGCCGGCGAGGTCTACGGCACCGCGCTGCGCCACCTGCGCCGCGACGGTGAGCTCGCAACCAGCGCCCGCGGCGCCGACGCCATGGACCGCTGGTGTGAGCGGTTGGGGCTGGGCGGGCTGTATCGCGGTTGGGCGTCGCACGCGCGGGGTGTCGTCGCCGTCCGCACCGGGGCGCACCGCCGGGCGGTGGAAGCACTGTCCGCCGCATTGTGCGAATACCGAGTGCTACAGCCGCACCGTGACGTCGCCGACGCCTACGAGTGGCGAATGATGGCCCACCGCAGCCTCGGTGACTCGGCGGCCGCCGAGGCCGACTCGGCCACCGCCGCCGCCATCCGGCGGCTGCTCGGCGAGTGAGCGCCCTCGACGCAATCGCGGACTGGCCGGTACCGAACGCCGCCGCCGCGGTCATCGATGTCGACGGCCGGGTGCTGGCCGTCCACGGCGACGTGAACCGCCGGTTCCGGCTGGCGTCGGTGACAAAACCGCTGGTGGCCCGAGCCGTGCAGGTCGCCGTCGAGGAGGGCGCCTGCGACTGGGACACCCCGGCCGGGCCGCCCGGATCGACGCTGCGCCACCTGCTGGCCCACGCGTCGGGGTTGGCCATGCTCGACGACGCGATCCTCGCCCCGCCGGGCATCAAGCGGATCTACTCCAACACCGGCTTCCGGGTCGCCGCGCAGACGGTGGCCGAGCGGGCGGGCATCGAGTTCGGCGAGTACCTGGCCGAGGCGGTCTTCGCGCCGCTGGGCATGGCCGACTCGTCGTTGCCCGGGGGAGCCGAGACCGCGGGCTACGGCGGGGAGTCGACGGTCGCCGACCTGTCCCGATTCGCCGCCGATCTGCTCTCGCCGGTGACGGTGTCCCCGCAGATGCACGCCGAGGCGATCACCGTGGCCTTCCCCGGCCTGGGCGGGATCCTGCCCGGCTACGGCTCCCAGCGGCCCAATGACTGGGGGCTGGGCTTCGAGCTGCGCGACGGCAAGTCACCGCACTGGACCGGTGCGACGAACTCCCCGTCGACGTTCGGCCATTTCGGCCAGTCCGGCACGTTCATCTGGGCCGATCCGGTCGCCGAGCTGGCCCTGGTGGTGCTGACCGACCGGGACTTCGGGGACTGGGCGAAGCCGCTGTGGCCGGCGCTCTCTGATGAGGTTCTGAGAGAAATCGGCGCAGACTAGCGCAACAGGTGCCACACGAGGCACAATAGACACGCGAGACACACACATTGTGATGCTTCGGATCGGCAGAGGTCGTTGGGGAAGACGTCCCTCGTCGAACTTGAAGGAGCAGTCATGCGTGCGTCGAACCAATTCGCCGACGTGGCATCGGGCGTGGTCTACATCCACGCCTCACCCGCGGCGGTGTGCCCACACGTCGAGTGGGCGTTGTCGTCGACCCTCAATGCCCGGGCGAACCTGAAGTGGTCGCCGCAGCCGGCGCTGCCCGGACAACTGCGCGCGATCACCAACTGGGTCGGTCCGGTGGGCACCGGCGCCGCGCTGGCGTCGGCCCTGAGGTCCTGGTCGGTGCTGCGCTTCGAGGTCACCGAGGAGCCCAGCGAGGGCGTCGACGGACAGCGTTTCTGCCACACCCCGAGCCTGGGCCTGTGGAGCGGCACCATGAGCGCCAACGGCGACATCATGGTGGGGGAGATGCGCCTGCGGTCGCTGATGGACGCCGGCGCCGACACCCTCGCCGCCGAACTCGACAACGTGCTGGGCACCGCCTGGGACGAGGCCCTGGAGCCCTACCGCAACGGCGGCGAGGTCGCCGAGACCGTCTGGCTGGGCCGCGCCGTCGGGACGTAGTACTTGGCCGGGACCCAGATCTTGGGGCGCAAGCCCACGGCAGAGAGGTTGAGCCGCTGACCCCGTCAGCGGCTCAACTGCGTTTCTCCGGTTGACTCGTCAGCGGAGATTGAGGAATTGGTTGTTTCCCGCGGCACCACACATGCCGTTGTCGAACGAGAGGATACTGAGGTCCCCCACCTTTCTGCAGGTGGCGCTGGCCGACAGCATGGGCGTGGTGTGTCCGGGAATCCTGGGCCGGCAACCAGATTCATACGTTCGGACGACCGCCCGACGGACGTCGCTGCGGGCATTGCAGCCGAGACCTACTCGGAGCGCTCCCAGAGGCAGTTGCCGGTGAGCGTGACGGTGAACAGCCGGACCGGCGCTTCGAATTCGACCGGTTTGCCGGCATCACCGTTGACCTCGTGGGTCTGGGTGATCTTCGGGTTGTCGTCGCCGCCCTGCACATACGTCGCATGGCAGATGGCGTCCGACTCCTGCGGGGTACCCGTCCAGTGGCCGGCCATGAACTCCGGGTTCCGCACCCCTTGACCGTGCAGCACCAGCTCGGGGCCGGTGGACAGCCACCGGTCGGAGTTGGGGTACTCGGCACGGTAGTCCTGCCACGAGCCGTCCTTGCACTCCAACAGGCTCTTGCGGGCGCCGGGCTCGGTGGACTGGTCCGGCAGTTGCGTCACCGCGCCGTCCAGCGTCGCCGCGCACACGGCCCCGGACTGTGGCGATCCGGCCTGAGTCGGTGCCGGATCAGGGCCAGGGTCGGCGGAAGCGCAGGCCGCGCCGAGGGCTGCGGTCACCGTTGCAGTGGCAGCAGCCAGGGCGAGCGAGCGGCGGTTCATCAGGCGTAGCTGATCTTCAACTTGGACAGGTCGGTCTGCATCATCCGCGGGTTGTAGTCATTGCTGCCATTGCCGGTGTTATTCCACTGGGACAGGTTGTAGTACAGGTACTGCTTTCCGCCGGCGAGTTGCCCGGTGCCGGACAGCGGGTGGATCATCGGCGCGTACATCGAGGTGTTGGGCAGGTAGCCGTCATTGCCCTGTACGACCACCGCATTGGACCAGGCGCCCTCAGGGGTGTCCGAAACCCGCATCACCACGTTGTTCCCGCCGTCGGTGTACATGACGACGTATTTGCCCAGGTACTCGTTGTACTGCACCGACATCTCGCTGACATTGCCGTTGCCGTTGCTGGACGAGAAGATGCCACCGGGCTTGAAGCCTGACGGGTAGACCAGCTTCAGCAAGCCGACGAACGGCTTCAGGATGGTGCCGATGATTCCGGTCTCCGGGAACACCGAGGTGTTCGTGCCATTCGCCGTGATCACGGCGACGGCTTGGTCCGGCTTGCCGACGACCCAGTTCCCCGTGCCGTCCTTGTTGTCACCGGCGTAGTACTGATAGCTGTCGAGGTCGCCGATGGAGTTCTCCGGAACCCGGGCCAGATAGGCGTTGCCCTGTCGCCCGGATGGGGTGCCGTACACATACACATAGCGTTCGCCGGCGGTGTCCCCGTCGACATAGGAGTTGGGATCACCCGGCTTGCCGTAGGTCATGGCGTTCTGCTGGAAGTTGGCATTACCGCCGGTCGACGGGCGGACGCTGCTGTCATCGATCGTCCAGGTCTTGCCGCCGTCATCGGAATGCGCCACTGCCGACCAGTTTGTGGTCCAACTACCCGCCTGGCCCCATTGCTTGATCGACATGACGGTGGCGTACTGCCGGAACACCGGGTTGCCATCTTCGTCGATGGCCTGTTGACCGGTTTCGTCAATCACGGCTTTCCCCCCGAGTCCCGCGGTCGGGATGAGGGTGAACGTCTTAACGTTGTTGCCCTGGGTCTTGTCGATCCGGTCGATTTCCGTGTCGGGGATGATCTGGGTAGCACCTGCCCGGTTGCCGTCCGGGTTGTCTGTGACCTTCCAGCGGCTGGGGTTCCACCAAGCGTTCTTCGTGTAGTCCCCGCCCGGGCTGATCACGGCGTCGTTGTACTGGATGCCGTTGGTCAGATCCAGGTCGTTCGAGCGCAGCAGCACATTGTCTCGCCAGCCGTTGCCCTCGTTCGGCGCGCCGCCGGTGTTGTAGGTGTCGCCGAAGATGGAGTAGACGACTGGGTTGCCGTTCTTGTCGGTGCCACCGACCCAGGTGATGCCGAGGTCGGTGCCGCCGACGTACCAGTTCTGCATGGTGTTGGTATTGGGGCCCGTGGTCCAGCCGACCTGCTTGGAGCTCATATCGCCGGAGAGCACCGGGGCCTTGCTCTGTCCGGGTCCCGTCACGGTTTCGCCGACCTGCGGTGTGCTGTCCTGGTTCTGCGCCACCGCCATGGTCCGCATCGCGGTGTTGCTGCTGGCGGTGATTGGCGCGGCGCCGGTTCCCACCGACTCGCCGTCCTTGGCCGACTTGACCTCCACCCCGTCGATCTCGAGGTCCTTGTCGGCTTCCTTGCGGGTCCAGGCGGCCAGCGCCCAGGCGAACGGCGACTGGGTGGGCGTCCCGGGGCCACCGCCGGCCAGCGGCGAGAGCCCGGTGGCCACCAGCAGGCTGGACACCAGGGTGGCCGCGGCGCCGGGCTTCACCCCCGGAACGTCGACGCTGGGGAGCGAAGTGTTCGCGAGCGTGCCGGACGCATTGGCGACGAACGCCTGCACCGGTGCGGGGGTATCGCTCAGCTGCTTCTCGCCGAAGACGGACAGGCCGCGGAACGGGCTGCCCTGGGAGTCGACGGTGTTCTCTGCCTTGGCCAGGGCGGCGCGGCTCAGCGCGGGCACGTCGGCCGCGCGGCCGGTGGCCATGGTGACGGCCGGAGTCGCCGCGGCGCCCAGTCGGGCGGCGACGTCGGTGATCGAGCGTCGATTGTTCGAGCGCGTCGGGACGTCTGCGGCATCCGGGCGGGTGATGGGGGTGGCACCCAGGCCGGAGGCCGACCGGTCGACCAACTGGGCGGGCGTCTTGGCGACGACCGCGGGAATGTTCGCGACGGCCTCTTGCACGCCCGCGAACGGGTCGCGCACCTTCGGCCGCGGGGCCCGAGTTTCTGGCTGGGCGGCCGGGGCGCTCTCCTCGACGGTGCGGGTGGTCGTCTTGGGCGCGCCGGTCGAGGGGGCCGATCCGGTCAGGCTGCCGGTGATCGTGCGCAGGCGTTCGCCCAGCCGCGGCCGGGGATCCGGACTGGTGCTGTCGGTGTCACCGGCGGCCGACGGGGTCGTCTTGGTCTTGGGGGTGTGCGAGGCCCGGGCCTGGCCGGATTCCTGGTTGCCGCCGGCATCGGCGCCCTTGTCCTGCCCCGACCCCGCAGCCCGGGCGGCGCGTCGCTCGGCCCGGGAGTTGCCGGGCCTGTTGTCCGATGAGGCCGAGGAATTGCGGTCGTTGTGCTTGGGGTTGTCGGCCTGGGCGATCCCGGTCACGCCGGATATCGCGGCGCCGACGCCCAGCACCACCGCCAGTGTGCCGACCCGACCGATAATTGCTGAAGACTTCACGCAACCGCTCCCTGAATTCCGTCGACCCCCCGACGTATGACTGCCATCCAATCCCGGCCGCAGCGAACTTACAGCGAAAACGCAACGACTCACAGGTTCGGAAAGTCGGCACCACTGTATAGCGCAGCCTGCACAATTGTCACTTTTTTCACAGGGGCCCCGGGCGTGTCAGGCTTGAATCCTGTGCCGCCCCAGCTCCGGTGGTCGATCCGTGACCCGTTTGCCAGCGGCCCGCCAGCGCGGCCAAAGCTGCCACCCACGTCCGCTCCCTACCGTCGGTGCCATCGGGTCGACCGCCCGACAGAACAGGAGATAAACCATGACGATCAGCCGCATTGTTGCCGCCTCCGCGCTGGCGGCGGGTCTGGGCGCCGCGGGCCTGGGCCTGGCCATGGGCACCGCCGCCGCCGACCCCGGCCGCTGCGATCACCCGGGCTGCCAGATTGGGGGACGTCCGATCGAGCAGCGCGGCATCGACGACGCTCGCCGTGACCACCAGCCGTTCTGGCACAACGGCCACCGGGTCGACCCGATGCGCTCGGGTGATGGCCGTGGCTGGGGCTACTGGGACGGCGGCATCTGGAACTGGCTGTAACCCCTCCGCAGACTTGCCGGCGAGTCGCCCGGACCCCGAACGGGGTCCGGGCGATTCTCTTTTCGCCCCCTTCGGCTCCCACCCGTTTGCCAGCCGTCGTGCAGCAGGTCCTGATAGTCGCAGTTCAGTACCTGAAACACCCGCCACCCCTGCAACAGAGATCACATAAACCACATCCGTGTCAGGCTTGACCGTAAAGCGCAAAACTCTTTCCGAGACGGTATCGACACCCAAACGCGACCGGTTTGCCAGCCCGCCGCCAGCGCCGGCGCAGCGATCACCAACGTCGTCTCCCTAATTTCACTCGCATCGGGGTGAACACCCGAGCATCGAAAAGCAAGGAGAACATTGTGACAATGAGTCGTTATTTCGTGGCATCGGCCTTGGTGGCCGGGCTGGGTGCGGCCGGGCTGGGTCTGGCCATGGGCACCGCCAGTGCCGACTACGGCCGCTGCGACCACCCGGGTTGCCAGGTCGGCGGACGTCCGCTGGAGCAGCGCGGCCTCGAGGACGCCCGCCGCGACCACCAGGCGTTCTGGCACAACGGTCACCGCGTCGACCCGATGCGCTCGGGGGACGGCCGCGGTTGGGGCTACTGGGAACAGGGGCGCTGGAACGCGCTGTAAACGGCCACCTCGCGAAAAACACGATCGCCCGGGCTCGCATGAGCCCGGGCGATCGCGTCGGTTGGGGATTACAGCGGGATGTTCTTGTGCCGCCCGCGTCGGGTCGGGGCCTCGGCCAGTGCCTGGGCCAGTGCCGACCGGGTGTGCGCGGGATCGATCTTCTCGTCGACGACGCCGATCTCGACGGCCGAGTCCACGCCGCCGGCGATCCGCTCGTGCTCGAGCGCGAGTTCCTCGTGCAGGGCGTCGCGCTCGGCGGCGTCCTCGACGGCGGCCAGCTTGCGCTTGTGCAGGATCCCGACGGCGGCCTTGGCGCCCATGACGGCGACCTCGGCGTCCGGCCAGGCGAACACCTTGGTGGCGCCCAGCGAGCGAGAGTTCATCGCGATGTACGCGCCGCCGTAGATCTTGCGGGTCACCAGGGTGACGCGGGGGACCGACGCCTCACCGAAGGCGTGCAGCAGCTTGGCGCCGCGGCGAACCACGCCGCCCCACTCCTGGTCCACGCCGGGCAGATACCCGGGCACGTCGACCACCACGACCAGCGGGATGCCGAACGCGTTGCACAGCCGGACGAACCGGGCGGCCTTCTCCGCGCTCTCGGAGTTCAGGCAGCCACCGAGGCGCAGCGGGTTGTTGGCCAGCACACCGACGGTGCGCCCGGCCAGCCGGCCCAGCCCCACCACCATCGACGGCGCCCACTTGGCCTGGAACTCCTCGAACGGCGCGTCGGCGTCGAGCAGCGCCTCGACCAGCGGATGCACGTCGTAGGCGCGCTTGGCGGACTCGGGCAGCAGGGCGTGCAGGTCGGTGTCGCCGGCCTCGGCCTTGGACCGGTCGAAGTGACCCTGCTGGCAGAAGTAGCCGATCAACCGGCGGCCGCGCTCGTAGGCGTCGAGCTCGTCGTCGGCGACGATGTGACAGACACCGGACTTGCGGTGATGGGTGTTCGGGCCGCCGAGGGACTCCATGTCGACGTCCTCGCCGGTGACGCTGCGCACCACGTCCGGACCGGTGACGAACACCCGGCCCTCGGGCGCCATGATGACGATGTCGGTCAGCGCCGGGCCGTAGGCCGCGCCGCCGGCCGCGAAGCCGACGACCACCGAGATCTGCGGGATGAAGCCGGACGCCCGGATCATCGCCTCGAAGACAAGGCCGACGGCGTGCAGGGCGCGCACGCCCTCGGCCAGCCGGGCGCCACCGGAGTGCCAGATGCCGACGATCGGGCTGCCCTCGTTGATGGCGACGTCGTAGGCGTTGACGATGTGCGCGCAGCCGTCGACGCCCATGGCGCCGCCCATCACGGTCCCGTCGGTGGCGAAGGCGATGGTGCGCACGCCGTTGACGTTGCCGCCGGCGGCCAGCACGCCCGACTTGTCGCGCTCGTGCAGCAGCTCGACGGTGCCGTCGTCGAAGAACGTGGACAGCCGCAGCAGCGGGTCACGGGGGTCTACGGACTCGTTCACCGCGTCGGGGGCCGGGGCTGTCATGGAACTCCTAGATGTGATCAGTACTTTCCGAAGGCGATCGCGACGTTGTGCCCGCCAAATCCGAAAGAGTTGTTGATGGCGTACTGGTAGTCACCGGTACGCGGGGAACCCGCGACGACATCGAGATCGATCTCGGGGTCGAGATTGACCAGGTTGCGGGTGGCGGGGACGATCCCGTCGCGCAGCGCCTGGACGGTCAGGATGGACTCGACCGCACCGACGGCGCCGACCGAGTGGCCCAGCGCCGACTTGGGCGCGTACACCGCGGGCTTGTGCCCGCGCATCGCCCGGTTGATGGCCTTGCCCTCGGCGACGTCACCGACGTTGGTGCCCGTCGCGTGGGCGTTGATGTGGTCGATGTCGGTGGGCACCAGGCCGGCCAGTTCGATGGCCCGGCTCATGGCGTGCCCGGCGCGTTCCCCGTTGGGGTCCGGAGCCACCATGTGGAAACCGTCGGAGGTGACCGAGGCACCCATGATGCGGGCCAGGATGTTGGCGCCGCGGGCCTTGGCGTGCTCCTCGGTCTCGATGACCAGCAGCGCGCCGGCCTCACCGAAGACGAACCCGTTGCGGTCCCGGTCGAACGGCCGGCAGGCGCCCTGGGGGTCGTCGTTGGAGTTGGACAGCACGATCCGCATCTGGGCGAAGCCGGCGATCGGCACCGCCTCGATCTTGGTCTCCACGCCGCCGCAGATGGCGATGTCGGCCTCGCCGTAGGCGATGTTGCGCCAGGCGTTGGCGATCGCCTCCGAGCCCGACGCGCACGCCGAGATCGAGGTGCAGACGCCGGCCTTGGCGCCGCGGTCCAGGCCGATGACCGCCGCGGCGCCGTTGGGCATGTACATCTGCACGACGAGCGGGGACACCGCCCGCAGACCGCGGGACCGCATGCCGTCGTAGGCGAAGACCAGCTCCTCGGCCGATCCCAGCCCGGTGCCGACCGACACCATCAGACGGTTGGTGTCGACCTCCGGATTACCGGCGTTCTCCCAGACCCGGCGGCCCAGTACGACCGCCATCTTCTGCAGATAGGACATCCGCCGGCGTTCCACCTTGGACAACTCGTCGTCGAACTCCTCGAGGAGGTGACCTCCGATGCGGACCGGGAGGTCGTACTCCTCGACGAACGAGTCGGTGAGGGTGCGAATGCCGGACTGCCCGTCGAGCAGGTTCTTCCAGGTGTCTTCGGCGCTGGTCCCCAACGCGGTCGTCATCGCAATTCCGGTGACGACGACGTTGGGCAGACCGTTGCCCGTAGCCAGCGGTGCCATGGATCTAGCTCAGGTCCCTTCTGCTGCGATCAGTACTTTCCGAATGCCAGCGCGACGTTGTGGCCACCGAACCCGAACGAGTTGTTGATGGCGTACTGGTAGTCACCGTAGCGCGGTTCCTTGGCGACGACGTCGAGGTCGATCTCCGGATCCGGTGTCTCGTAGTTGAGCGTCGGCGGGATGACGCCGTCGCGCAGGGCGAGCACGGTCAGGATCGACTCGAGGGCACCGACGGCGCCGATCGAGTGACCCAGCGCCGACTTCGGGGCATACACGGCGGCGTGGTCCACACCGGCCACGCGCAGGGCGTTGGCCTCGGCGACGTCGCCGATCGGAGTGGCGGTGGCGTGCGCGTTGACGTGGGAGATGTCGCCGGCGGACAAGCCCGCCGTCTCGATCGCCCGCTTCATCGCCTGGCCGGCGCGTGCACCGTCGGAGGCCGGAGCCACCATGTGGAACGCGTCGGAGGTGATGCCCGCACCCATCAGGCGGGCCAGCGGCTTGGCGCCGCGGGCCAGTGCATGCTCCTCGGTCTCGATGATCATCATGGCCCCGGCCTCACCGAACACGAAGCCGTCGCGGTCCTTGTCGAACGGGCGCGACGCCCCGGCCGGGTCATCGTTGCGGGTGGACATGGCGCGCATCATCGAGAACGCCGCGATCGGCAACGCCTCGATGCCGCCCTCCACGCCGCCGCAGACGACGAAGTCGGCGTCACCCATGACGATGTGGCGCCACGCGTGGGCGATGGCCTCCGAGCCCGACGAACACGCCGAGACCGGGGTGACGACCCCGGCGCGGGCGCCGAGCTGCAGGCCGGCCACGGCGGCAGCGCCGTTGGGCATGATCATCTGAACGGCGAGCGGGGACACCTTGCGGGGCCCGCCCTCGTTCATCGCGTCGTAGGTTTCGACGATCTTCTCGCCGCCGCCGAGACCGGTACCGATGACCACCGCGAACCGGTCGGGGTCGACCTCGGGATTACCCGCGGACTCCCACAGTCGACCGGAGACCAGCTTGGACATCCGCTGGACGTAGGACATGCGGCGCATGTCGATTCGCGTCATGTGGTCGTCGATGTCGTCCACGAGGTGGCCGCCGATGCGGACCGGAAGGTCCCACTTGGTGACGAAATCGTCCTCGAGGACGCGGATACCGCTCTCGCCGGCCAGCAGGGCCTTCCACGTGCCCTCGGCATCCGCCGCGAGCGCCGTGGTGGCCTCGACAGCCGTTACGACGACCGAGGGGAAACCGCCATTGGCAGTGGAAGGACGGGTCACGAGTCCGAACCGAACTTCTCGCGCAGCGCGGCGGCGGCCTCGGGGTTCTCTTCTTCCAGCTTCTGGATGTAGGCGACGACGTCACCGACGGTACGCAGACCGGCCAGGTCCTCGTCGGGGATCTTCACGCCGTACTTGTCCTCGGTCTGCACGGCGATCTCGACCATCGACAGCGAGTCGATGTCCAGGTCGTCGACGAAGGACTTCTCCATGGTGACCTCGGACGGCTCGATGCCGGTCACTTCTTCGATGATCTCGGCGATGCCGGCGATGATTCGTTCCTGCTCGGGGGTGGTGGCCACGGGGGCTCCTTCTATTTATCAACGGACAGCTGACGGTTGCCAGCTGCTTTCAGGTAGTGCTGGTACTGCGGTGGTGCTGGTCTTTCGGTGGTGCTGGTCTTTTCGTCCTGGACGGTCAGATCTCGGCGAGTCCGTCCAGGTCGGACGGGGTCTTGATGGCGTGCGTCGGGGTGCCCTTCAGCTCCCGCTTGGCGATCCCGGCCAGCGCTCCGGCCGGCGGGAACTCGACGACGGCGGCGACGCCGGCGTCGCGCATGGTGGCGGTGCACAGGTCCCAACGCACCGGGCGGGTCATCTGCGCGACCAGCTTTTCCATCGCGTCCGCGGCGGAGGTGACCGGCCGGCCGTCGGCGTTGGACAGCAGCGTGGTGGTCGGCTCGCTGGGGGCGATCCCGGCCGCCGCGGCGGCGTAGGCGTCCTGGGCCGATGCCATGAAGTGGGTGTGGAACGCGCCGGCGGTGGCCAGCGGGCGGACCCGGGCCTTGGCCGGCGGGTTCTCGGCCAGCTTGGCCAGTGCCTCGACCCGGCCGGCGGCGACGATCTGGCCGGCGGCGTTGCGGTTGGCCGGGACCAGGTCCAAATCGGCCAGCGCCGCCAGCACCTCGGTCTCGTCACCGCCGAGCACCGCGGACATGCCGGTGGGCACCTCGGCGCAGGCCTTGGCCATCTCCCGGCCGCGGGTGGCGGCCAGCGCGACGGCATCGTCGGGGCTGATCACCCCAGCGATGGCGTAGGCGGCGATCTCGCCCACGGAGTGGCCGGCGAGGATGGTCGGGCGGTCGGCCAGCAGCCCGCGTTCGCGCAGCTGACGGGCGGCCAGCAGGGTCGCGGCGACCACCAGCGGCTGAGTGATGGCGGTATCGGTGATCTCGTCGGCCTCGGCGGTGGTGCCGAGGCGGGCCAGGTCCAGGCCGCTGGCGGCGGACCAGGCCGCGATCTGGTCGACGGCGCCGGGCAGTTCGAGCCAAGGGCTCAGCATCCCGGGGGTCTGAGATCCCTGGCCGGGTGCGAGCAGCGCAATAGTCGATTCGGGCACGTAATTAAGAGAACACTGTGAAGGGTGTTTTGCGCGGTGTGCGACATTATGAATGTCGTCTTGGATTTTTGTAGGTATCCCACAAAACGGCGGGTGGGGGAGCTAGGAAGTAGGCCGGTTGTGTCTCGGATCTCTCCAGAAAGACGGGTTACTTCCTTAATTTAGGGACTCCACAGGCGGGAAACCGTCGGGATGCCCCGGGTCGACGGCCGCCGGCTCCGCGACGTCCGCGTGCTGCGGCCCGGACGACTGCAGGCCCAGCCGGCCCAGGGTGGAGGCGATCCGCAAGACATACCCGTCGCGCGGGACGGCGGGGTCGCGGCCGGTGAAGTCGGCGATCCGGCGCAGTCGGTAGCGCACGGTGTTGGGGTGGACGAACAACCGGCGCGCACACGCCTCGATGGCGCCGCCGGAATCGAGATATGCGTCCAGGGTCTCGGTCAGTGCCGGTCCGGCCTCGGCAAGCGGACGCATGACGTCGAGCTGCAACGTCGCAATCGCGGTCGGATCGCCGATCAGCGCACGCTCGGGCAGCAGCTCGCGCGCGGCGACCGGCCGCGGTGCCCCGGACCAGCCGGCGACGGCGTTCATACCGGAGATCGCCTCGCGGGCGCTGTGCGAGGCGGCGGTCAGCGTCGGCGCCGTCGGCCCGAGCACCACCGGGCCGTCGGAGAACGCCGTCAGCAGATCGGAGCGGAACCGGTCGGTGGGGCCGAGCTGGCCGGAGACGATGGTCACCAGCAGGGTTCCGTGGATGTCGCTGAGGGCGGCGCGGCCGTGCCGGGTGGCGATCCGGCGGATCTCGTCGATCGCGTGTTTCTCGTCGGTGCCCGGGTGCGGGGTGCCGACGACGACGGTGGCCGGCGCGGTGGTGTCCCAGTTCAGCGTCGCCGCCCGGGACAGCAGCTCGGGGCCGGTGTCACCGCGGACGACGGCGTCGACGACGCTGGCCTCCATCCTCGCGTCCCAGCTGCCCCGAGCCTCGGCGGCGTTGGCGTAGCCCGAGGCCGCCGCGAACGCCAGGTCCCGCGAATAGCGCAGGATGCCGACGGTCAGTGCGGTCAGCTGCTCCTCGGAGCGGGCCAGCAGCGGCACCACCTGCTCGAAGTACTCCATGGCCACCCGGACCATGTCGACGGTGTGACGCAACGAGATGGTCCGGGTCAGATCCGCCGGGACCAGCGCGAACGCCTCGGCGGTGTGGTCGGTGTTGGACTGCGGGTCGGCCATCCACTCGACGAACTTGGCCACCGCGGTCTGCACCACGAGTTGCACGCTGGCCCGCTGATCGGCCGTCAGGTCCTCGAAGAAGCTCAGCCGTTCGGCCATCACCCCGACGGCGTCGGTGGCCAGGCGCCCCGAGTACTGCTTGATCCGGCGCAGCGTCGACTCCGGGACGTTCTCCAGCACCTCGAGCGCCGAGCGGGGCACGAACCGGGTATCGGGCACAGAGGAAACGCTACGCGCTACCGGTGTCCCGATAGGAGACCGCGGCGGCGAAGACGTCGTCGATCCGGTACTGCTTGGCCGCGGCGACCGCGACCGACGGGTCGATGGCACCGTCGCGGGCCAGTCCCTGCAGCGTGGCCACCACCACCGACTCGGCGTCGGTGTTGAAGTAGCGCCGGGCGGCGGGGCGGGTATCGGAGAAGCCGAAGCCGTCGGTGCCCAGCGTGACGTAGGTGCCGGGCACCCACGGCCGGATCTGCTCGGGCACCGCCCGCATCCAGTCCGACACCGCCACCACCGGGCCCGCGCTGTTGGCCAGTGCCCGGGTGACATAGGGCTGCGGGGCGTCCGCGCCGAACCGTTCGGGGTGGCGCAGCAACTCCCGCTCGACGGCGACGCCGTCCCGGTTGAGCTCGCCCCAGCTGGTCACCGACCACACGTCGGCGGCGACGTCCCATTCGGCGGCCAGCATGTCGGCCGCGCGCAGCGCCTCGGGCATCGCCACCCCGGAGGCCAGGATCTGGGCGGTGTTGGCGCGGCGCTCGGTGGCGGCGCGGTAGCGGTAGATGCCCCGACGCAGGCCGTCGACGTCGAGGTCCTCGGGCTGGGCGGGCTGCGGGTAGGGCTCGTTGTAGATCGTCATATAGAAGTAGACGTTCTCCGGGTTCTCGCCGAACATCCGGTGCAGGCCGCTGTCGATGATGTGGGCGACCTCGTAGGCGAACGCCGGATCGTAGGAGACCACCGCCGGGTTGGTCGCGGCCAGCAGCAGCGAGTGCCCGTCGGCGTGCTGCAGTCCCTCACCGGTCAGCGTGGTCCGCCCCGCGGTGGCGCCGAGCACGAACCCGCGCGTCATCTGGTCGGCGGCGGCCCAGAAGTTGTCGCCGGTGCGCTGGAACCCGAACATCGAATAGAAGATGTAGATCGGGATCATCGGCTCGTCGTGGGTGGCATACGAGGTGCCGACGGCGATGAACGACGCCGACGACCCGGCCTCGTTGATGCCCTCGTGCAGGATGTGCCCGTCTTCGCTCTCCCGATAGGCCAGCATCAGTTCGGAGTCCACCGAGCGGTACGTCTGCCCGTTGCGGTTGTAGATCTTGAGCGTGGGGAACCACGAGTCCATGCCGAAGGTGCGGGCCTCGTCGGGGATGATCGGCACGATCCGCCAGCCGATGTTCTTGTCCCGCAACAGTTCTTTGAACACCCGGACCGTCGCCATGGTGGTGGCGACCTCCTGGTTCCCGGACCCCTTCAGCACCGAGGCGTAGATGTCGGTCCCGGGAATCTCCAGGGCCTTGGCCTTGGTGCGGCGCTCCGGAACGAACCCGCCGAGCGCGCGGCGGCGATCCAGCATGTAGCGGATTTCCGGGGCGTCGGGGCCGGGGTGGTAGTACGGCGGCAGGTAGGGATCGGCCTCCAGCTGGGCATCGGTGATCGGCACCCGCGCGGTGTCGCGGAACGCCTTGAGATCGTCGAGTGCCAGCTTCTTCATCTGGTGGGTGGCGTTTCGGCCCTCGAAGTGGGTACCCAGCGTGTAGCCCTTGATGGTCTTGGCCAGGATCACCGTCGGCTGCCCGTGGTGATCCAGCGCCGCCCGGTAGGCGGCGTACACCTTCCGGTAGTCGTGGCCGCCGCGCTTGAGCCGCCAGATGTCGGCGTCGGAGAGGTTCTTGGCCAGTTCCTTGGTGCGCGGGTCCCGGTTGAACCAGTTCTCCCGGATGAACCCGCCGTCGTTGGCGCGCAGCGTCTGGTAGTCGCCGTCGGGGGTGTTGTTCATCAGGTTGACCAGCGCGCCGTCCTTGTCGGCGTGCAGCAGGGCGTCCCATTCCCGGCCCCACACCACCTTGATGACGTTCCAGCCCGCACCCCGGAAGAACGACTCCAGCTCCTGGATGATCTTGCCGTTGCCGCGTACCGGACCGTCCAGGCGCTGCAGGTTGCAGTTGATGACGAAGGTGAGGTTGTCCAGGCCCTCGTTCGCCGCGACCTGCAGCAGCCCGCGGCTCTCCGGCTCGTCCATCTCGCCGTCGCCCAGGAACGCCCACACGTGCTGGTCGGAGGTGTCCTTGATGCCGCGGTCGTGCAGGTAGTGGTTGAACCGGGCCTGGTAGATGGCGTTCATCGGGCCCAGGCCCATCGATACCGTCGGGAACTCCCAGAAGTCGGGCATCAGCCGGGGGTGCGGGTAGGACGGCAGGCCGCCGCCGCGATGGCTGTGTTCCTGGCGGAACCCGTCGAGGCGGTCCTCGGTGAGGCGGCCCTCCAGGAAGGCGCGGGCGTAGATGCCGGGGGAGGCGTGGCCCTGGATGAAAATCTGGTCACCGCCGCCGGGGTGGGCCTTACCCCGGAAGAAGTGGTTGAAGCCGACCTCGTAGAGGCTGGCCGAGGAGGCGTAGGTGGAGATGTGCCCGCCCACCCCGATGCCCGGTCGCTGGGCGCGGTGCACCATGATCGCGGCGTTCCACCGGATCCACAGCCGGTAGCGGCGCTCGAGTTCCTCGTCGCCGGGGAACCACGGCTCCAGTTCGGTGGGGATGGTGTTGACGTAGTCGGTGGAGGTCAGTGCCGGGATCGCCACCCGCTGCTCGCCGGCGCGTTCCAGCAGCCGCAGCATCAGATAGCGGGCGCGGGCCGGGCCGGAGCGGCCCACCATGTCGTCGAACGATTCCAGCCATTCACCGGTCTCGTCGGGGTCGATGTCGGGCAGGTACGACGCGACGCCCTCGCGGATCACCCGGACCCGGTCGTGCTCGGAGGTGCGAGCCTTGTTGTCGCGATTGAACTCGGTGGTCAACGTCGGCTCCTCGGTATAGACAAGTGCGTGGTGCACCTCCTATCAAACCCCAACGCGGACCGTCGTGTTCGGTCGCCTGGGGTACCGGTGGGTAACTTTTTTCTCGACCGCGCGGACGGTGTATCGGTGCGCGGCGGTGCCAGCCGGTAACGTCTGCGTCTGTGATCGATGCGCGCCGAATCCGGCTGGCCGGCCGGCTGGCCGGTGGCGTCGCGATCATCTCGATGGGGGTCATCGGCTGCACCGTCATGACCGGCGGCACCGCCACTCCCAATGCCGCCGATGCGCCGGTGTTCCGCACCTCGATGTCGCGGTCGGCGTCGGCGTCGGCGGCCACCTCCAGCGCGCTGGCCGCCGAGCGGGCCGCCACCTCGACGACCAAGGCCATCCACGCGGTGTGCGAGACGCTGGCGACCGGCAGCGCCGACGCGGTCAGCGCCGTCAACACCTACGTGTCGGCGGTCAACGGCGACGGCGACGTGGAGGCCGCCAAGAAGCCGGCCGTCGACGCCCTCAACAACAGCGCCGACAACGTCGAGAAGACGCTCTCGGATCCGGTCACCGGGGACCTGCGCGATGCGCTGACCGCCTGGGTGACGGCGTCGCGGGCGACCGCCACCGCGATCACCACCGATGCCGCGCCGGCCGATTTCAACACCGCGGTGGACCAGGTGAACACCACCCGCAAGCGAGCGCTGGAGCTCTGTGATGCAACGTATCGGTGATGCCCGTTTTCTGGCGGGGCTCGCTGTGCGACGATAGGCAGTCGGTATCGGTGAGCGACGAATCTTCGAGGAGGACTCACGGTGGTGGCGGCCGATGGCGCCCCGAACTACGCCCAGCGCCTGGGCGTGCAAAAAGGTCAGGTGGTCCAGGAGTTGGGCTGGGACTCCGACACCGACGACGACATCCGCGCCGACCTGGAGGAGGCCTGCGGATCGGAGTTGCTCGACGACGACACCGACGAGGTCGTCGACGTGGTCCTGCTGTGGTGGCGCGACGAGGACGGCGACCTGGTCGACGCGCTGATGGACGCGATCACCCCGCTGGCCGATGACGGTGTCATCTGGGTGCTGACACCCAAGACCGGCCGGCCCGGACACGTGCAGCCCGCTGACATCGCCGAGAGCGCGCCGACGGCGGGCCTGATGCAGACCTCCTCGGCCAACCTGGGAACCTGGATCGGCAGCCGGCTGGTGCAACCCCGGGCCGCCGGAAAGCAACGCTGACGTGGTTGCGGTCGGCGATGAGGCACCGGATTTCACCCTCAAGGATCAGAACAACCAGCCGGTGCGCTTGGCGGATTTCCGCGGCGGGCGCAACGTGCTGCTGGTCTTCTACCCGCTGGCGTTCACCGGCATCTGCCAGGGCGAACTCGACGAGATCCGGGACAACCTGGACGTCTACGAGAACGAGGACACCGTCACCCTGGCGATCTCCGTCGGGCCGTCGCCCACCCACAAGGTGTGGGCGTTGACCAACGGGTTCACCTTCCCGCTGCTGTCGGACTTCTGGCCGCACGGGGCCGTCGCGCAGTCCTACGGGGTGTTCAACGACGGCGCGGGCGTGGCCAACCGCGGCACCTTCGTCATCGACAAGGCCGGCGTGGTCCGCTTCGCCGAGTGCAAGCAGCCCGGTGAGGTCCGCGACCAGAGCGTGTGGACCGCCGCGCTAGCTTCCCTGGCCTGACGGTTTCCCGGGGCTGAGGTTTCCGCGGGTTGCGGTTTCCGGGGCTTGCGGTTTTGGGGGTTGCCGCCCGCGGCGGGTAACCTGCACCGGTCCGGGCGCGTAGCTCAGTGGTAGAGCTCTGGTTTTACACACCAGCGGTCGGCGGTTCGATACCGTCCGCGCCCACCAGCTCAACAGGGGGATTTAGCGGTTCTTCGGATTGCAGCGGGGTCCGGTGTTGGCTTTGAGGTCGGCGTGCCCTGCGGTTGTGAGGGGCGAAGGTGCCTGAGTCTTTGAAGCGCGACCATCAAATCCAAAAGCACCTTCGTCGGTTGTGAGCCTAGTCAGATCGTCGAAGCCCTGGTCGGGCTCAAGGACGTCCGCGTGTTGGCCTACCGGCGCATCGGTCCCGATGTCGAGCTGGTGATCGAGCAGACCGTCGTCGAGCGAACCTGCCCGACCTGCGGGGTTCCCGGCCAGATCAAGGAACGGCCGACCGTGCGCTATGTTGACCTGCCCGTGTACGGCCAGCCGATGCGGCTGGCGTGGCGCAAGCACCGGTTGATCTGCCGGCGACCCGACTGTGCGGGGGCGAGCTGGACCAGTGCCGATCACCGCATCGCCGCTAAGAACTGCCTGCTGACGACCCGGTGCGCCAAATGGGCGACTCTGCAGGTCGGGACCGGTCGTGCGGTCTCCGATGTCGCCGGTGAGCTCTCGTGTGACTGGCATACCGTCAACGACGCAGTCATGACCTACGGTGCGGCGCTGCTGGCTGCTGATCGGCGTCGCCTCAACGCCACCACCGCGATCGGCTTGGACGAGACCTCGTTCGTCAAACTCGCCGGCCGTCGGGGCCGCTCGTATGCGACCACCGTCGCCGATGTCGCCAACCACCAGATCATCGAAATCCTGCCCACCCGAAGCTATGTCCCCGCCGTCGGGGTCGGGCTGCCGCTGTCCGCGGTGTGCGGCGAGGGACGCCCCGCTGGGCGGCATCGAGGCCGAGCTGACGCTGCGCCACGTCAGCGACCGCGAGGCCGTGCTGTACGCGCTCGGGGCGGTGGCCGCGTCGATCGACGGCGGCGGCTGCCCGACCCACTGCTGACCGGTCGGGCGAGCGTCCCGTGTGCCTGAGCAGTATGCGGAGCCCGACGGCGTAGGCGTTATCGTGATCCCTTTGATATCCGGTTGTTGACCCGGTTGCTGACCACAGCGGCGATGATGGCAGATCGTCAGCACATAGTCGGAGCGGTGATGGTTCGGGGGGACGTTGATTCCAGCACTCGACGCGTCGACCGGCGCGTTGCCGGTCGGGCGTTACCCCGCACAGCTCGCCGAGATCCAGGCTGAATTTGTCGACGGCAAGGGGTCTGCTCGCGAACAGGTGTGGAACGACTGGCAGAAGGCCACGGCGCTGCTTCAACAGCATGTCGCGATTCTGGCGACATGGGTCAGCGGCAGCTTTTTCACCAGCAAGGATGCGCCGGATGACATCGACTGCGTGTATTGGGTCGACTACATGGCATTGAAGATTGCGCAGCTAAACCCGGCGAGCGCGCACATGGTCGAGGTGTTCTCGAAGAAGGATCAGCTTCGGGGACTTGTCGGCCTTCGGGTAGATACTTTCGTCGTCGCCTGGAACTGCTGCCCAGATATCACTCAGGCGATGCCCGATACCAGGGATTATTGGGCGGCACGTGGTCACTGGGACGACTTTTGGGCCAGAATGAGGTCTGGTCCCAAGGGCGCGCCAGCCGTCCGGACCGACGCTTTACCGCGCCGTGGCTACTTGGAGGTGATCTTCGATGGCTTTAAATGATCCGAGCCTCGAAGACCTCGAACACGTCATCATGGCGTCGGCGTCCGGACCCGCGGGCTGGCAGACACCGGGCGACGTGAGCCGGATGAGCTTCGAGGCACTCGCTGCCGATCTGTCGATCGTTCGCACGCTGCCGTCGCTAGGCGTTTTGCGATTCAGCGGCTCAGGTGTAATGCACTCGGCCGCACCACTATCCGAGGTGACCCGAGCACTGCACCACTTCCAGCGGCTCACCACTGCGATAGCCGCGGCAGAGGACGGCGACAAGGAACTTGGGAAGCAGGCCAGTGCCGCGGTGATGCGCAAAAGCAGACTGATGATCGCTGGAAGCCCTGGTCGGGGATCACTGGTGTTCGACCTCATGCCCGAGTCGTCGCCAGCCGACGAGGTCGGAGACGGCCCGCAGGGAGCCGTATCCATGTTTCGCGAGCCCAGCGATGACGACCAACAGATCGACCATGCCGTCGTTGAGGCAATCACCCTGCTGACGAGGGGTAATGACTTATCGCCGGAACTGACCGGCTCGGACTTCATCGACGGCATCGTTGAGTTGGGGCCTCGCACTGCCGCTTGTATGCGTGATTTCACGCGTTCTGTTCACCGCAGCCAGTTCGACGTAGATGTCGAGTGGCGACAGCCTCAGCGGGCGACAGCGCGGGTCCACCTCGGCGCGGGTAAAGCTGATCTGATCGCCAGGGCCATCGAGCTTTCAGAGTCCGATACCGAGCCAGTCATCATCGAAGGACGCGTGCTGACCGTCAGTACTGTCCAGAGCCAACAATGGCTAATCGAACCGACCGACGGCGACCCGGTCGCGATCAAGCACGCAAGCATCCCGCATGAGCAGACCGTGGGAATTGCAATTCTCGATCGGGTTCGTATCACCGCGCAGATGAAGACCTCGGTGTCCACAGCTGGCGTATCGAAGACCACCTATGACGGACTGCGTGTGGAGCGGTTGCCCGACTGACCGCGGGCTCGCCGGTGGATGTCGCAGCGATGCGCGATACTCCCGGCATGACTGACGACACTTGGACATCCCGAGACCTGCCTGTGCTTAGGGCCGTTGTGGAGCTGTACGAGGAAACCGGCAGAGGTCCGCGAGTGACCGCCGTCCAGCAGCGCACCGGGTTTGACGGTGACACGGTGCAACGGGCGTTGCGCGCTCTCTACACCCAGCCCTATTTCACGAAGGGCAACGGGTCGTGGGGCGGCGGACTCATCATGGTTGGCACCCCGACCAGCGAGGCGCTGAGGGTCGCAGGACAGTGGCCGTCGCCCGAGGCGCAGCTCGAACGACTGATCGTCGCAATCGAGAGCGCCGCTGACGACGAGTCGCGCCAGGACGAGGAACGCGGGCGGTTCCGCCAACTCGCGCTGTCGCTGCGCGGTGCGGCGTACCAGATTGCGGTCGGCGCTCTCGGAGGCGCTGGCGGCAACCTCATGACCGGGTAGCAGCGCCGCGAGACCGCCGAACGGGTGTTCGTCGTGTTGCCGCCAAGTTGCCAAGACACCGCCTAACGCAGTGGACACGACGCCATCGGCCGGACACGCGCGCCGCTCTGAGCTGCACACACTGGACACGGTAGAACGGGTGTTCACTTTCTACGGTTCCTTTACACACCAGCGGTCGGCGGTTCGATACCGTCCGCGCCCACCAGGAATTTCCCGGGCCGTCACAGTCTGATCGAGGCCAGGAACTCACTGGTCCGCGCGCGTGAGGCGGCCCGGGCCGCGGCGTCGTCGCCGAGCGGCACGATCCGGGCGGCGAGGTCGGTGACACCGGCATCGCGGTAGCGGCGCAGCCGGGCCAGCACGGCCGCCTCGTCACCGGCTGCCATGGTGTCGCCGACGTCCCGGGCGTCGCCGTGCTCCAGCAGCCGCACATAGTTCGGCGAGAGCTCCGCGTGCCCGAGAACTTCACTGGCGTAGGCGCGGGCCCGGTCGGTCTCGTCGGCTCCGCACAGTGCGACGGGAACGCCCGCGACGATCCGCGGCGCCGGCCGCCCGGTGCTGCCGGCCGCGGCGGTGATCCGAGGCACGACGTGATCGGCGATGGTGCGCTCATCGGCCATCCACAAAATGGTGCCGTCGGCGCGTTCGCCCGCGATCCGCAACATCGTGTTCCCCAGTGCGGCAAGCAGAATCGGCATGCTCGGGGCATCCGCGACGTCGATCGACGCGTTGACGGTGAAGCCGTCGTTGCTCACCTGAACGGGCCCGGGAGCGGTGACCGAGGCAGTGAGCACGTCGAGGTAGTCGCGCACCTGCTTGGCGGGACGGTCGTAGGACAGACCCAGTTGATCGCTGATGATCCAGTGGTGCGACGGGCCCAGGCCCAGGGTGAACCGGCCGCCGCAGGCGAGGTCGGTGGTCAGTGCCTGCTGCGCCATGATCAGCGGGTGCCGGGTCTGGATGGGCACGACGGCGGTACCGAGTTCGATGCGCTCGGTCACCTGGCCGATCAGCGCCACGGCGGTCAACGCGTCGAGATAGCCGGGCACCTGCGGCATCCAGAAGGAGTCGAAACCGGCCGCCTCGGCGCCGCGGGCGTCGTCCAGCAGGCCCGGCAGTCGATCGGCGCGCGAACGCTCCCGGTCCGAGCCGACCATCAAACCGATTCTCATGGTTGAAGAACCTACGCGGGCGCTTGACTTAGTCCGGGCAGCAGTCGCACCCGCACTCATCACCGGTGGTCTCGGCAGCGAGCAGGGACCCCGGGGCCGGGCAACAGGTATCGCCCCGCCAAGCGTTGATGCCCTCCTTCACGGCGATGCCGGCGATGACCAGACCGGCGATCGGGTCGGCCCAGGACCAGCCGAACAGGCTGTTGAGCGCCAAGCCGACCAGCAGCACCGCCGACAGGTAGGTGCACAGCAGCGTCTGTTTGGAATCGGCCACCGCCGACAGTGATCCGAGTTCGCGCCCGGCCCGTCGCTGCGCGTAGGACAGCACCGGCATGATCACCAGGCTGAGTCCGGCCAGTACGAGGCCCACGGTGGAATGTTGCGCCTCGCCGACGCCGAGCAGCGAACGCACGGCGTCGACCGTGACGTAGACGGCGAGCCCGAAGAACGAGAACGCAATGATCCGTAGCGCAACCCTCTCCCGGTCCTCCGGGGTCGGCGATGCGAACTGCCAGGCGACCGCGGCCGCCGAGGACACCTCGATCACCGAGTCCAGACCGAACCCGATGAGGGCGGTCGAGGACACCCGGGCGCCCTCCGACAGCGCGACGACGGCCTCGATGACGTTGTAGCTGATCGTCGCGGCGACGAACCACCGGATCCGCCGGGCCAGCAGCGCGCGCCGGTCCGGGGAGAGCGTGGGCACGGCGGCCATCACCGGCACCCGCAGGGTTCACCGTCGGCGCCGACGCATCGGCAGTTCGGGTCCACCGCCAGCACCAGGCCCAACAGGTCGCCGAGCGCCTTTCCGATGCGGGCGTCGGCGAGTTCGTAGCGGGTTCGCCGTCCCTCGGGCGCGGCAACCACCAGACCGCAGCCGCGCAGGCAGGCCAGATGGTTGGACAGCGTCTGCCGGGACACGCCGATCTGATCGGCCAGCTCCGCCGGATAGTTCGGCGACTCGGCGAGCGCCAGCAGAATCCGGGTGCGGGTGGTGTCCGACAGTGCATGACCGAAGCGCGCCAGCGCATCGGTGTGGGTGAGCGTCTGCACCGCAATACCGTACATCGAAATCTGAATTCAGGAGATGCTGTATCGGGAGGTTGATCGGGGGGTGCGCGGCGTACCTCGCTCAGCAGCACCCCTGGTGCGTCCGAGGCGGAAGGCCCGGATGGCTGGCCGCGGCGACGGCGCTCAGGAACTCGTCGAGGTCGATGCGCCGTCCGCCCAGCCAGGTGCCGGCCACCTGCACCTCGTCGATCAACCGGTCCCGGTCCACCGCCCACGGGTCGGCGCTGAGCTCGACGAAATCGGCGAGCTTGCCGACCTCGATGGACCCGACGAGGTGGTCGCGGCGCAGCGTGCGCGCGGCGTCGATGGTCTGCGCCCGCCACGCCTGGTCCAGCGAAATCGCCTGTGCCGCATCGTGGATCGCGCCGGATCGGGTACGACGGGTGACCGCGGTCGCAACATTGGTGACCGGCAGCGGCGGGGACACCGACCCGTCGTTGTGCAGGGAAACGCACGCACCGGACCCGACGGCGTCGGCGAACGCCGCCCATCGGGCCCCGTGCGCGTGGTCGAACATCGCGCCGTCGAGCAGGTCGCCCCAGTAGTAGTACTGGAACGGCGCCAGCGACACGTGCACACCGAGCGCGGCGGCCCGGTCGAACTGGGCGCGGGTACCGGCACCGCAGTGCTCCAGCCGCCAGCGGTGGTCGGTGCCGAGCAGCCCGTGCCTGGCCAGGGCGTCGGCGTAGGCGTCCAGGGCCAGATCGATCGCCAGGTCCCCGTTGGCGTGAAAGGCCAGCGGCCAGCCCGCCGGAACGGCCCGGTCGATGATGGCGTCGAGTTGTTCGCGGGTGTAGTTCATCGACCGCGCTCCACCGGCCGTCGCCGGGTCGATCCCGGCCGTGCGGGTGACCTCGGTGTCCAGATAGGGGAACGAGATCGCGATGTTGCCGACCCAGGGGGATCCGTCGGTCCACAGCTTGACCCCGGCCTTGGTCAGCATCAGCGGGTCCTCGAACGCCACCGGCTCGGGGTAGCTGGCCGAACTCGACACCTCCCACATGCTGACCCGCAGCGGGCACGACGGGGCCGCGGCCAGCGCCCGGTAGCCGGCGGCGAACCCCGGGTCGAAGGTCATGTCCGAGGTGCTGGTGTACCCGCCGCGGGCCATCTGCACGTAGAACTCCGCCCCGGAGACCAGGGGATTGCCGAGGGTGGCCAACAGCGGCCCGGCGACCGCGGTGACGACGGGCAGCTCGAAGCCCTGGCCGTTGAGCGATCCGTCCGGATTGCGGCCGAAATGTGCGGCGACGGGATCCGGCGGCGGGCTGACATCCCAGCCGCGGGCGCGGATCAACGCCGTGCTGAAGTACACCCCGTGCCCGGAGTTGTCGGTGATCATCACCTCGCGGTCACCGAAGATGGCGTCGATGTCTGTCGCCCGCGGCGCCGGCCGGCCGTGCAGCAGCGCGTCGAAACCGTTGAACCACAATGGCTCCGACGCGGGCGCGCCAGCCAGGGCGTCGGCGAAACAGTCCAGCACGTCGGCCCAGGTGGGGGTGTCCCACGGTGCGATGGAACGCACCGGGGGCTGGGTGGCGATACCGGAGATCAGCGGGTGACCGTGCGGCTCGACGAAACCCGGTGCCAGCACGGCCGCCCCGGTGTCGACCACCTCGGCCTCCGGGAGTGCGGCGCGGCACTCGGCGAGTGTCCCGACGGCGACGATCCGCCCGCCGGAGACCGCGACGGCCTGCGCCCGCGGCGCGGCCTCGTTCATGGTCACGACGGTTCCGGCGGCGAGGACGGCATCGGTCATGCCGCCCAGCCTAGGGTCCGGCCGCCCCGTGGGGTCGAGAGTTTGTGAGACGCTGCCGGGGTGATTGCACGCGCCGCCGGGCTGCTGGCCGGATACCTGGCCGACCTGGCGTTCGCCGACCCGCGCCGCGGCCACCCGGTCGCCGGGTTCGGCGCCGTCGCGGCCGCGCTGGAGCGCGCCGACTACCGCGACGACCGTGCCGCCGGGGTCGGGCACGTCGTCGTCCTGCTCGGTGGCCTGGCAATCCTGGCCACTGCTGCGCCGAAGCGCGGCGTCTCGGGTGCGGTGGCGGTCGGGTTGGGCACCTGGGCCAGCCTCGGTGGCCGGTCGCTGGCCCGCACCGGAGCCAGGATGGCCGACCTGCTCGACTCGGGTGACATCGACGCCGCCCGCGCCTTGCTGCCGTCGCTGTGCGGACGCGACCCGGCAACCCTGGACGCCGACGGGCTGGCGCGCGCCGCCCTGGAATCGGTGGCGGAGAACACCGCTGACGCGACCGTCGCACCGCTGCTTTGGGGAGCCGTGGCCGGGCTGCCCGGGGTGCTGGTCTACCGCGGCGCCAACACCCTCGACGCGATGATCGGCTACCGATCCGACCGCTACACCCGATTCGGTTGGGCGGCAGCACGATTCGACGATATGACGAACTACCTGCCGGCCCGGGTCACCGGGCTGCTGGTCGCGGCCTGCGCTCCGCTGATCGGCGGTGCGCCGTCGACGGCGACCCTGGCCTGGCGACGCGACGCGGCCCGCCATCCCAGCCCGAACGCCGGGGTGGTGGAGGCGAGCTTCGCCGGTGCGCTCGGGGTGCAGCTCGGCGGGCGCACGCCGTACCGCCACGGCGTCGAGAACCGGCCGACCCTCGGCGACGGGCACCCGCCCACGACGGCGGACCTGCGCCGCGCCGTACGACTGTCCACCCTGGTGCAGGGGTGCGCCGCCGCTCTGGTGGCCGCCGTGGCACTGGCTATCGGCGGCGGCCGTAGCGGTCGGTGAGCTTCTGCTCGACGCTGGGCGCACGCGGCGCGGGCTGCGCCTGCGGTTCCGGCGTGTCCTCACCGGCTGGTTCACCGGCCGACAACGCCTCGGCGGCCGCGCGCTCGCGGCGCCGGGCCTGTATTTCCGACCAGGCGAAATAGCCCAGCCCGAGCGGTGCGACGATGCCGAACGCGATCCACTGGATCCCGTAGGACAGGAACGGCCCGCTGTCCAGATGCGGCAACTCCAGCACCCCCAGCCCACCCGGCTGATCGGCCGCCAACTGCAGATACGACCCGGCCAGCGGGACACCGAGCAACGACGACAACTGGCCCGGGTCGATCGCGTAGACCTGCTGGGCGCCATCGGCGACGAACGGAGCCTTATCCGGCGGGGCGGTCTCGCCGTCGCGCAGACGCGCCGCCAAGGTGACGGTGCCCGACGGCGGCGCGTCGATCTCCGGCGGCCGCGAACCGGCCTGCGGTGCCACCCAACCGCGGTCGACCAGCACCGTCGGCCCGCCGTCCACCGCGAACGGGGCCACCACCTCGAACACCGTGGCGCCCTGCACCATCCGCAACCGGGCCAGCGCCTGCTTGCCGGGCAGATAGTGACCGGTGGCGGTGACCCGGCTCCACTCGTGATCGGTGGCGGTCGAATCCTGGTGCGGCAGCAGCGTGGCCACCGGCACCGGGTCGGCCGTCATCGACGCGCTGATCTGGTCGTTCTCCTTGGACACCCGCGCGTTCTTGCCGAGCTGCCAGGGCGCGAGCACGGTGAAGCACAGGTAGGCGAACAGCGCGACGACGGCGGCCAGGGCCAGCCAGCTCGGGCGCAAGAGGAACGCGAGTCTTTTCACGACGCGCCCAGCTGCTCATCGACCCAGTCATGCAGCCCGGGCAGCGCCGCGGTGATGACGGTGAAGGTCTCCTCGAAGTCGGCGATGGTTCCGTAGTACGGGTCCTCGACATCCTCGGGGTGCGCCCCGGACCGGGGATCGAAGGACCGCAGCATCGCCAGCCGCACCGGATCCACCCCGGCCTGGCGCAACAGCCGCTCGTGGTTGCGGCCCAGGGCGATCACCAGGTCGGCCGACAGGTGCTCGTCGTCCATCTGTGCGGCGCGGTGCTCGCTGGGATATCCGTGCCCGCGCAGTACCGCCACCGCCCGCTCATCGGCGCCGGAGCCAATGTGCCAGCCGCCGGTGCCCGCGCTGGACACCCGCACCCGCTCGGCCAGGCCGCGCTGCGCGAGCTGGTGGGCGAACATCTTCTCCGCCATCGGGGAGCGGCAGATGTTCCCCGAGCAGATGAAGGTAACGTGCAGCTCAGACACCGAGCACCTCGCGCAAGGTCGCGACGTCGGCGATCCGCTCGATTGCCGCGTCATCGTCGAAATCACCCGCGCCGTAACCCCATCCGACGACGACGGTGTCGATGCCGTGCTCGGCGGCGCCCTCCACGTCGTGACTGCGGTCACCGACCATCAGCACCCGCTCCGGCAGCGGCCCCAGCTGGGCCAGGGCATGCGCGATCACGTCGGACTTGGCCGAGCGGGACCCGTCGGGGGTGGCGCCGGCGATCACCTCGAAGAACCCGGCGAAGCCGAAATGCTCCAGAATCCGCACCGCCGTCGGCTCCGACTTCGACGTCGCCACCGCCAGCCGCACCCCGGCCGCCCGCAGATCCGCCAGCAGTTCGGCGATCCCGTCGAACGGGGTGTTCATCGACCAGCCCTCGCTGGTGTAGTGCGCCCGGTAGGCGAGCATCGCGGGGTCCCCGGGACCGCCGAGGCCGAGCGCGCCCATGGTGTGGTGCATCGGCGGCCCGACGATCCGGGCGGCGATGTCACCGTCGGGTGCCGGCATCCCCACCTGGGCCAGGGCGTGGCAGAAACTGGCCACGATCCCGGGCGCCGAATCGGTCAGGGTGCCGTCCAGGTCGAACAGCACCAGCTCGGGTCTGGTGGCGCAGCAGAGATCGGTCACGCCTCCATTGTCCCCGATGCGGCGACCACTACTGTTTGCACCGTGTCCATCACCGGCGTCGATACCGTCCGGGCCGGGGCGCGCTACCACGGCGACGCCGCGGCCGCGCCCGGCCTGCTGGACTTCGCCGTCAACGTCCGCCGGGCCCGCCCACCCGGCTGGCTGACCCGACGGCTGGCGTTTCGGCTGGCCGACCTGGGGAACTATCCCAGCGCAGCCGACACCGAGGCCGCCGTCGACGCCGTGGCGGCCCGGCACGGCCGAAGCGCCGACGAGGTGCTGCCGCTGACCGGCGCGGCCGAGGCGTTCGCCCTGCTGCCCGCGCTGAGCCCGCGGTGCGCGGCGCTGATCGCCCCGTCGTTCACCGAACCGGAGGCGCTGCTGGCCGCCGCCGGGGTGCCGATCGAACACGTGGTGCTGGACCCGCCGTTCGGGCTGGCCGGCGCCCGGGTCCCCGAGCAGGCCGATCTCGTCGTCGTCGGCAACCCGACCAATCCCACCGGCGTGACACACACCCGGGCCGACATCCTGGCGTTGCGCCGGCCCGGCCGGCTGCTGGTGGTCGACGAGGCGTTCGCCGACGCCATCCCCGGCGAACCGCAGTCGCTGGCCGGGCAGCGGCTGGATCCGGCAGACGGCGACGTGCTGGTGCTACGCAGCCTCACCAAGACCTGGGGCCTGGCCGGCCTGCGGGTCGGCTACGCCCTCGGTGACCCGGCGCTGCTGACCCGACTGGCCGCCCGGCGCCAGCACTGGCCGGTCAACACCCTGGCGCTGGAGGCCATCGCGGCGTGCTGCGCCCCGGAGGCGGTGGCCCAAGCCGCCGCGGAGGCCGCGGACCTGGCCGAACTGCGCACGCAGATGGCCGCCGGGCTGACCGGGATCGGCGTCGACGTGGTCCCGGGCCAGGCGCCGTTCGTGCTGTTCACCGTCGAGGACGCCGAACTGGTGCGTAACCGACTGGCGGACAACGGGATTGCGATCCGCCGCGGCGACACCTTCGTCGGCTTGACGGACCGGTACCTGCGGGCCACGGTACGCCCGGAGTGGCCGCTGCTGGTCGAGGCTCTTGCGGAGGTGATGCGATGACACTGGCCGAGATCATCGCGGTGCTCGACGCCGCGTACCCACCGGCGCTGGCCCAGTCCTGGGACTCGGTCGGCCTGGTCTGCGGGGACCCGTGCGATCGCGTCACGTCGGTGACCATCGCCGTGGACGCCACCGACGCCGTCGTCGACACCGTGCCGGACGGCGGACTGCTGCTGGTACACCACCCGCTGCTGCTGCGCGGCGTCGACACCGTCGCCGCCTCCACCGCCAAGGGTGCCCTGCTGCACCGGCTGATCCGCACCGGCGCCTCGCTGTTCACCGCCCACACCAACGCCGACGCCGCCAACCCCGGGGTGTCCGACGCACTCGCCGAAACCCTCGGCATCACCGTCACCGACGTGCTGGAACCGGTGCCGGCGGGCCCGGCCCTGGACAAGTGGGTGATCTTCGTGCCCGCCGCGGACGCCGAAGCGGTGCGCGCCGCGGTGTTCGCCGCCGGCGCCGGGCGCATCGGCGACTACTCGCAATGCAGCTGGAGCGTCGGCGGCACCGGCCAGTTCCTGCCCCACGACGGCGCCAACCCGGCCATCGGAACCGTCGGGCAGGTGGAGCGTCTGGCCGAAGATCGGGTCGAGGTCATCGCTCCTGCACGCCTGCGGGCGCAGATCCTGGCCGCCATGCGCGCAGCGCACCCCTACGAGGAACCCGCGTTCGACGTCCTGGAACTGGCCCCGCTGCCGGCGCCGGTGGGTATCGGCCGCATCGGGGTGCTGCCCGAGCCGGAAACCCTCGCCGCGTTCGTCGCCCGGGTGGGTGCCCGGCTGCCGGCCACCAGCTGGGGTGTGCGCGCCAGCGGTGATCCCGACGCCGTGGTCTCCCGGGTCGCGGTGTCCGGTGGCTCCGGGGACTCCCTGCTGGGCGCCGCCGCGGCGGCCGGCGTCGACGTCTACCTGACCTCGGATCTGCGGCACCACCCGGCCGACGAACAGCGCCGCCGCAGCCCGATGGCGCTGGTCGACGTCGCGCACTGGGCGGGGGAGTACCCGTGGTGCGCGCAGGCCGCGGGGCTGCTGCGCGGCGCGTTCGGCGACCGGCTCCCGGTGAGCGTCAGCACCATTCGAACCGACCCCTGGAACATGGGGACCCACCCACCGAAGGACGATCGATGAAAGCCGATCCGTGGCAACAGCATCACCTGCGCAAGCTCGTCGAGCTCGACACCGAGCTGGCCCGCGCCGCCCACCGCGCCGCGAACCTGGCCGAGCAGAAACGCGTCGATGAGCTCACCGTGGCGGTGACCGCCGCCGAGGATGCCGTCGCCGTCGTCGGCCTGGCCCTCGATGACCTGGACGGGGCGATCGCCAAGCTGGAGAGCGAGATCGACGGGGTCCGCAAACGCGAGGAGCGCGACCGCAAGCTGCTCGACTCCGGGGTGGACGGCAAGGCGCAGGCCGAGCTGGCCCACGAGCTGGAAACGCTGGAACGACGGCAGTCGGCGCTGGAGGACTCCGAACTGGAGATCATGGAGGAACGCGAGACGCTGACTGCGCGCCGCGACGAGAACACCACGACATGCGAGCAGGCGCGCACCGACCTCGCCGAGGCGATCGCCGCCCGGGATGCCGCGCGCACCGAGATCGAGTCCAGCCAAACACGTCTGGCCGCTGAACGCAGTGAGCTCACCGGCCAGATCGATGCCGATCTGCTGGCCCTCTACGAGCGCCAGCGGGCGACGACGGGATCGGGCGCCGGTGTGCTGCAGGGCCGCCGGTGCGGCGCCTGCCGGATCGAGATCGACCGCGGGGAATCGGCGCGGATCGCCGCGGCCGCCGCCGACGAGGTCGTGCGCTGCCCGGAATGCGGAGCGATCCTGCTGCGAATCGAGGCCTGAGCGGTGCGGGTGCTCATCGAGGCCGACGGCGGATCGCGCGGTAACCCGGGCCCGGCCGGTTTCGGGGCGGTGGTGTGGTCGGCCGACCGCGCCACGGTGCTGGCCGAAAGCAAACAGGCCATCGGGCGGGCGACGAACAACGTCGCCGAATACCGCGGTCTGATCGCGGGTTTGACCGAGGCCGCCGAACTGGGCGCCACCGAGGTCGAGGTCCGGATGGACTCCAAGCTGGTCGTCGAGCAGATGTCCGGGCGCTGGAAGGTGAAGAACCCGGACATGGCCGAGTTGAACCGGCAGGCCCGCCAGTTGGCGTCGGGGTTCTCCCGCATCTCCTACGGCTGGATTCCCCGGGCCAAGAACTCGCACGCCGACCGGCTGGCCAACGAGGCGATGGATGCGGCGGCCGAGGGCCTAGCCGACGCCGAACCCACCGTCCACCGGCCCGCCGAGTCGCCGAAAGAGCCCAAAGTCCAACCTGATTCGGCCCTCAAGGCCCCCGGTTGGACGGGTGCTCGCGGAACTCCCACCCGGCTGCTGCTGCTGCGTCACGGGCAGACCGAATTGTCGGTGCAGCGCCGCTACTCCGGGCGCGGCAACCCGGAACTGACCGACCTGGGTCGGCGGCAGGCGTCGTTGGCCGCGTCGTATCTGGCCGCCCGCGGCGGCATCGCCGCCGTGGTGTCCTCGCCGCTGGACCGGGCCCGCCAGACCGCCACCGCCGCGGCCGATGCGCTGGGTCTGCCGGTGACCGTCGACGAGGACCTGACCGAGACGGATTTCGGTGCCTGGGAGGGCCTGACGTTCACCGAGGCCGCCGATGCGCATCCGGAACTGCACCGAAACTGGCTGGGGGACACCAGCATCGTGCCGCCGGGCGGGGAGAGCTTCGACGCCGTCGGCGACCGGGTACGACGGGCCCGCAACCGGCTCATCGCCAGCTACGGTGGTGCGACGGTGCTGGTGGTCTCGCACGTCACGCCGATCAAGACGCTACTGCGGATGGCGCTCAACGCCGGCCCCGACCTGCTCTACCGGCTGCACCTGGACCTCGCGTCGCTGAGCATCGCCGAGTTCTACTCCGACGGGCTGAGCTCGGTGCGCCTGGTCAATCAGACCGACTACCTGGGACGGTGACACCGTGACCGACGGACACGACACCCACGGCGACGCGCACACCAGCTGGGAGCAGCGCTACGCCGAATCCGAGCGGATCTGGAGCGGCCGGGTCAATGCCCGGCTGGCCGAGGTGGCCGACGGGTTGGCGCCGGGCCGGGCGCTGGATCTGGGCGCCGGCGAGGGCGCCGACGCGATCTGGCTGGCCCGGGCGGGCTGGCGGGTGGTGGCCGTCGACATCTCCGAAACCGCGCTGGCCCGCGGCGCCGAGGACGCCGGGGCACTGGCCGAGCGCATCGAATTCCAGCAGCACGACCTGAACACCTCGTTTCCCGACGGGGAGTACGACCTGGTGTCGGCGCAGTTCCTGCACTCGCACGCCCCGCTGGAGCGGGAGCAGATCCTGCGACGGGCGGCGGCCGCGGTGGCACCCGACGGCATCCTGCTGATCGTGGATCACGGCGAGGCCCCGCCGTGGGCGTCGACCATGGCCGCCCACCACCACGAGTTCCCCAGCGCGCAGCAGGTGCTCGACGGGCTCGCGCTGGGCGAGGGCTGGCGGGTGCTGCGGTGCGGGCCGGCCGAACGCGACGCCATCGGGCCCGACGACAAGCCGGCGCACCTGATCGACAACGTCATCGTGGTGCAGCGGGTGCCGCGCGGCTGAGCGCGGCCGCCGCTGGCCCGCGGCGGCAATTGGCACTACCATGACCAGCGCGAACGAGTTGGCCGGGCGGCCGCGGAGCAATCCGAGGAAAGTCCGGACTTCACAGAGCAGGGTGATTGCTAACGGCAATCCGAGGTGACTCGCGGGACAGTGCCACAGAAAACAAACCGCCGCCCGGGCTTCGGTCCGGGAGGTAAGGGTGAAACGGTGCGGTAAGAGCGCACCAGCATCCCGGGCGACCGGGATGGCTCGGTAAACCCCACCCGAAGCAAGGCCAAGAGGTCGCTTGCGACTGCGCAGGAAGGTTGCTCGCCCACGCCTGCGGGTAGGCCGCTTGAGGCACCCGGTGACGGTGTGCCCAGATGGATGGTCGCCGCCGTGGAAACACGGTCACAGAATCCGGCTTACAGGCCAGCTCGTTCGCCCCTACTTCATCGCCCGCTTCAGCTTGGCCAAGGCGTCGTCGAGCTCGGCGCGGCAGCGGTGGGCCAGGTCGTCCTCGCGCTGATACAGCAACCCGTAGGTGAAGGTGTCCTCACCGGCGGCGTGCGCGACCTCGGCCTGATGCGCCAAGTGGGTGCGACTGACGGTGGCGTCCTGGTGGTCGCCCAGCAGCGTCTGAATGGTCTTGGCGGCATCGGTCACCCGGCGCCGGCCGACCGCCGCGGCGGTGTAGCGCAGCCGCTTGGCAGTCTTGCGGATCCGGTGCAGCGCCTCGTCCCGGTGCGGGTCGTGGGACTTCTCGGCCGCCTTGGCGGTTCGCACCGATTTGCGCAGCCGCGCGTATGCGCCGCTCAGGTTGCCCGGCTGCTCACCGTGCTGCTCGACCGGGACCGGCGCGGCGGTGGCCAGTTCGTCGAGGGCGTCGAGCAGGCGGAAGTACCGGGGGGTGCGCATCGCGGCCAGGGAACGCCGCCATCCGGCCTCGTAGCGCCGTCGTGACCCGTCGACCAGCCGTTCCCGCACGGGTCCGCGGATCAGCCCGGGCTCCAGCTCGCCGAGGGCGTGTTCGTACTTCTCGGCCAGCACCTCGGCGTCGCGCGCGACCCCGAGAATCGCGGCCAGCACCCGCAGCTCGTCGAGCACCCAGGCGTCGTCGGTCAGCCCGAACGACGCCTCGGAGTCCTTGAGCAGGCTGCGCAGCTTGCGGGTGGTCACCCGCATCTGGTGCACCGAGTCCCACTCGTCGGCGCGCACCGCCCGGTCCCAGACGATCAGTTCGTCGACGTGTTCGGCGACGGCGCGGTGGATCGGGTCGGCCGGGACGGGCGCCGACGCGGGCGGATCGCCGAGCACGCGGGCCAGCTTGGCGGCCGAGCGGGACGGCGTCGCGCCGGCGTCGAGCAGCCGATGGCCGAGGCGTTCCAGCAGCTCGCGGTCCTCGGGATCGGCCACCAGCTCCAATTCCCATTCCCGCCAACGTTGTTCGTCGTCTCCGGCGGTGGAGTGCACATGGTCGTCGCAGAACTCGGCGAGCACCGCCTCGTCGGCGCCGTAGAGCCGCTGGGCGAATCGCTCGTTGCGGATCCGGGCCACCGGGACCAGTTCGGTGTCGCGCACGATGGCCAGCACCACGTCGCGGAGTTCCTCGGGCACGGTGTCGGCCAGCGGGGCGTGGATTTCGGTGCGGGCGTCGGTGCCGGCGGGCAGCTTCAGGTGCCAGCCGGCGTCGTCGCCACCGGTGCGGCGCCGCAGCGTGATCCGGTGTGCGGCAAGGCGATGATCGGCGGTGTCGTAGTACACGGCGTCCAGCTGCTGGGCCGGTAGCTGCTCGATGCGCAACACCGACGCAAGGCCCTCGAACGACGGCGACACGGTGGCGTCCGCGACGTCGTACTTGCGTTCAACTTCCTTGGATTTTTTGGCCATGACCGGCTCACGTCACCTTCGCTCGGGGATTACTCCCTACCCTGCCATAACCGCCGGAGGTCGGTGGCAACCCGGCGGCGGTCGGTGACGGCGCACCGGCTACCGTCGGCGGATGGCATACCAGACGCTGCTGTTCGAGCCGGGCCGCATCACCCGCATCACGCTGAACCGGCCGGACGCGGCCAACGGCCTCGACGACGCGCTGTGCACCGAGCTCGCCGACGCCGCGCGCCGGTGCGCCGATCCGGACGTCAAGGTGGTCCTGCTGACCGGCACCGGTCGGTTCTTCTGCGCCGGAGGCGACCTCAAGGCCATGGCGTCCTCCCCGCTGGGGCCGAGCGCGTTCGTCAAGGGCATCGCCGACGACCTGCACGCCGCGCTGAAGGCCTTCGCGCAGATGGACGCGGTGCTGATCACCGCCGTCAACGGGGCCGCCGCCGGTGCCGGCTTCTCCCTCGCGGTGACCGGCGATCTGGTGCTCGCGGCCGAATCGGCGTCGTTCACCATGGCCTACACCCGCGCCGGACTGAGCCCCGACGGCGGCGCCTCCTACCTGCTGCCGCGCCTGGTCGGGCTGCGGCGCGCGCAGGAGCTGATACTCACCAACCGGCGGCTCTCGGCCGCGCAGGGCCTGGACTGGGGGATGGTGACCGAGGTGGTCTCCGACGCCGAGCTGGCCGCCCGCGCCGACGCGCTGGCCGAGGCGATGGCCGCCGGATCGGGCACCGCCCAGTCGTCGGTCCGCCGGCTGCTGTCGGCCAGCCAGCACAACGACTACGCCACCCAGCTGGACCTGGAGTCGGCGACGATCTCCGGCAACGCCGAGGCCGCCGACGGCCGCGAAGGCATCGACGCGTTCGTCAACAAGCGGGCGCCGCTTTTCGGCTGAGCTATTTCATCTCCGGGCTGTCGGCGACCTCGATGGCACCGTCGCGGGCGGCCGCGGTCAGCTGATCGAAATCGTCGACCGTCTTGTCGGCGTAGCGGTAGCACCAGGTGACGACGGCTTCGGCGGCCTTGCCGCCGCTGCCGAAGTAGCCGCGCAGCACCGCGGCGTTGGCGCTCTGGGCGTGTGCGCGGGCCAGGATCGCCGCGCAGCCGGCGGCGTATTCGGCGAACGTCTCTGCGTTGAGTTCGCCGAGGTCGACGCTGCCCTTCATGTCGTGGAATTGGCGCACGTAGAAGTCGGCCCCGTCGATGCGGATGGTGCCCAGCAGCAGATCGGACATGGACTGCAGGATCCGCTGCCCGTCGACGACGCGGCGGCCCTCGCCGTGGGCGGCGATCGCGGCGGTCAGCAACGGGAGCTGGGTGCGCTTCCCGTACTCCTGCAGGACCGATCGCTTGGCCTCCTTGATCTGCAGGATCAGCGGGGTGCCGTACCGGTCGACCACCGAGGCCAGATAGCAGCGGGTGCCGACACTGCCGACCCCCACCACCCGCATGGCGATGTCGGTCGCGCGGAAGTGCGCCAGCAGCAGCCGGACGTCCACCGGGACCGACGTCATGTACTCGTCGACGGCCTGCAGCAGCGCGGTTTCATCCGACAGCGGCACATGCCGGGTCAGCGGAGGGTCCTCCCGGAACCGGGGGGTGCCCTCGGCATCCAGCTCGGTGAGCTTGGCGAAGGCTCGTTCCGAGGTGCGCTTGCGCGCCCGCTCGACGGTCCGGTGGATGACTTCGCCGAACGGGGCGGAGACCAGGTCGCTCTGCTTGATCGGCTCGGCCCGCAGGTAGAAGCGGTCCAGCACGCTCATCTGCATCATCGCCACCAGTGCATCGCGGTACGCTCCGGCGGCCCCGTGGGCGATGTCGCTGACGGCGGTTTCCGGGAACTTCAGCTGCCGGGCACCCAGGATCGCGCTGGTGACCAGCCGTTTCAGGTCCCATTCGGCCGGGGCCATGGCCGCCTCGTCGAAGTCGTTCAGGTCGAACACCAGCGCCCGGTCGGGGGTGGCGAAGACCCCGAAGTTCGACAGGTGGGCGTCGCCGCAGGACATCACTTCGATGTTGCTGGTCGGGCTGGCGGCGAGATCGGCGGCCATCACCGCCGCCGCGCCGCGGTAGAAGGTCAGCGGGCTGACCAGCATCCGGGCGAACCGGAGCCCGATCAGCTCGGGCACCCGGGAGCGGTTCTGGTCGACCAGGATCTCGGTCGCGGTCCGGTCGGCGACGGTGAGTTCGGCCAGTGCCTTGCGCGGTGACTGGCTGCGCAGCGCCCGGCCGCGATCGATGTCGTATTGGGGATCGTCAACGACGATTGCGCGGTCGCGCAGTTGCAAATCCGACATGACCGCGCAGCGTACGCCTCAGAAGCTGTGCTGTTCCGCCGGGAACGCCCCGCTGGCCACCTCGGCCGCGTAGTCGCCGGCCGCGCGGCGCAACTCGGCACCCACGTCGCCGAACCGCTTGACGAACTTCGCGGTCCGTCCGGTCGTCATCCCGGCCATGTCCTGCCACACCAGAACCTGGGCGTCGCAGTTGGGCCCGGCGCCGATCCCGACGGTGGGGATGGTGAGCTTGCCGGTGATCTGGGTGGCCAGATCGGCGGGCACCATCTCCAGAACGACGGCGATGGCGCCGGCCTCGGCGACGGCGATGGCGTCGTGAATGATCTGTTCGCCGGTGTCCCCGCGGCCCTGCACGCGGAACCCGCCCAGGCTGTTGACGCTCTGCGGGGTGAAGCCCAGATGGCCGACGACGGGAATCCCGGCCTGGGTCAAGGTGGCGATCTGGTCGACGATCCGCTCGCCGCCCTCGACCTTCACCGCATGCGCACCGGTCTCCTTGAGGAACCGGGTCGCCGTCGCCAGTGCCTGGGTGGGCCCGGCTTCGTAGCTGCCGAACGGCAGATCGACGACGACCAGCGCGTTCGGCGCGCCACGCACCACGCCGCGGGCCAGCGGGATCAGCTCGTCGACCGAGATCGGCACCGTCGTGTCGTAGCCGTAGACCACGTTGGCGGCGGAATCGCCGACCAGCAGCACCGGGATGCCGGCGTCGGAGAAGGCGCACGCGGTGGAGTAGTCGTAGGCGGTGAGCATGGCCCACTTGTGCCCTTCGGCCTTCCACTGCTGCAGGTGGTGGGTGCGGACCTTGGTGGGGCGGGTGACGGTGGAGTCGGCGACAGCGCCGTATACCGGTGTTTCAGACATCATCGTCCTCAGTGTTGTTTGTCGGTTCGTTTCCTCGAGGCCCATCCGGGTCCCCGGGTCGTCTGACCCGTTCAGTCTGCCATCGGTGACCACGGGAAAGAACACGCCAGGTGAGTGGACTTCCTCACAATCGCCGCGGTGCACGACATAGCATCGGCGCCATGCCCGGATATCAGAGACTCAGCGGCCTGGACGCCAGCTTTCTCTACCTCGAAAACACCAGCCAGCCGCTGCACGTCTGCTCGATCCTGGAGCTGGACACCACCAGCATCCCGGGCGGCTACACCTTCGACGGCCTGTTGGCGACCCTGGCCGAACGGGTCCGGGCGATGCCGGAGTTCCGGATGAAACTGTCCGACAGCTTCCTCAACATCGACCATCCGGTCTGGGTGGAGGACCCCGAATTCGCCGTCGACCACCACGTGCACCGGATCGGCCTGCCCGCCCCGGGCGGCCGCGAGGAACTCGCCGAGATGGTCGGGCATTTCGCGTCGCTGCCGCTGGACCGCAGCCGGCCGCTGTGGGAGATGCTGGTGGTGGAGAACATCGACGGCACCGATGCGCGCGCCGGCGGCCCGCTGGCGGTGGTCACCAAGGTCCACCACGCCGCCGTCGACGGCGTGACCGGGGCGAACCTGATGTCGCAGTTGTGTTCCACCGAGCCCGACGCCCCCGCACCCGAGCCGGTGGAGGCCCCGGGCGGGGCGGGAGCGCTGGTCATCGCGGCCCGCGGATTCGCCCGCTTCGCCACCCGGCCGGTGAACCTGGCCACCCGGGTGCTGCCGGACACCGTCGGGACCGTGGTGGACACCGTGCGCCGCGCGGTGAACGGCGCGGCGATGGCCAGCCCGTTCAATGCCCCGAAGACCGCCTTCAACGCCACCGTCACCCCGCGGCGCAACGTCGCGTTCGCCCGGCTCGACCTCGACGACGTCAAGACCGTGAAGAACCACTTCGATGTGAAGGTCAACGACGTGGTGATGGTGCTGGTCGCCGGGGTGCTGCGGCAATACCTGCTCAACCGCGGTGAACTGCCCGAACAGCAGCTGGTCGCGATGGTCCCGGTGTCGGTGCACGGGCGTTCGGACCGACCCGGCCGCAACAAGGTGTCGGGTATGTTCACCGGCCTGCACAGCGACATCGCCGACCCGGCCGAGCGGCTGCGGGCGATCGCCGCGGCCAGCGCCGTCGCCAAGGAACACAGCTCGGCGATCCCCGCCAGCCTGCTGCAGGACTGGTCCCAATTCGCCGCGCCCGCGGTATTCGGTGTCGCCATGCGGGTCTACGCCAGCTCCCGGCTGACCGAGGCCCGTCCCGTGCACAACCTCGTCGTCTCCAACGTCCCGGGCCCGCAGGAATCGCTGTACTTCCTGGGCGCCGAGGTGTCGGCCATGTACCCGCTGGGGCCGCTGTTCCACGGATCGGGGCTCAACATCACCGTCATGTCGCTGTCCGGGCAGCTCGACGTCGGCATCATCTCCTGTCCGGACCTGCTGCCGGACCTCTGGGACATGGCCGACGGATTCGCCACCGAGCTCGCCGCGCTGGTCGCCGCGACCCGCGACTGAGCGACGCTCAGCGGCTTCGCTGGGTACGCATGGCAGCATGTGGTGCCATGAACCCGCGAAAACGAGCGCGCCCGGGCACCAGGGCGGGCCTGGCCGTCGCCGTGGCGTCGACGCTGACGCTGCTGTCCGGCTGCGCTCAGGTCGTCGACGGGCAGGCGGTGCGGGAAGCCCCGCAGATCGGGGCCCCGGTCGAGTGGCATCCGTGCGCCTTCACCGACGCCGCGCCGGACTACCTGCGCTCGGGGCAGTGCGGCACCATCACAGTCCCGGTGAACTACGACAAGCCCGACGACGGCATCGTCACGCTGGCGCTGATCCGGTTCCCGGCCACCGGGGACAAGATCGGCTCGCTGGTGATCAATCCCGGCGGCCCCGGCGAGTCCGGCCTGGAGGCCGCGATGAACCTCGTGCAGGGCATGCCCGAGGCGATCCGCCAGCGGTTCGACCTGGTCGGCTTCGACCCGCGCGGGGTCGCCCGGTCCAAGCCGGCACTGTGGTGCAACTCCGACGCCGACAACGACAAGTCCCGGGCCGACCAGATCGTGGAGTACACCCCCGAGGGCGTCGAGCACATGGAGTCCGAGACCAAGGCGTTCGTCCAGCGCTGCGTCGACAAGATGGGCAAGGACTTCCTGGCCAACGTCGGAACCGTCAACGTGGCCAAGGATCTCGATGCGCTGCGGGCGTCCCTCGGCGACGACAAGTTGACCTACCTCGGCTACTCCTACGGCACCCGGATCGGCGCGGTGTACGCCGAGATGTTCCCGCACAACGTGCGGGCGCTGATCCTCGACGGCGCGATCGATCCCAACGCCGATCCGATCGAAGCCGAGATCGACCAAGCCGCCGCATTCCAGAAGGCGTTCAACAGTTTTGCCGCCGACTGCGCCAAGAGTGCGGACTGCCCGCTGGGCACCGACCCGGACCAGGCGGTCGCCGAGTACCTGTCGATGGTGCAACCGCTGGCCAAGAATCCGGCCAAGACCAAGGATCCGCGCGGCCTGAGCTACAACGACGCCATCGTCGGCACCATCCTGGCGATGTACTCGCCGAATTTCTGGCCGCATCTGAAGACCGGGCTGACCGAGCTGCGCAACGGCGAGGGCGACACCCTGCTGAAGATGGCCGACCTGTACATGCGCCGCGACAAGGACGGGCACTACGACAACTCCACCGACGCGCGGGTGGCCATCAACTGTGTGGACCGGCCCGCGGTCACCGACCGGGAGAAGGTCATCGAAGCCGACCGGCGCAGCCGCGAGGTCGCACCGTTCATGAGCTACGGCGAATTCACCGGCCACGCCCCGCTGGGCACGTGCGCGTTCTGGCCGGTGGCGCCGACCAGCCAGCCGCATGAGGTGAAGGTCGAGGGGCTGGCCCCACCGCTGGTGGTGTCGGTCACCGGTGACCCGGCCACCCCGTACCAGGCCGGCGTGGAACTGGCCCGTCAGCTCGGCGGCGCGCTGCTGACCTACGACGGCACCCAGCACACCGTGGTGTTCCAGGGGCAGAAGTGCGTTGACGACTACGCAACCGCCTACCTGATCGACAACACCCTGCCGCCGGAGGGCGCCAAGTGCCCGTAGCCGGGCCGCGGATCGCAATCGACGCGTGACCTCGTCGGTGCGGGTTGTGCACCTTCGGCATGCGACGATGTGCACATGCAGCGCACCGCTCGGCTGGGCTCTGCGCTGCTCTCGGCGGCGCTTGTCTTCAGCATGTCCGCACCGATCGCCGCCGCGGAACCCAGCCCTGCGGTGGCACAGGCGAATTGGGGTAGTTGCACCCCGGCGGTGAAGACCGCGGCCGATCTGCCGGGCGCCCAGTGCACCATGCTCAGCGTCCCCATCGACTACGACGCGCCCTCCACCGGAACGGTCAAGCTCGCCGTCATCCGGATCCCGGCGACCGGACAACGCATCGGTTCGCTGTTCGTCAACCCGGGTGGGCCGGGCGCCTCGGCGGTGGACACCGTCGTCGGCATCGGCTCGGCGCTGGCCGGCAGCCCGATCACCGACCACTTCGACCTCGTCGGCTTCGACCCGCGCGGCGTCGGCTACTCCACCCCGGAGCTGCGCTGCCGCACCGACGCCGAGTTCGACGCGTGGCGGCGCGAACCCATGGTCGACTTCAGCCCCGCCGGGGTGGCGCGTATCGACGCGCTCAACAAGCAGTACGCGCAGAGCTGCGCCGCGCGGATGGGGACCGCGGTACTCGGGCACGTCGGCACCCGCGAGGTCGCCCGCGACATGGATTCGGTGCGCCGCATGCTCGGCGACGACAAGATCAACTACCTGGGCTTCAGCTACGGCACGGCGATCGGTACCCAGTACGTCAACCAGTTCGGCTCGCACGTGCGGGCCATGGTGCTCGACGGCGCGATCGACCCCAGCATCGACCCGGTGGAGTCGATGATCCGGCAGATGGCCGGATTCCAGGCCGCCTTCGACGACTACGCCGCCGACTGCGCGCAGAGCGCGGGCTGCCCGCTGGGCAACGACCCGGCCCAGGCCGTCACCCGCTACCACCAGCTGGTCGATCCGCTGGTCACCAAACCGGCCCGCACCGCCGACCCGCGCGGGCTGTCCTACGCCGACGCGCTGACCGGCACCTTCAACGCGCTCTACACGCCGCAGTTCTGGCGGTTCCTGACCAGCGGCCTGCTGGGCCTGGCCCGCGGCACCGACCCCGGCGACCTGCTGATGCTGGCCGACGAATATCAGGGTCGCGACGAACGCGGGCACTACAGCAATGACCAGGACGCCTTCAACGCGGTGCGCTGCGTGGACGCGCCGTCACCGACGGACCCCGCGGTGTGGATTGCCGCCGACAAGCGGGTCCGCCAGGTGTCCCCGTTCTCGTCGTACGGTCAGTTCACCGGCAATGCCCCGCGCGACATCTGCTCGTTCTGGCCGGTGCCGGCAACCTCGACACCCAAGGCGGCCAGCCCGGCCGCACCCGGTCAGGTGGTGGTGGTCTCCACGACCCACGACCCGGCTACCCCGTACCAGTCCGGTGTGGACCTGGCCCGACAGCTCGGCGCCTCACTGGTCAGCTTCGAGGGCACCCAGCACACGGTGGTGTTCAACGGCTACGAATGCATCGACACCGCGATCCTGGACTTCCTGCTCAACCAGACGGTGCCGCAGTCCGGGTTGACGTGCCGCGCCTGACGGTTTTTTTGCGGTCGGTCCCGGCTTCCCCTCGGCTGCGCCGGCACTCGCTCCGCTCGCGCCACCGCCGCCGAGCCTCGCCGAACCGCCCGGGCCGTAACACGGAATTAACAGCCGACGCCTAGGGTCGCCAGCATGGATCGCCAGATGGAATTCGTGCTGCGCACGCTGGAGGAACGCGACATTCGCTTCGTCCGGCTGTGGTTCACCGATGTGCTCGGATTTCTCAAGTCGGTGGCGATCGCG